>JADFLR010000031.1 GCA_022564295.1 Bacteroidota bacterium | reverse complement strand
AAGGTAAAAATATGGGGCAGCAACAGTTACTGTTAATTGTATTGGGAATTATTATAGTGGGTATTGCAGTTGTAGTAGGAATAACTCAATTTTCAACATCAGCAGTTGAAGCAAATCGTGATGCGATTATTTCAGACTTAAACTTTATTTCTGCCTTTGCTCGGGCTCACTATAAGAAACCGGCTGAATTAGGAGGAGGTGGAAATAGTTTTGCAAATTTCAAAATTCCAACTGCTCTTCTAGAGACTGCGAATGGAACACTTGAACACACACAAACAGGCCATAATAAAGATCATATCCATTTTACAGCAACAGGAAAAGAGCTGGGAGAAGACGGTACTGATCCCATAAAAATTGAAATCAGAATTACTATTAGTGAAACTAAGTTTACTGTGAAAAATTAAATACCAAAAAAAATAATTTTAAATTAAAACTCTACCAGGTATTAAGATAAAAACAAAACTTTAACACCTGTCCCTACATTTTAATAACTTTGATTTATTTACAATTCCCGGCTCATCAATTTTTTCTTTGACTTAAAGCTTCTAAATGCATAAAGAGTCTGCATAAAGTAGTGTGCAGGAAAATAAGTTTTTATTCCATACTTTTCTGCTTTTATACCTTCGGGCAAGTACGCCGTACCAAAAATCCAATCCCAAATTGCAAGTTTTGTTGCAAAATTTCTGTTTCTGCCTTTACCAGGTGTATGATGCAATCTGTGCATTTCCGGACCGTTAATTATCTTTTGAAGATTTCCAGTATTAACATTTAGATTAGCATGAATATACATTCCCCATACTGCACTAATCGTTGCTTTGTAAGCAAGTACTTCAACAGGTGCGCCTAATAAAACTATTGGAAGAAACTCAATTGTCTGATTCAAAAGAATTTCAAGTGCATGAGATCGTGAACCTGAAAGCCAATCAACTTTTTTGGGTGAGTGATGGGCTTCATGAATCCTCCAGAGATATTTATTTTTATGCTGCCACCGATGCATCCAGTAGATGTAAATATCATGCGTTATTACAAAGAATACTAATTGCAGCCATATAGGCACATCAGCAAATAAATTTAACCTCGATAAGCCGGTAGATTCATCTATTCCTCTTATAATAAAGCCAAACACAATTATTCCGAGTACGTAACTCTGTGCGATAGTGTACAAAGCGAGATCATCAAAAAATCCTTCACGTAAAACTCGTTGTCCTTTTGCATAAGGGAATATTCTTTCTAAAATAATGAAGAGAATTGCTGAAGCAAAAATTATTATGAATGATTGTTGTTCTGCAGCAGATATGTTATTCCAATATTCAGTTAAAATTGTTACCATTATGTACTCATAAATATATTTTATTATAAATATATATTCATTGATTTAAGTATTATTTATTCATATTACGCAATCTTACTCATTGTCTTATTGAACTCTCTTTTATTAGTAACGAGAAACTAAATATATTTAAAATTAATTACATTTAAAGAAGTGAGATTCTTCTCTAAAGTACTGTAGAGGTATCCCTACTAGAGAGTCCTTTGCCTAAGGCATTCTCTAAAGGAGTCCTTCCGACCTTCGGAACTGACATCTATATATATCTACCTGTTTCGCCTGGCCGGGATTTATAATAGCAGTTTTTCATAAAATAAGTTATTTTATCTCTTCAAATGATTTCACTCTTCTGAGCTTTTCTCGGGAACTCAGTTCGCTATCATACACTTTTTTGATCCCATCTCCTAAAGCCAACTCAATATCCCTAATATTCCTAACTAATCTATGAAAACCTTCAATTTCTACAGAAGCTGCCTGGTCTGTTCCCCACATAGCTCGATCGAGAGTAATGTGTCTTTCCGCAAAATTTGCACCAAGTGCAACTGCTGCCCAGGAAGGAGCCAATCCTGTTTCATGTCCCGAATAGCCAATGGGTGTTCCGGGATATTTATTTCTGAGTGTTGTGATCATTCTTAAGTTTAGCTCTTCGTATTTGCAGGGATAAGATGAAGTTGAATGTGCAATCAATAATTTTTTCAATCCAATATTTTCTATAGCATTTTCAATTTCTTCTATTGTTGACATTCCTGTTGAAATCATTACTGGTTTGTTTAGTTTCTTAAGTCTTAACAATAAATCTTTATCAGTTAAAGATGCTGAAGAAGTTTTATAGAGTGATGGATCAAAATCTTCAATAAAATCAACTGATTCTTCATCCCAACAGGAAACAAACCAGATGATGCCCAACTCTTTGCAGTATTTATCAATCTCTGCATAATCATCTTTACCAAATTCTACTTTATACCTATAATCGATGTAGGTCATTCTTCCCCAGGGAGTATCTCTTTCAATATCCCATTGCTCCTTCGGAACACAAACTTCAGGAGTTCGTTTCTGAAATTTAACTGCATCGCATCCTGCTGCTTTTGCTCCATCAATCATCTTTTTTGCAATTTCAACCGAACCATTATGGTTAATACCTATTTCAGCGATAACAAATGTTGGATGATCATCACCTATCATCCTGTTACCAACTATTATTTCTCTTTTGTTTCCCATTATTTTCCTCAACAAAAACAATTGTAATTAAAAAATATTTTATCTATTACTTATTTACTTTAAAAGCTATTATCAATTCGGCAAATTCTCTGAATGCACCGTTACCGCTATTACTGCTGCAAATGAAATCAACAAAATCTTTAGTAAAGAATGTTCCATCTGCCGGAGTAGCAGTTAAACCAACTAATTTCATCATAGCAATATCATTTACATCATCCCCGATGTATGCAATATTTTCTTCTGTAATATTGTTTTTTCGTTTTATTTCCTCCAATACTTTAAGCTTATCTGTAACACCAAGATAATATTCTTTCATTTTTAGTTTTTCAGCTCGTGCTTTAACTGAACCAGAATTCTCACCCGTTATTATAACCGTTTCGATTCCGACGTGCTTTCGTAATCTTTCAACGCCCATACCATCGCGAATTGAAAACCGTTTGAACTCTTCACCTTTATCCGAATAATAAACTCCCGTATCAGTCAAGACTCCGTCGCTATCAGTAACAACAATTTTAATTTTTTCAATTTTCTTTTTTAGATGTTTATTCTTTTGTTTCAGTTTTTCATCAGTTACCATGCTGTCCAACCCCCATCAACAACTAAGTTTGCCCCTGTCATATAATCCGAAGCATCGCTTGCAAGAAATATTAGCGCCCCCCTATAATCATTTGGTTTTGCCATTCTTTTTAATGGTGTCCTGTTCGAATAATTTTTAATAAAGTAATCATCCTGTTTATTTTCAACTCCGCCGGGGGTTAGTGTGTTAACACGAACATTTTTTTCACCCCAATATGCAGCGAGAAATTTTGTAAATGAGATCACAGCACCTTTAGTAACAGGATAAGCAGCAGATTTATAAAACGATTGTGTTCCGTCCGGATTGATGTAAAGCGATTGATCAGGTGCGACCATTCCATAAGTTGATGCAATATTAATTATAATCCCCTTATTTTGTTTAACCATTTCGCTTCCAATTACCTGCGAACAAAGAAACATTCCAGTTAAATTTACATCCAAAGATTTTTTCCACATTTCAAGCGGATAATTTTCAAACTTGGATTGTTCTGCTGCTGCTTGCGGATTTTCAAACATATCATTTATCGCTGCATTATTAACTAGAACATCTATTCTTCCAAATTCTTTTAAGGTTCTATTTTTTAATTCAATAACCGAATCTTTGTGTGTAATATCAGATGAAATTCCGACAGATTTTTGTGGAAGGTTTCCTGCAAAATTATTGCATTCGGTTTGATCTAAATCGCAAACAACAACTTTGGCTCCTGCTTCTGCAAGTGCTTCACAATGATTCTTTCCGATTAAACCAAGTGCGCCGGTTACAATAGCAACTTTGTTTTTAAGCGAAAATATTTGAGGAAAAGAGCCCATGAAAATATCTAATCAAATTTTTGTTTTGGTTTAGTATGAAAGTTACTCACTTTTCTAAAAACAGGTGCAACCGGTTCACCATTTAAATATTTCATCACACTATTTTCATCGACAGCTTTTTTAAGGATTGGCAGCACTTCGCGGTAAACCTTTAATGTATATTCAATATCTGCATCAGTGTGTGAAAAACTCATATTATGAAATCCACCCCAAAGTATTCCACGCTTTATCATTTCCTGCTGTACAAGAGCTTTTATTTCAAGAGGGTTCCCGGCTTCAGCATCAAATGTTATTAAAGATCTGCATTCGTAGCCAATACATTTTGTAAAATCCATCCCAAGGTCATTTGCAATTTGATTGTAACCATCTTTTAATTTTTTCCCTTGCGCTGCAAGATAAGCCGGAACATTTTTATCACGTAGTTCTTCTATTGTTGCTTTTGCTGCCGCAAGTGATAGTGCTTCGCCACCAAAAGTTGTGTAGAAAAAAACATCGTTATCAAGTACCTTCATCACTTCTTTACGTCCTGTTAAAATTGATAAAGGCATTCCGTTAGCAACTGCTTTTGAAAATGTTGCCATATCGGCTTTCACTTCAAAATATTCCTGTGCACCACCAAGAGCAATTCTAAATCCTGTCCACATTTCATCAAAAATTAATAGGATGCCGTTATCATCACACAGTTTTCTTAACTCATGTAAAAAGTTATCTTTTGGCGGTTCGAAGACAAATGGCTCTAAAATTATTGCAGCAATATCAGAATCGATTGAATCTTTTACTGATTGAATGTCGTTGTAATTTATTGTAAATGTAAGATCGTTTATTGCTTTTGGTATTCCATTATTCTTATCGGTTACTGAAATATACCAATCGTGCCATCCATGATAACCGCAGCATAGAATTTTTTCTCTTCCTGTGTAAGCCCTTGCCACACGTATTGCTGCCGTAGTAACATCAGCTCCGGTTTTACTGTATCTCACCGATTCTGCATTTGGTATAACTTCATGTATCAATTTAGCAACTTCAACTTCCAGCGGATGCATCAAAGAAAAAGTTATTCCGTTTTCAAGTTGTCTTTTTATTGCATTATCAACCTTGGGATAAGCATAGCCAAGCGAAAGGGGACCGATGCCCATGTTAAAATCGATGTATTCATTCCCATCAACATCCCACACATGCGAACCATTTCCTTTTTCAAGATATTTTGGTGCGATTCCTTTTACATTTTGCTGGGGTCCTTTTGCCAATGTTTGTGTGGTGGCAGGAATGAGATCTAAAGCAATTTTATATAATTCATCCGATTTATCAATTGCCGGATAATTATTATTAAAAGCTACTTTATTTGGCATATTTTATAAGTCCTATCATTTTACAGTATTAACAATTATGTATTTCTGGTATTTTTTTTTGTTATAGTTTTTAATTCATCAAGATGATTACGATACCAGTTTACACCGGCGTATTTTTCATTTATATTTTTAATTTCAGGTTTTTCATCCAGCAAAATTAATATATCTTGCAAAGAAAAAATCTTATCTTCAGTATATAATTCTTCATAAATTCTTTTGATGAACTCATAATCTTGCATGTAATCTATTGTAAATCTGTGGCTCATTGAATAATCTTTTCCGCTTTCCCACTGTACATTACCCACATTAAATTTATCCTGGTTTTCCCAAAAGTATGGTGTTGTGTGTTCACGCTCAAGTTCTTTTTTCGCATTTAGCCATGCATCTTTAAGCGCACCCGCAGAAAATATTTCAACATCATTTCCATCCGGATAGCTTGCAGGATGTAAATTACTTACAAAATCAAATAATTTTTTGTTATCAATATAATACTTTAAAACTTTATCAATTATACCCGGATCGATAAGGGGGCAATCGGATGGGATTTTTACAACTGCATAAGGATTAAATGGTAAAGCTGCTTTATAATGTCTATCGAGCAAATCGGTTGAATTTCCGCGATAAAATTTTATACCATTATCTTTGCACAAACTTATAACCGGATCATCATTTTCTTCTTCAGTAGTTGCAATTATTATTGTATCTGTGTAAATGGCGGCATCAACTCTTTCATACATTCTTAACAATAAAGGTTTACCTGCCAAGGGCATCAAAACTTTGCTTTGTAAACGGGATGAACCCATACGTGCTTGAATAATTGTGACGATTTTGATTGGTTTGTTCAAAAATCTGTGTCCTCAATACAGAATTAGAAATATCGGTATGCTTATTAAAATCTTAATGTTTTACTTTTACTAATTTTTTTCTAATCTTAAAACGTTCTTTTAAAGTAACATTTTTATAAGGTTTGTTATAAAATGAATAAACTTTTTCCTTCTCCGTTTCTGCTAATAAACGACGACCGATATGCGCTATATTGAGAGCAGACCTTCCGCCGTTTTGAATCGGCAATAAGCGTTTTAATACATTTATATCAAAATCTGAATGCACTTCTTTCCCAAGAACAAGCCCTACATAAACAACAGTTGAATATCTTGTGATTAACACATCGCAATTTGCTATCATCGGTTCAATTTTTTCTTTCTGCAAAACAATCGAACCCGGTGCATATTTTTCGATTTCAGCAGCTGACCTTTTGTAGTCTTCATTAGGATGAAGTTTAAATATAAGCTGACGTCCATCTGCTATTTCATATGCTTTTTTAATGAACTTTTTTCTGTTTTCATATTTATAGGTTTCTCTCATATCGGATGTTGCAACTAAAACAAAATTATGATATGTAAAATCATTATCAAGAAACTCTTTGCAATTATCGAAGTTTGGGATTCCTGTTATTTCAAGTTTATCCGGGTTCACACCTTTATTAATAAATAATTCTTTATAACCTTCGGAAGCAACACAAAATTTATCATAAGCATAAGAAAGCCCCGTAACCGATGTACTTGCAATCCACCTTGGAAGTTTAAAATTTTTAACAAGATAGTAAACAAAGTTTTCCGGATCGGTCATTCCTTCCTGGACAAGAATTATCTTTTTATCTCTAATATTTTTTTGAATTAATAAATCGCTGCAAGTATAGATAAGATGGTAATCGTGCTGAGAACCATTCGCATCGATATTGAGATTATTTTTACTTAAATAATTTAAAGTTCTCTGTTTTGCCTGACCTCCTAAAATTGTCATATCAAGTAAACCGGCGTTTGTAACAAACACAATATAGCCATAACCATCAGGATAGTAAGGAGCAAAATAGGCATCGTACTCCGGCAACTCTTTGGAGATTTGATGCATTTGTGTGGTTTGATTTAAAGAACCACAAATATATAAGATTTTTTGTTTTGCCATAAATAGAATAAAATTTACAATGATTAATTTAATGTAATATAAAAAAGATAATTTAAATTTATAAAAATTTGTTCAAACTAACATCATTAAAACTATCGTGAGAGTTAACATTCAGTGTGTTTTTGAACAATTCATGATTCAAATCACATTTATTCCGATTTAATAGTATTTCGTACATTTGTCAAAGTGTTTATGATTAATTAAATTCGAATGTTTTCGTTCAAACACTTCCGTCATTATCAGGGAAATTAAACATTTCCTACTATTTGTTAGCGAAAATTAATCTTTAGTATGAATAAAATCTAATAAAAAAAATGAGAATAATTAAACCTGCAAAACTTAAAACTGGTGATGTCGTTGGAATAATTGCTCCCGCATCAGCACCTGTTGATCCAACAAAATTGGAAAATGGTATTCGATATATCGAGAAGAATGGATATAGAGTTGAGCTCGGT
Organism: Bacteroidota bacterium; assembly: GCA_022564295.1. Taxonomy (GTDB): domain Bacteria; phylum Bacteroidota; class Ignavibacteria; order Ignavibacteriales; family Ignavibacteriaceae; genus BMS3ABIN03. The sequence continues at coordinate 39,495 of JADFLR010000031.1, read as the reverse complement.
AAAAATGTTAGTAAAATTAATGGCTACCTTGCCGGAACCGATCAGGAAAGAGCAGACGACTTAAACTCAATGTTTAAAAATAAGGATGTAAAAGCGATCATTTGTTTAAGAGGCGGTTACGGTGCTTCGCGAATTCTTGATAAAATAAATTTTAAACTGATTCGAAGTAATCCGAAGATTTTGGTAGGTTATAGTGAAATCACAGCATTACAAATGGCAATCCTGCAAAAAACAGGGCTTGTTACATTTGCAGGTCCGATGATTGCAACAGATTTTGGTAACGGAGTTACTTCTTACACCGAAGATTTTTTTTGGAGAATAGTCTCATCTAATAAAAAAATTGGAAGATTAAAATATCCTGATAATGACAAATTAGTAGCGATTACCAAAGGTAGTGCTTCGGGAAGAATTATCGGAGGTAATTTATCGGTTTTCGCAGCATTAACTGGTACAGAATATTTTCCTGAATTGAAGGGTAGGATTTTGATGTTTGAAGAAGTTGATGAGCTTCCGTACAAAGTTGATAGATTACTTAATCAGTTGAGATTATTAAAATTGTTTAAGCAAATCAAAGGAATCATTCTCGGTCGGTTTGTTGATTGTATTGAGCATGATACTTCTAAGAGAACCCTTACTTTGGGCGAAGTAATGGAAGATTATATGAAGGATTTAAAGATTCCTGTCTTATACACTTTTCCGCACGGACATATAAAAGATAAGGTCACAGTTCCTTTTGGTATAAATATAAAAATGAATGCATCAAAAGGATTTGTAGAATATTTAGAGAGTGCCGTTAAGTAATCGAACCCTGATTTACGGGAAAATTTATATAAGTAAAATAGCTTCTATCAAAATCTTCCTTTACCCATCGTGCTTTCTGCAGATTTGAAAACACACCATAAACGGTAGATCCCGTTCCGGTCATTGAAACAAAATCAGCTACTGAAGCATCAAGTTTATCTTTGATCGATTTAATTTCAGGATATTTTTCGAATACGATATTTTCAAAATCGTTTGTAGCATAATCTTTAATGTCATCAATCGTAATGGAACTGTGCTCACATAATTCTATTAAACTTTTTTTATGAGATGTTAATTCTAAATTCTGAAATGCCCATTTTGTTGAAATGTGAATTCCGGGATTAATTATTAATATCGGCTGACTTAATGAAAGTTGAATATTTTTTCTTATTTCTCCTCTTGATGAAGCAAAGCAAGGAAATGGTTCTAAAAAAAACGGAACATCGGAACCAAGTTTTAATGCTATTTCTGATAACTTATCGTAAGTTAAATTTAATTCGAAAAGTTGATTAAGAGCTTTTAATGTTACAGCAGCATTCGAACTTCCACCTCCGAGTCCTGCACCTATAGGAATATTTTTCTCAAGATAAATTTTAACATTCAGTTTTCTATCAACAATAGTTTCGAGGAATTCTATAGCTGTGGAAATAAGGTTTGTCTGAAGTGAATTAATTTCATTAGAATTTGATTTAAGATTTGTTTCATCTGCTTTTTCAAATGTTAGGATATCATTAAGAAGAAGAGGGTAGAAAATAGTTTCCAAATCGTGGTAACCATCGTTACGTTTTCGTATGATGTTTAAACCGATATTAATTTTTGCTGGTGATTTTAATGTTATTTTACTCATCTAGTACTTTTTTTATTTTTTTAATATGTTCAGGTGTAGAACCACAACATGCACCTATAAATGATGGCTGGTATTTAAGGTATTTCTTTACAATTTCTCCATACGTTTTGGGTGAAACTCTGCATTTAATATCATTAACATTATATTCATCAAAACCACAATTTAAATAAAATCCCCAGTTGTAATTTATATCCATATTTTCGAATGCTTTTCCGAAGTGCTCCGGTGATATGCAATTTAACCCAACTGCTAAAGGATTATACTCCTTGATTAGATTAAGTGTATCTTCCAAAGTTTCACCAGATAAAAGACGTAAGTCACCATTTAAATATAAACTAATAATATAGGGGATGTTTTTTGATGAACAATAATTACAAACTATTATAATTTCATCTAAATGACTAAGTGTTTCATTTAGAATGAAACCAACTCCATTATTCATCAGTGAATCAATATGGTTATGATGATTTAGTTCAAGTATTTTATTGGTTATTAATCTCTCAGATTGATAACAATCTTCAGCAGGTGGATTCGAACCAGCAATAATAATGAATGAATTTCCAGCTGACTCCTTTGTTAATTTTACAGCATTTTTTACATATTCAGAAATATTTACTGCTTCTGTTTCATCAAATGCGTTGGGATTCGTTCTGAATGTGTTTGTTGTTATTATATCTGCTCCAGCATCGATGTATTCTTTGTGAATTTTAACAATTATTTCAGGTTTTTTTTCATTTACCTCAGTCATCCAGGATGCTCCACAACTTTCAAATCCCTTTTGCTGAAGCAAACTTCCCATGGCTCCATCAAGAATTAGTGGTCTTCCGGCTTTTCTTGCTTCTGAAAATATGTTCACATTAAAATTGTTCATAAACGTAAATCATGATTTTTTGAAATACAGATCGACTTCATTTAAAATACGATCAAGATCAATCATTTTTATGCATTCAAGATTATACGGGCATTTCTTTTTCCAGCAAGGGGAACATTCCAAATTTTCCTGGTATAATTTTATTCCACTTCCGTATAAATCAATCTCGTTCCAGCAGCTTACGCCAAACCAAACAATTAAATATTTTTTAAGTGCTATTGCCAGATGCATTCCAAATGAATCACCTGTAATAACAACATCAGCAATATCTTCATAACATGCTCCCTTACGAACACCGTCATTTGTCGGAGTTTTAATTATTTTTCCTTTAAAATTAGAATAAATTTCCTCGTTTCTTTCCTTATCTTCAGGTCCGCCAAAGAGTGCTATTTTATATTCCTTTTTATAAATAAGTTCTTCAATTAAATATATATGCTGCTCAATTGTCATTTTTTTATTAGGATATAAAAGCGAACATCCGGTATTAAATCCAACTACAAAATCGTTTGCTGATATACCTACATTCTTTTTATAATTGGAAATAAATTTCTTCTCTTCTTCTGTAAAATTGAAAATGTATCCATCATTTTTGTATTCTAATTCAAAAGTTTCTGCTAAATAATCTTGTCCTGTTCTTTCATTAACTTTAAATTTAAAATGATCGTCCATTCCTAAATTATAATTGTAATAAGCTCCCTCGTTTACAGGAATAATTTTACCATCATCGTTCAAACCAAAACCAAGTTTGTTTTTTGCATTAACAGAATTTAACAAAGCACAGGATTTTTGTGATTTATCGACATTCATCACATAATCAAATTTTATCTTGTTTATAATTGAAATTGATTCAGTGTTGTATTCAAAAATGTGATCAATGAGAGGATTATTAAGTAAGAGCCGTGCTGCATTTTTCAGTGTGATCCAAATAACTGTTGACTCAGGGAACTTTCTTTTTAACCCGGGAAGCTGCGCAGTTGTCATTAAAACATCGCCCATTGCATCAAGATTGATGATCAATATTTTTGTTCCGATTGCAATGTTATCTTTGCAACCATCTTTCCAACAATTATGATCAGGATAGCATGGTTTGTAACCTGTGAACCGTTTACAAGAAGGTATTTCTTTACTCATTTTGTAATTTTAATTATAATTAGATTTAAAATGTCTTTATTAAATTATATTTACAAATCAAAAATAAATATAAAAAATCAATTTCTTTTAAAATAGCTTAATAGAAAAATGGCAATCAGATTACTTCAATTAAGTTTTGGTGATGGATATGCTGGAAGTGCAAAAATAGCGATACTAAGTTCAGATCTTCTTTCAAAAAGAAATTATGATGTAACTTTGATTGTATCTAAGAATTCATTAACAGAGCAGAGAGCAAAAGAAAGAGGAGTGAAGCTTTTTGCAATTGATACAACTAAAAAATTTAAAACTATTTTTAATGAAACAGACCAATATTATCTGGGGATAAAACCGAATGTTATAATTTCGCATCACTCTCTTGATAGAAAAGTTGGAATGAAACTAAAGCGAAAATATCGCAAGCAATTTTTAAATATTGGATACAGACATAATATTTCAAAAAGTACTCCGATTATTGGTCCATTACTGTATAACAGTTATTTCGATTATCTAATAGCTTGCAGTAAAGGGGTCGCGAACAGTCTCATTTCATCAGGTATTAATAAAAATAATGTGAGAGTTATATACAATGGGATTTCAATTCCCAATAACATCAATGAAATTAGCGGTCAACTGGTAAGAAAGAATTTTAAGTTAAGTGGTAAAATTGTTCTTGGATTATCAACCTGGTTTCATAAGGAACGAAAAGGATTTGATATTTTGTTTAATTCTTTTTCAAAATTAAATGATAGGTTTGTATTACTTCTTGTGGGAATTCCGGAATCTGATAAACAAAACGTTTTGGATTATGCAAAGGAATTTAACATTCCCAGAAATAAGATAATTATGCCCGGTTACGTTGATAACATTTGGGAATATTATAAAGCAATGGATATTTTTTTACTGCCTTCGCGTTCGGAGGGCTTCTCTTTGGCTTTGCTGGAAGCTGCCGCAGCAAAGCTGCCGATAATAGCTTCAAACATACCCGGAACAAATGAGTTTATTATTAACGGAGAGAATGGGATTCTGTTTGAACTGGGAAAACCCCATGAATTATTAAATGGAATAATTAAATTAACCGGCGATAAACTATTAGCTGAAAAACTTGCAATGAATGCGCACGAGAAAGTGTTGAATAAATTTATACACGAAAACTATGCAACAAATCTTGATAATTATTTAATGTCCGCTCTAAAGTCAGATTAATATCACATCCACTTAAGAAAACTTTTCCCAAGCTGTTCCACCTTTAGTATTACTTCATCTACTGGCAGTTCTTTCATACATTCGTGATCATAAGGGCAGGTGAGTTTATTACAAATTATGCAGTGTAAATCATCTTTAATAATATAATCAGAATTTGCACTGTAAGGTCCGTGTTTTTTAGGGTCGGTTGGACCGAATATCCCAAGTGTTGGAATATCAAGTGCAGCAGCAATATGCATAGGACCGGAATCATTTGCAATAATCACATCGCAATTATTAATTAATGCTGCCATTTCATCCACATTAGTTTCAGGAGCAACAACAATCTCATCCTTCAATTCACTTTTTATTTTCTCGACATCTTTTTCATCACCGGGACCCCATAACAGTAACAAGAATACATCAAATTTATTATTGAGTGCTATGCATATTTCAATCCACTTTTCAGCATCACATCTTTTTGAATCCCATCCGCCTGAAGGAATTATACCTATTATAGCGTTGTTATTTAATTTCAATTCCTTGATAAATCCATCAGCATTTTCCTGAGAGTTTTTATTTATATGATAATGAATATTTTTTGATGTTATTGGAACATCAATCGCTTTAAGTAATTCGAGATTATGTTCTGCTGAATGTACATCGCCCCTGCCTGCATTAGCTTTTATGTTGTAAGCATATCGTCTTCCCCTGTACGAATATCCCAGACGATATTTTGCACCGGATAGAAACGTTATCTGTGCACTTCGCGGATTGGACCACAAATCAATTATCAAGTCATATTTTTCTTTTCTGATTCTACGCGCAACAAAATATGCAAATTCGGTTTTTTGCATTGTATGAATTTTTTTAATGAGTGGATTATTTTCAACTGATTGCTTTGCAAATTCTTCAACAAGATAATGAATTTTAGTAGCAGGGAAGTAGGAACTAAGATTATCAAGAACGATTGTAGATAGAACAATATCACCAATTCCACGTGGTTTTATTAGCAGGATTTTGTTTATTTCTATTTTGTTAAGTTGCATAACTATTAGTCTTACGTCATTATGATTTCAGCTTAAAAACAGAAGAAAATATTCTTCCATTTGAGCAAAAGATTATTCAGTTACTCCTATCCTTCAGAATGACCAACTCGGCTATATTTCAATGTGCATCCAGCCAGTTATCCCCAATTCCTACATCAGCTACTACAGGAACATTTAGCGGCATAGCGGTCTCCATTTTGTTTTTGATCATTGGAATCAGTTCATCAACTTCATCTTTGTGGGCATCAAAAACCAACTCATCGTGTACTTGTAAAACCATTTTTGTTTTTGCTTTTCTCTTTTCCAATTCTTTATAGATTTTTATCATTGCAAGTTTAATCATATCTGCTGCTGAACCCTGGATAGGCATGTTAATTGCTACTCTTTCTTCAAACTGACGCACAACCCGGTTATTACTGTTTATGTTTCTTAAGAATCTTCTTCTTCCCATTAAAGTTTCTGCGTAACCTTTTTCGCGTGCGATTAAAACCGAATTATCCATGAACTCTTTCACACGTTTGAATTTGTTAAAGTAGGTTTCAATAATTTCTTTGGCGTGAGATTGTGTAACACCCAATCTTGTTTTTAATCCAAATGGTCCGATGCCGTATAGAATTCCGAAATTAACTTCTTTTGCCTTACGTCTCATATCTTCTGTAACATCTTCCGGATCAACCATAAACACAAGCGCTGCTGTATTACGATGAATATCATCACCTTTTTTGAATGCTGCGGTTAATCCCTCATCACCGCAAATTGATGCCATTATTCTTAATTCAATCTGGCTGTAATCTGCACTTAAAATAATATGCTCTTTATCTCGCGGTACAAATGCTCTTCTTATTTCCTTTCCCATATCGGTTCTAATGGGAATATTTTGCAAATTGGGATCGATACTCGATAATCTTCCAGTGGATGCTATGGTTTGATTAAAGCTTGTGTGTATTCTGCCGGTTTTTGGATTGATGAGTTTTGGCAATGCATCTGCGTATGTTGATTTTAATTTTGCTGCTTGTCTGTAATCAAGTATCATCACAATTATTTCATGTTGACCTTTTAAATATTCAAGAGCACGTGCATCGGTTGAGAAACCGGTTTTTGTTTTTCTGCCTGTGCTTAATCCTAACTTATCAAACAAAATTACCTGAAGCTGCTTTGGCGAATTAATGTTAAACTCTTCACCGGCAACACTGTAAATTTGCTTTGTATAATTATCTAATAATATTTCCAGATCATCACTGAATTTGTTTAAAACTTTTGCATCAACTTTAATTCCCGTGTATTCCATATCCTCTAAAACAGGAATGAGTGGGAATTCAATATCGAATGCAATTTTATGAAGATTTTCTCTCTCAACTTCTTTACTCAGCTTTTCGTATAAGCGAAAAGTTATATCGGCATCCTCACCTGCATAATTTGAAAGTGTTTCAACATCAACATCGTATATAAGCGACGGATCCTTTTTCTTCCCTAATAAATCAGAGAGCGGAATAGGTTTATAGTTCAGAAACTTTTCTGCAAGCGCATCCATTCCATGTTTCTGATCGGGATCGATAACATAACTTGCAAGCATTGTATCGAAGTAGAAGTTATTGAGTTTTATATCGATGCTTCTTAATACTGATATATCAAACTTTCCATTCTGACAAACCTTTTTAGTGTTTTTCCATTCAAAAACAGGTTTAAATATTTTAACAAAGTCGTGTACCGGAAGTCTTTGTTTACCGTCTTTAAACTCAAACTTATCTTTTTCATCAGAAGGATCAACTGCAATATAAAATCCTTCTCCGGCTTTTGTTGAGAATGAAGCACCGACAATTTTCAATTGATATGAATCCAGTCCATCTGTTTCAGTATCGAAGACAAACAACTCTTCCTTTTTTAAACTATCGGCTAATTGTTTTGCATCTTTTATATTATTAATAAGTTTATACTTTGTTTTACTTTTATCGAAGGAGTCTACTTTTATTGATGAAGAATCGTCAATTGTTTCTTCGGACGTGTTGTTATAAACTTTTAATAAACGGTTATAAAGTGTTTTAAATTCCAATTCGAGGAATAGATCTTTTATTAAGTCGAATTTTGGATTTTCAAACTTTGCTTGCTCAAAATCTATCTCCATCGGTACAGCGCAGTGAATTGTCGCAAGTTTCTTTGATAGGAAGGCATTTTCCTTATTCTCAATTAATTTCTTTTTCACCCCGGCTTTTTCAATTTCATCTATATGTTCGTATATATCTTCGATGGATTTATATTTTTGTATTAAAGGCAGAGCAGTTTTTGGTCCTATTCCTGCAACACCGGGTATATCATCCGAACTATCACCGATAAGAGCAAGGTAATCAATCATCTGCGGCGGATTAAAACCAAGTTCTTCTTTTACTTTATCTACATCATACTCAACCGGATCATCTGTTGCTCTTCCGGGACGAATGATTGTAACTTTATCAGTAACAAGCTGGAAGTAATCTTTATCGGGAGTAATAGCGTATGAAAGTAATCCTTTTTCCTCAGCTTTTTTTACAGCGGTACCAACAATATCATCTGCTTCGTAACCGGGTTTTATCCACACAGGCATATTTAAGTATTCAACAACTTCTTTAATTCTCTGGATTTGAGGTATCATATCATCGGGCATTACAGCTCGTGAGGATTTATATCCGTCATACATTTCATGGCGAAAGGTTTTTTCTTTTGAGTCGAATGCAACAGCAATGTAATCGGGTTTATGATCATCAAGAACTTTGAGCAGTTGAGCAATGAAACCATATACTGCAGAAGTCGGTTCTCCTTTACTTGTTACAAGCGGACGGTTAATGAATGCATAGTATGCTTTGTATGCCATTGCAAGCGCATCAATAATTACAAATTTTTTATTCTTCATAAATTTTAAGTATTGAATAGTTAAACAAAAGAAACAATTGAAAATAAGGGTTATATAAAAGAAATGCTATTAATACTAAATACCGTTGTCATAATCAAAGAATTCCATTGGAAAGGACACTTAGGAAGAAACGGTTCGTAGAGGACTAAAATCCTTATCTTCTTCTATAACTAAAAAATGTTAAACTCGATAATTTTATTGAGCCAGAAGCAAGTAATGATAAAATATTTGATTTTCAGAAAGAAAAAAATTGACTGATATTGAATACCAGACTACTAATTCAGTTTTGGAGAACTATTTTAGTAAGCAAAATATATTGGAAGGAATAAACATAGCATGTTTTTAAAACAAGATTCTAGAAATAAAAGTTAAAAACTATTTTGCTCTGTTTCGCCTTTCCAGCCAATAATTCCTGGTTGTAGATGGCAAACGTTATTAAAGCCCATTTTCAGCATCTGATTTCCTGCTTGAAAACTCCTGTTACCGCTTCGGCAGTAAAGATAATAATTTTTATTTCTATCAAGTTTATCAAGTTCAGGAATAAAAAATGGACTTGCAATGTCGATCAATAATGAATTTGGAATTCGTAACAATTTATTTTCCATAGGAGTTCTTACATCAAGCAGCACACAGTTTTCATCTTCCTTTATCATCTTTTCAAAATTTTCTGCATCAACGTTTTCAACGGCATTAGCTTTTTCGTTTTTCTCCCTGTTCGAAAACATTTCTTTAAACATTCTACCTCCTTAACTGTATTTTATGAAGAATGGAATTTGTTAGTTACATAAAATCCCTTGGTTAAAAAAAATTACTGATTCGAAAATTTATCAGAATCGGAATGGGAATATACTTGCTGAAATGTAATTTAGCAATTATAATCATTTCCTTATAATAATGTTGAACGCATTCTTCTCTCCATTAAGAGTAAAATTCGTTATTCATTTGAATTTATTAAAAAATAAAGATATTGTTGTAAAGGAAATTCTTTCAAAATATTTTTTATTGTGGAGTTATTTGTGAAAACATTTTCTTCAATTATTCTATCCTTATTATTCTTCTCATCAATTTACAGCCAAAGTAAATTTGCAGTTGGTGTTAATGGTGGATTATCACTTCCTGTTGGTCAATTAACTGAATTTTATTTATCTGGTTATGGCGGAAACGGACAGTTTATGTATGCATTTAGTGAAGATTTTATGGTAATCCTTACAGTTGGATATGATATTTGGGATGTTGATCAGGATGCATTAAATAAAAAATTAGAAGATCAGGATAAAACTTTTCGTTTAGATATTGATTCGCATTTCAGAATAATTCCATTTTACATTGGCGCACGATATTATATAACGAAGGGGAAACATCGTCCATTCTTCTCTTTTGATTTTGGAGGATATTCTTATGAATTTAAATTAGTTGGAAATGTTGTAAATACTATTCAAGGAGCAGATATTCCAAGAGTTCCAATTCCGGACCAAAAAGAGACGGGCACCGAATCTACTCTTGCCCTTGGACTTGGCTATTTCCATAAATTAAGTAAACACTGGTATTTAGAAATACATTCCAAGTATAATGTTATTACAAATTCGTTTTCAATTAATGAACCGGACCAGGTTTATGATCCAGAAGATCCTACTACTATTTATGGTGTTAAAGGAGACCTGGCATTTTTTACTTTTATGGCAGGCATTAATTATAGGTTTTAAAATATTAAAATGATTTTCTATTTAGTAGAAGTTAAGTATAGCATGGTTAAGGATATTTAATTTATGTTCAAAAGAATTTTCCCCGGTCACGATCCAAATTATAAAAGTTTTTTTTCACCAGAAGTGTTGAAGAGAAACAATCTTATCTTATTAACTTGTCTGATAATTCTTATCCTTTTCTTACCAGGGATTTCTGGGGATGCAACGCATTGGTTAGTGGATATAATTCTATCATTAATAATTATTGCTGGTGTTTCTTCGTTAGAGTTCGATAAGAAAACGATGAGGAGATTATCATATTTTGGGGCTAGTACCCTTCTGTCAATTTGGATTAATAGCATTACAAACTTCGAAATAATAAAAATGATAACATTCATTATGGTTGTTTGTTTTATTATTTATATCACATTAAATATGATAAAACATATTGCCCAAAGCAGAAAAGTGACTGCTGTTATTATTTTAAATGCGATCAATAGTTATTTATTAATGGGTATTATCGGTTCATTTTTATTCGCAATAACAGAGTTAGTTCATCATTATATTTTAGGATATACCACAAGAGCAATACATTTTGCAGCAGGCAGTGGTAATGATTTCCACGATTTCATCTACTTCAGTTTCGTTACAATGACGACTCTTGGTTATGGTGATATAACACCGGTTTCATCATTAGCTAAATCCATTACTATATTAGTGAGTATTTCAGGGCAGCTATACCTTGTCATCCTTATTGCTATGCTTGTAGGCAAGCTATTGTCTAATCCTGATTCTAAGTAACAATCATTTATTTTTGGAACGGGATTTGAATCATTTTCGATTTAATTTTAATTTCAATAACATTTTATACGCATTAAAAAATCAGTTTTTAGAAACGAATTTAACACTATAATCAATGAAGAATTTTGCTCGCCAAATATTGATAGTAATTATTTTTTTATCTGTATCATATTTTGATGTATATTGTCAAGTATCCGTTTATTCATCGCCAAAGAACAATGCTGAACTGGGTGAGTTAGTTTGGGCAGCAAAGTGGTTTGATGATAAAAATTCTGCGTTTTCATTCTCATTTGATGACGGTTTTATTTCCCATTATGAGAATGTTAGACCAATACTGAATCAATTTAATTTTAGTGGAACATTTTACATTATGCCCCCTTTTTTAACTGATAGTCTGCCTGGTATTTTTCGTTATGGAACGTGGCCCATGTTTCAGGTAATGGCAATCGAAGGACATGAAATAGGTTCGCACACAATGAACCACCTTCATTTACCTGAACTGGAAATTGGCGATACAATTACTCAAGGAACAATTCTTTACGAGATTTATCAGGCAAGAGAGTTAATTAATCAAAGACTACCAAATCAAAAATGTATTACTTTAGCTTATCCTTTTGCTGAACATAATCTTCTTATTGATTCGCTTACTTCGTTATTTTATGAATCAGCACGTGCTGACGGTAATTTCTTCAATACTTCATCTCTTACGAACGAGCAATGGTTTGCGCTAAGTGCCGTTGATGTACTTTTTAACGAACCTCGAAATTCTTTGGATGATGATCTGGAAGAATTACAATTTATCCAGGATTGGATTGATTCATTAATTGTAAAAGAAGATTGGGGAATTCTTTTGGGCCACGAAGTTGTTCCTCAAGATTCTTTACCAGGTTTACTTGCCGCTGGTGCGTACCAGCCCTTCAGTAATGAATGGTTTACTGTTTTGAGTGAATGGCTTTTGAATAAATCTGACAACAAAGATGTTTGGGTTGAAACCATAGCCAACGTTACTCGTTATATTAAAGAAAGAGATGATTATGTTTACAGTATTTTAACTTATGATGAAACACAAATAAAATTTAATATTTTTGATAACCTTGATAATGAAATTTTTAATTATCCGTTATCAGTTTTTATAAAAGTTCCTAAGAGCTGGGAATTTGCTTTGAAGATCCAGGGTGAAACCATTGATACTCTTAATGTATTTACAAACGATTCAGGAAAAGTGGTATTGGCAAATATAATACCCGATGGCGGTGTAGTATCGTTGTTTAAGATGAGTATCAGTGGAGTAGAAGATGCGACTGATATCATTCCGGATGAAATTCAACTATTTCAGAATTATCCGAATCCTTTTAACCCAAGCACCAGTATTCAGTATGCAGTAAGCAGTGGGCAATTTGTTAGCTTGAAGGTTTACGATATATTAGGAATTGAAATAGCTACTCTCGTAAACGAAGAAAAAACTGCCGGGATATACGAGGTTGTATTCGGTAATAAATTGATTCATCAAAACCTCCCAAGCGGAGTATATTTCTACCAATTGCGGGTAGGTAATTTTGTTGTAACAAAGAAAATGATTTTAACGAAATAATTTATTACGCTTTTACCTTATATCGATTTTATTCAACTATACTCACCATTACCTTCTGTATTTCAAAAAACATTAAATTATATGTTACCGGATGGAATAATTTTGTATCAGCAAATAATGTGTATAATTTTGCATCTGTAGCTTTGCCTGGTAATATTCTTGTTCAGAACAATACTGGTTGTTTGTGGCGGGAATAAATATTAAAATACTATGAAATTTATATTATAGAGACTGCTGAATTATTCTTTTGCTATCACTCTGAACGACTCTCTTAACGGAAGTCGGGTGTGAAGAGTCTTTATTATAATAAAAAATCGAGATATTTTCCTTCGCTCAATATGTATATGTTGAATTTATCAGAAGTCTTATTATAAATTATCGCGCTGTTTTAAGTATTGTTCATATCTTTGTTTAAGGATGAAACCTGCTGCAATAAGAATAATTATACCTAAAAAGTAATAAAATAAATCTGACTTTTCCTCTTTATTTGTAATGCTCGAAGAAGTATCGCCCGCATTAAAAAATTCATTACCAATAAATTTTGCAGTCACCATTTGATTGTTTTCGATAACAATTATTTGACGTGAAATTGCCATGTGTATTATTTCAGATGAATTGAAAAAATTTATGAATAAGAAAAATGTCACAACTAATAATAGCTTAGTAGAGAAAATAAAATATTTTGATGTGATATAATGCTTAAACATAGCCAATAGTTTCTAAAATTTAACGCTTACTATTTATTTTTTGTTTGCTGATTTGAATTGTTCAATATTCTCAAAACCATTTAAAATCTCCACAGCATCTGAGTAGTATTTCCCCCTCTTTTCCATTACAATTTGCAAATGTTTTTTCGCCTCTTCTAATTCATCAATCGATAAATATGCTTTTGCAATGTAGTAGTGGGCATCGATACTTGCACGGTCATTAACTCCGCTTTCATTTTTTTCAATGAACGTCGTTAGATTTTCAATCCCTTCTTTAACTCTTAAATGATTGTAGGATTTGAAAGTACCAAGTATGTTATTCTCAGAACTTTTAAGGTATGCTATTCCCAACAACTGATGGGAGTGGTATACCGTACTATCATTCTGATTTAGAATGATATCTTCCATTAATAGACCTATCGCTCTATCATAATCATCCCTTATAAAAGCTGTCAAACCCTGTTTATATAATTCGTTATCCCTGTTTTGTATTAAGGAAATGTTGATTGCTTCAAACTCAAAAACATTTTTTTTGTAAGATGGTGTCCCGTAATAAGATGTTATCATCATGCCAAGGTATGTAATTAAAAGCAGGATAATTGCTGTGAAAGCAGCTCTGAAATTAGTCTTTCTAATTCTAGAAAAAACTGGTGGCTTTTTTGGAAATTCAATATCTTCATCATCGTTTATTGCGCTAAATACAAAATCATCTACTCGTTGTAACTCTTCAGTGAATGATAAATAAAGGTTATTACAAACACTGCATTCTGTTAAATGATCTTCTATCTTATCGGTTATTTGTGGTATATATTCGGCAGCACCAAGGTCGCCATCATAATAGAGAATAAATTCGGCAAGAATTTCCATATCCAAATGGCAGGAAGAGTTTAAAATGCGTTTCAGCTTTGAATGTACACTGATGAAATTTTTTATATCAATATCTTCAGCCGCAATACGTTTTAAATATTCCTTATCTTCGTAAGGTATTACTTCTCGTTCTAATATGTGAATTACTTTTTCGAATTTTTCCATTTCGATCAATCACTTAACAGACAACATATAAAAATTAACAAAATAATTTTTTTTATTGTATGGTAATCATCTTAACCTGTTTTTTAATGCTAGTAAAGTGTTATAATACGATTTTCTTACAACAGCTTCACTTTTATTTAGATAGTCTGCTATTTGTTTAAAATCCAGATGAGCCCAAAATTTCAGTCGAACTATTTTTTGTTTTTCCTCGGTTACAGTATTTAAAACTTTTATAACCTGTGCAGACAACAATTCTTTATCATCAGTTCCATTATTTCCAGCACTCATTATTGAATTTAGCTTCTTAGAAGTACGAATTTTCTTTTGTTTATACCATCTGATGAAAGTTATAAACAACATTCTCCTAAGCCAATAATCCAAATTTTCAATATTCTTATATTCTTCAGCAAAAGCTAAAAAAACGCTGTTTGTAAGGTCCTCAACATCTCCAATTTTTGTAACGTCCTTTTGTTTGTATTTAGTTAGGAAATAAGATTCCGATATATCCCTAACGTACTGGGAAAGTTCACCAAATTCGTAATAAGATCCCTTTTGGGCTTCTATCAGTAATTCGTCAAGCTCCGATTTTGTATATTCAAGGTATTCTATTTTTTTCCTCTCTGTTTTTTGTCACTAATTCAATTGAATCGTAACTGAATGAATAATAATAAATTGCACAAAGTTAATGATTTAATTAGAATCATTAAACAAATAACTTAAATTGTAATAGTTTGTTAAGAACAGCGATAGTTACACAGAAATTTCTCACTAATAAATGGAAAGTAACATTTTACCCGGATAAAAAGTAATGATTCTAACGAAAAAATTACATAATTTCTCCAATAGCAGTTAGTTTTTTTACATTATTTAATGCTAATATTATATGATACATAATGAGAACATATTTCATTCCAAAATTAGTAAACTTTTTCCATTTATAAATGAAGAAGATTTTCCCGAATTCGATGTATTCAAAAACAATGTAATTAATTCAAAAATACCGCAAGGTAAAATTATCAGTATAGAAGGTGATAGCTGTGGTTATCTATCTTTTGTGATTTCTGGAGTTGTAAGAGTTTATAAAATAGGGGAGACTGGTCGCGAAATAACGTTGTACAGGTTATATGAAGGTGATTCCTGTATTCTTACGGCATCGTGTATTGTAAGCAATTCAACATTTCCTGCATTTTCTGTAGCAGAAACAGATGTGGAAGTGTTTAGCGTGCCTTCCGTTTTATTTTCTGAGTGAATAAAAAAATATATCGTTTGGCAAAAATTTATATTTAATCTTGTTTCAGAATGTGTGAGTGATATAATATCTCTCAACAAACCCAAAATACATTCCCAACTTAAATTATTTAATAGCCAGAAAAAATCATCGGCTTTCATATTTTATTTCCTTTTCAGCAAACCAACTTAACATTAAATTAACACAGTTTTAATCTTTTGGTTATACTTACCTGAATAAATTTTTTATGTTTGAAACGTAATTATTTTCATAACCATTGGGAGATAAAATGTTAAACAGGTTACTTTTCATTTTATTCAGTTTAAGTTTGCTGATAAACACACTTGGGCAGGATAAAAAAGAAGAAGAAAGCAGCGGTAAGTTCAGCGGATATATGTTTGGTGATTATTATTATTTCTTCAAGGACCACAAACCGGGACTTAATGACCAGCGTGGTATTTGGTTCAGAAGAATTTATTTCACTTATGATTATAAAATAAACAGCAGCTTTTCTACACGATTAAGATTAGAAATGAGTAACGAGTTTAATTTTGAAGAAGCTACAACGATGATTCCATTTGTAAAAGATGCGTGGTTCAAATATAAATTTTCAAATCAGGCGCTCATAATCGGAATCAGTCCGACACCCACATTTCAAATAATGGAAAAAATTTGGGGTTACAGAGCTGTTGAAAAAACCCCTTTGGATCTTCAGAGGATGGCAAGTTCGCGCGATTTTGGTCTCGCATTAAAAGGTAAATTAGATGAGAAGGGAATGTTTAAGTATAATATAATGTTTTCCAACGGTTCGAGTAATAAACAGGAAATTGATAAAGGAAAATCAGGACTACTTTCGTTAGCATTTTATCCTGTAAAAGAATTTGTAATTGAAGTTTATGGAGATTATGCGGATCATGAAGGCAGCACTGATTGGTACACGCTGCAGGCATTTTTAGGTTACAAAACAAAAACTGTCAGAGCTGGAATAATGTATGCTGATCAAACAAGACAAAGTGAAGATGTTGAAGATCAGAAGATGAGAGTTGCCTCATTGTTTATTGTTGGAGAAGTGTCCGAACAATTTTCATTATTCGGAAGAGCTGATAGAAATTTCGATCCGAATCCCCAGGGTGATGATATTCCCTTCATCCCATTTGATCCAACGGCATCAAATATATTCTTTGTTGGAGGAGTGGATTGGCATCCAGTAAAACAAGTTAGGTTTATGCCTAATGTTGAATTTGTTAAATACGATGAAAATGATGATGGCATAACACCGGTAAGTGATATCATCGGAAGGATCACATTTTTCTGGGGATTTAATTAAAGAGGCTTCTC
This sequence comes from Bacteroidota bacterium, assembly GCA_022564295.1. GTDB lineage: Bacteria > Bacteroidota > Ignavibacteria > Ignavibacteriales > Ignavibacteriaceae > BMS3ABIN03. The sequence continues at coordinate 22,351 of JADFLR010000031.1, read as the reverse complement.
AAAAATTCAAACTTCAAGGTCATGCTGAATTCATTTCAGCATCTTTTATGGGATTTTGAAATAAATTCAAAATGACAGGTTTTTTTATATGATATTTCTAGAGGTCTTTTTAAAGGGTTATCTCTTTCGATAAGTAAATTTTTGGGATTATCAATTAATATTTGTCTTTCGCATTATCATCCTGGATTATCTTAAGCAGGCAGGTTTTAATTAAGTGGATTATTTTAAATAAAAAGCTACCGGAGCGGTTATCCCATAAGAATTCTGGGAATAGTCGTTTCACAGTTTTAAGATATTGTACGAAGATTGGCGTTAACAAACACATTTGCGTAAGTGTTTTTTTATATGATCAATTACCTCAATTCGTCCTCCTCTTGTCTTTTTCTGTCTAAAAAACTATACATATTTCTTTTGTTTTCTTTCAAAAATCTTAAAAAACATAAGATTTTCTACTGGCACCAACATTGCGTTTTCAGCATAAACACATTAAGAGGTGTATCATGAAAAAGCTAATTATAATACTCGTATTAATTTTTTGGGGATTCGTTGGAGTTAGTGAAATAACTGCTCATCCACGGGTAAGCGGATATTTCTATACCGGTTTATCACCATATGGAAGCTGGATAGAAATTGATTACGGTGTAGTAGTCTGGCGTCCTACAATTATGAGAATGGATTGGTCTCCTTATAGAGACGGCAGATGGATTTGGACTTCGGACGGCTGGTATTGGCAATCGTATGAACCTTTCGGATACATAACTTATCATTACGGTAGATGGTACTTTGATGACTATTACGGATGGTTATGGTATCCCGATTATGAATGGGCTCCCGCCTGGGTTGAATGGAGATACGATGATGACTATATCGGCTGGGCTCCGTTACATCCTTATGCAGTATTTTCAATTTCGATAGGAATACATTTTACAACCCATTACTATACTCCCTATTATCATTGGAACTTTGTTGGGTACAACCATTTTTATGATCCTTATGTTTATAACCATTGTGTAGGTCCACGCTATAAATATCGTGTTTACTCAAACACTCGTTACAGAACTAATTATGTTTATCATAACGGTAGGATAAGAAATAACGGCGTGGATATTCGTGATGTTAGAAAAAGAAGCGGTCAAAATATCAGGCAGCGTGATTTACTGCACGTTTCCGATCCAGTTTCGCTCGATTCGAGAAACAGGGACAACAATAAAAAGATCAGAACGTTTTATAAAAGTCGTGATGAATTAACAAGGAATGAAGTAAAGGATGTTCAGATAACAAAAAGCAGCCGTAATTCATCGCTTGATGTTTCCAGAGTGAAAATTGGAAGGATGAAAGATAGGAATGTTAAAACCTTTGTTGATAAAGATAAAACAAAACGGTTCAAGAAAAATGAAAGAGAAAAATATTCCTATACAAAAAAGAAAAGAACAAATAACGAAAGAAAAATTAAAACTTCTGATGTTCGTAAAAAATCAGGTAACGATGTTGAAATAAAAAAGAAAACAGGAAAAGTAAATGATAGAAAACTTCGCGAGAAAGATTATAAAAAGGTTGAAAAGAAAAATATCAAAAAGAACAATTCCCGCATTACGGGAAGAAATGAACAGAAGAAAGAAGTGAAGGTGAACAGAAAAAAGAATAAAAATGTTCAAACAAAATCTGATATAAAAAAACGGGTTGATAAAACTTTTTCTGAAAGGAATAAAAAAACAACTGTTAATAAAAACACTAACAACGTTAAAAAAACAATAGTTAAAACCAACAGGGGAAGTAACGATAACAAAAAGAAAAATCGATCAAGAAGATAATTAGAAGTTTCAGTTCATCTCTCTCCACACGCAAAAGCGGTATCAATAATTTATTTGGTACCGCTTTTTTATATATTCAACTACTTAAAAATTTTAATAATACTTAATGAAAAACAAAAGCAGTATTCTGTTTTTTATCCTCGGAACTTTTTTTGTAGCCAATGCTATTTTAGCTGAGTTTCTTGGTGTTAAAATATTTTCGTTGGAAGAAACATTTGGGTTTGATCCTATTAACCTTTCGTTGTTCGGTTTTGATAATCTTTCCTTTAATTTAACAACAGGCGTACTTCTTTGGCCCGTTGTGTTCATAATGACCGACATTATTAATGAATATTTTGGAAGACAAGGTGTAAGGTTTATGTCGATCACAGCAGCAGGTTTAATTGCCTATGCCTTTTTGATGGTTTACTTTTCAATTGGCCTTACCCCTTCAGACTTTTGGATTGAACGAGCAACACCATCAGGAATTTTAAATATGGATTTGGCATTCAATACAATTTTTGGGCAAGGCTTGTGGATAATCGTTGGTTCGTTGGTAGCATTTTTAATCGGGCAGATTGTTGATGTAACCGTATTTCACTATTTACGAGGTTTTACAGGGAGTTCAAAAATATGGCTAAGAGCAACCGGCTCAACTTTGGTTTCTCAGTTTATAGATAGCTTTGTTGTGTTGTTCATAGCATTTTATATTGGTGCAGGATGGGATTTAAAATTGGTTTTGGCAATTGGTGTTGTAAATTATATTTATAAATTTTTTGTAGCAGTATTTTTAACGCCAATGCTCTATGTTCTTCATTATTTCATCGATCTCTACCTCGGCAAAGAACTGTCGTATAAATTAATTGATGAAGCTGCAAAATCTTCACGTTCACGTTAGGACAAATCTATTAAAACAGGGGAAACCTGTTTACTTCTGATATTTACATTTTCATTAACGGATGAATTATTTAATAATAGTTCATCCATTTTTTATTTGTGAAAGTGCCATTAATCACACTCTAATTGTCTTTTAACTAATCTACGTGTAATTTCCAATATGAAAATTATTCAATCCTAATTTGTTCTAAGAATGAAAAAAGAAATTAGAATGCTTGCTGCCATCATGTTTACTGATATGGTGGGCTATACTATAATGATGCAGGAAGATGAAAGGAAAGCAAAAGCATTAAGAGACCGGCATCGGGAGGTTCTGCAAAATCTTATTTTAGAGCATAACGGACAAATTTTGCAATACTATGGTGACGGGACGTTGGCAATTTTTGGTAGTGCAATTGAAGCAACAATCTGCGGTGCAAGAATCCAGCAAGAATTACAGAGGGATCCAAAAGTACCGCTAAGAATTGGAATTCATGCAGGTGATATTGTTTATGATGATGAAGGAATATATGGCGATGGTGTCAATGTTGCATCACGGATTGAAAATCTTGCTCTTCCCGGCAGCGTTCTTGTCTCAGATAAAGTAAATGAAGAATTAAAAAATCAAACAGATGTTTCCACATCGGAGCTTGGAACTTTTAAGCTGAAAAATGTTCGCTATCCTTTACGTGTTTATTCCGTAAGTTCTCATGGGATAACTGTACCAACTCCTGATCAAGTAGCTGGAAAAATTAACACTGCGGAGCATTCTATAGCCGTTTTACCTTTTGTTAATATTAGTGCGGATAAGGAGAACGAATATTTTAGTGATGGGATAACAGAAGAAATACTAAACACATTGGCTAAAGTAGATGGGTTGATGGTCACATCAAGAACCTCAGCTTTCGCGTTTAAAGGAAAAAATGAAGATATCAGAGAGATTGGGAAGCAACTTGGCGTTAAGAATGTGTTGGAAGGAAGTGTGAGAAAGCATGGGAATAAAGTTCGTATAACCGCACAGTTAATTAGTGTAGAGGATGGATATCATAAGTGGTCTGATGTTTACGATAGAAATTTAGAAGATATTTTCGCCGTCCAGGATGAAATTGCTTCTTCAATAGCAAAACAGTTAAAGAAAACATTAAGTTTTCCAAAAGCTTCTCACCACACTATAAAAGCACCAACTGAAAATTTAGAAGCTTATAATCTTCATCTAAAAGCTAAATTTTGTTGGAGCAAGTGGACTCCGGCTGATGTTCGCAGATCTATTGAATTTTCGGAGAGAGCCATTGAACTGGATCCCCAATTTGCTTTACCTTATTCAGGACTCTCATCCGGTTATGTATATCTTGGAGCTATCGGTCAGATGCCAACAAAAATCGCTTACCCTAAAGCCAAAGAGAATGCATTAAAAGCGCTTGAATTAGACGATACACTTGCAGAATGTCATATTTCATTAGCAATGGTACACTTCTTTTATGAATGGGATTGGGATGCTGCCCAAAAAAGATTTTTTAAAGCTTTAGAGCTAAATCCAAATTCCGCAGATGCTCACCAGTATTACACAATGTATCTAATTGCTATGGGTGATTATAAAAAAGCAATTAAAGAAGCAGAGACTGCACTCGATTTAGATCCGCTGTCTATACCAGTTAATTCTGCTCTTGCCGGAGCTTATGCTTCGGCAAATCTACTTGGTCAGGCACAGGAGCAATACCAAAAAACATTGGAACTTGATCCTAATTTCCGTGAAGCACTAAACGGATTGGGATGGGTTTATTATAGAATGGGCGATACTGAAAAAGCCCTCGATATATTCCTGAAAGTACAAAAGCTGATTGGAAGTGAATTTAAAGGGACATCATCTTTGGGTTACATTTATGCACGTATGGGAAAAATTGAAGAAGCAAAGGAATGCTTGAATAAGTTAATAATAAGAGAAACTGAGGAGAAAGATATATCACTTCATATGGATTTCGCTGTTCTTTATATAGGATTAAATGATCTTGATAAAGCATTCGAGAGGCTTGATATAGCGTATGAGGAAAAACTTGGCAGTTTGATATTTATAGCACACCCACACTGGAAAGAAATTCAAAACGATCCGCGTTATATTGATTTATTAAAACGTATGAATTTACCTAATGCTTAAATTTACTATTAATTCCAGGCAAAGATATAATTGAATAGTATTTCAAAATTTGTTTCCTCATCTCTCGTTTTCTTATGCTTTACAATAGCACAACAAAATGCTCTAAATGAAGGGACATTACCTAACTATAATTTTTCAGAAGAGCATTCGAGAACAATAACTCTCCCAAAACAATTAAATGAAATATCTGGATTAGCAATCACCGGGGATAACAGGTTATTTGCACATAATGATGAAATAGGAACTGTTTATGAAGTTGATATTAAAACCGGTAAAATCCTGTATCAATTTTATTTGGGTAAGAAAAAATTAAAGAAAGATTTTGAAGGAATTGCTGCAGTTAACGATTCACTCTTTTTAGTTACGAGTTCAGGTGTTTTGTATAAATTTAATTATCCAGATGATGAACGAAATGTTGAATACATAAAAGTCAAAACCTTTCTTTCCGCAAAATTTAATGTTGAAGGGTTATGTTATGATAAAGCGACAAATTCTCTTTTACTTGCTTGTAAAGATTATGCAGGAAAAAACTTAACAGAATACAAAGCAATTTATGCATTTGATCTATCTACGTATATTCTAAATGAAGAACCAAGGTTTTTAATAAATCTTGATTCTCTAAAAAATAAATTCAATATCAATAACTTTTCTCCAACAGGAATTGAAGTTCATCCTAACAGTGCTAATATTTATATTCTATCATCACATGAGAAAATGATTGTTGAATTATCATCTGATGGTGAGTTACTAAACGCTGTTAAGCTGAAATCAAAAAATCATCGTCAGCCGGAAGGAATAGCTTTTCTTTCAGATTTGTCCTTACTCATATCTGATGAGGGTAAAGAGGGAAAAGCGAAAGTGACCTTCATCACTTTAAATAGTAACCGCCATTAATTCTCCTCTTTGTTGTCTTATTGACGACACATTTCTGAGTTACAAATATCTATAGTTGGTCAGTAATAAATTATTAAAATAATGCGATAGCACAAAACTGAACTACTAAAAGCTTGTCCACAATTATTTGATCAATCAGGAGGAAGCTTTTAAATAAACTGTTACCAAAGGTAGCAGGTGTTATTTTAAGAAAGGAGTTAGAAAATAGAGTTAAATCGTTACTGTAATTAAATCTTTTTATCAATTGATCGGAGAGGTAAAGATGCAGATTCCAGTAGAGGATCGAGGTAAATATTTGAGGGGATTATTAATTATGGTAAAAATGGATGAGGTTATTTCAGAGATGGACAGGACAATTATTATTAATACAGCAAAACATCTTGGATATGCCCCCGATTTTTATGAAACAATATTAAATACATTTATGAGAAATGATTACATAGATAACGAACCAATCATGTTTGATTCAGCAAATCTTGCAAAACATTTTTTGATAGATGCAATAAATCTTGCCGGAGCAAATAAGAATTTGAGCAACGAAAAAATAAATTGGCTGAAAAGTACGGCATCAATGAATTTAGTAGATAGAAATTGGTTTGAAGAAAGACTGCAGGAGTGTTGCTAGAATATTCCAATAAATAATATTACACAGCTTGCTATTTATTGGTACGACTGATAAAAAATTTGTAGATATTCAAATGTTTGTTAAACCAGATCATATACTGAACAATAGATTATAATACAAGATACATTTTAAGTGAATGGAAAAATGTGATTCTTTGCGTTTAATATTATCTAATGAGGGAAATATATAACATAATATTTGATACGATAACTAACTAAATGATAACTACTCTTAAGGAGAATAGAGATGATTACAATAAATAAAATCAACCGGATCTTATGGAAATTATTAATTTCAGTGCTATTTACGTTAGTTGCTTTACAAACTGCTTATGCTGGAAGTGTAGAGGACGATAGTAAAAATACAATAATCGTTACTGCTGACGGTATCGCTAAAGTAGTCGATTCGAACGGGAAAATATCATTATCGCCATTGGATAGAAATATCGAAAAAGGTGAAATAAAATTCGGAGTGATGTTAACAGATGCTTCATCATTTCAAACTTACAATGTGAATAGAGATCAATCACATTATAGAGGTGGAAAAGTCTGTGTTAATGATAATCTTAATGCAGATTTAAGGAACTTTTTTCTTCATCCTTATGATGATGAGAATCAACATAATTACTGTCTTGTGGAAATTAAATAATGTAATACGGTTCAAGTAATAAACAGGAAATTGATAAAGGAAAATCATCGCCAGCCGGAAGGTATCACTTTTTTACCTAATTTATAACTTTTAATTTCGGATTAGGCTAATCATAAAAATGCAAAGTTAACCATCATTCCCGTTCGGAATTAATCTAAATAGGTCTCTCGTCTGTTGTCTCATTGACGACATATTTCTTTCCCAAACATTCATATACTGAAAATGTGATTTTTCAAAATCATGACTCCAAATAGTGATTTATAATATTTTGTAAATAGCGATGCATCGATTTTGTAAGGAGAAATAATATGTACAGAACAATCAACATTTTTTCAGGCATTTCACTGCACTTAATAATCTCGTTAATAATTCTTTTATTTACTACGGCAATAGTTTCACAAACAGTTGAAAACCCAATTGATATTTCAATCAAACCGTTAAATACAACAGTAATCCCTGGACAGCAATCCGCCCTGGAAATGGTATTTAAAGTTCCGCGTGGATTTTGGCTTGGTGATAATGATCCCTCTGCAACAATTCCGCCGCCCACTTATATTACGATGAAATCAATTGAAGATTTTGAATTTGGGGATGCACTTTTTCCGAATCCAAAAGAAAGAGGTGTACCTGTTCATAAAGGTAAAACACGGATTTTTGAAGGCAAGGTTCATGTAATCATACCTTTCATTACTGATGCTTCCATTCCTGAGGGTGAATACACAATAACTGCTTACGCAACTTATACACCGGGATTAAATGCAGGTCATCTTTCATCACACGTTCACGAAAAATATACAACTACAATTACAATAAGTTCAAAAGGAGAGATCACACAGAGTGAAATTCCCGAACCATATATAAGCGAAGTACCAAAAGATTATCTGGTTATTGATGAGGAAGATCTGTTGCCTGAACCATGGAGCAGCATTATGTACAGGTGGCCCGAAGGAACAGCAATCCCTGACTTCCTGCATTGGTTGTTCATAGATCCTGATAATCATGGAAAACATATTCAAACCGTTTGGGTCCCTTTTGTTGGGTTTACAGAAAACAACGGAGCTACTCTTGGATTAGGTGTTTCTCTATTAGATGTTACACGTGAGGGCATCATGACAGGTCAGGTTCAGCTTCGCGCATTTTATAACGAGTTTATAGGTCCAACAATTGCAGTTGAAGCTGTGAGTTGTCCGGCTGCGTATTTTAATTACTGGGTATCTGCACAAGTATCAACCGATGGGCAAAATGCAGGAATACGCGCTCATGTTGAAAATCTTACTTTAGGAAAAAAACACAGATTTGGTTATGAATTAATAGCAGATGCGTTTCAGGATCCTCGTTTTAGATTTTATGGCATCGGTTCAGAAACAGTAGAGGAAGATAAAACTAATTATACCCACCAGGAATTTGGCGGTATACTCGACTTCTATTGGATGCCTGTTAACCACTGGAGATTTGGTGTTGGTGGAAAGGTTCGAAACGTTGATGTTTCAGATGGTAATGACAAGATACACGATATAATGCCATGGACAACAGAATTTACATCCCCGGGTGAAAAATTTGCTAAAGTTCCTGGAATTCATGGCGCAACTGTTTATGGTGGTAGAGTTAATCTTGTGTTTGACAGCAGGAATTCAGAGTTTACACCTTCTGCCGGTTTCTACGGAAAATTTGTTGCGGAGTACAATAGTGTTGATGAACAGGTTGTGCCAACTTCTGACATTGTTTCAAATTATGGTAAATTTTCTATCGACCTAAGACAATATTTTTCCACTAGAGATCAGATATTAACTTTACTTTTAAGAAATAGCTGGACATTTACAACTGACCGGAATGTACCGTTTTTTGACCAGGCAACTTTTGGCGGTGATTTTTCTGACAGAGCATTTGATATCGGAAGGTTTTATGGACAGCACTCTGTGTTTGCAAGTATGGAAGTTCGTTTTCAAATGATGCACATTGTATTTTTAGGAATGCCGATGGATGTTCAAATGGCACCGTTTTTAGATGCCGGACAGGTTTTTAACAATGATGGTTTTACCGGAAGATTTAATGTTAATCCTGGAATGAGCATAAGAATACTTAACCCTCCAAACCTTGGAATAATTGGCAATGCTGCTATTGGACAGGATGGACTCATTTTTACCGGGGGCGTTACACTTCCATTTTGATTTCTTCTTGATGTGTATAGGTGTATAAATGATTTATAAAATATTATAAAATGATTTTGAGTATTGTAAACAGTAGTGATGATCTTGAGAAATTAAAGTAAAATAGTAGGGTTATTTTTTAAAAAAGTTTTATATATTATTTCCTTTAATAATAATTATATAAAACAAAGTTGAAACCTCTCTCAATTATCAAAATAATTCTTGTACTTACATTAGGTATTTTACAGTTCACTTATTCACAAAGCGATTCTACTAATTTTGTTACAGTAGTTCCAGGTAAACAGTTTGATGCTGGTTGGTTCCACAATTTCTGGTTTGGAAAGCATTGGAGAGATATATGGACAACTCCTATGCAAGTTCCGGTTCTTGATCTGAAAAATTTTGCCGGGGGAATAACACCTACAAAAGTTGGAGGTGGGTTGCAAACAAAATCGCTTCGATTTAACGGTAAGGATGGAAACATCTATAAATTCCGTTCAATCAATAAAGATCCTACAAAAGTATTAGAGTCGGATTTACAGGAATCATTAATTGCAGATGTTCTAACAGACCAGATAAGTTCCGCTAATCCTTTAGGTGCATTGGTAGTAGCACCTCTATTAAATGCTGTCGATGTTCTTCAAGCAGAACCGCAATTGGTTGTGCTCCCAGATGATGAAATGCTTGGTAAATTCAGGGAAGAATTTGGAGGAATGTTAGGAATGATTGAAATTCATCCCGATGAAGGCAAAGAAGGCAAGCCGGGTTTTGAGGGGGCTGAAAAAATAGTCGGCACTTATAAACTTTTCCACCGGCTTGAAAAGAAAAGAAGCGAAAGAGTAGACTCAAAAGAATTTCTTAAAGCACGTTTGATGGATAATTATATTGGTGATTGGGATAGACACACGGATCAGTGGCGCTGGGCAAGGTATGATGTGAAGGGTAAAGAGTTGTGGCGACCCATTCCGCGTGACCGTGACCAGGCATTCCCAAAATATGATGGTGTGTTTCCTTCTCTTGGTGAAATGTTTGTATTGCAACTAAATCATTTTGCTGCTGATTTTCCTAATGCTCGAAACTTAACGTGGAGCGGCAGGATGCTCGATCGCCGTTATCTTTCTGAACTAACTAAAGAACAATGGGATTCAGTTACTGCATTTGTACAGAACAGATTAACAGACGAGGTTATTGAAGATGCAGTTAATGTACTTCCACCTGAAATTAAAAAGATTGTTGGTGCTGAGTTATTATTTAAATTAAGATCCCGTCGTGATCAACTCTTTACTTTCTCTGAGGATTATTACAATCTCATTAATGATGTTGTAGATATTTATTGCAGCGATAAAGATGATTTTGTTGAAGTTATAAGATTGAGCAACGATGAAACGGAAGTTTCTTATTATCGAAGAGCTAAAAAAAACGGTAAGAAAAAAGACGCCCCTATTTATCATAAAATATTCGATAATAAACTTACCGCAGAAGTAAGAATATTTTTAATGGATGGAGATGATAAAGCAGTTGTAAATGGTGTAGTTGAGACAAGCCCAATAATAAGAATTATCGGCGGTAATGGAAAAGATGAATTTGTTGATAACTCAAAAGTAAACGGTAATCTTTTTAGCTTCTTACCAATTCCTAATACAGAACATGCTGCTGTTTTTTACGACAGCGGAAATAAATCTGTTTTCAAAACCGGACCGGGAACAGTTATTAATAAGAGTATAATTCCTGAACCTATAGATGATATAGATAAATATGAACCCCATTTTAAAAACAGATTTCACGAAATTGAGGTTAACCCCGTGTTTAATCTTAGCTCTGATGATGGAATAACTATCGGCGGCGGACCAACCTTGCTTGTATATGATTTTTTAATGGATCCGTATGAATATTGGATGACGTTTACTGCGGCGTATTCAATAAAACTTAACAGTGCTAATTTGTTTTATAAGTTGATATCAAAATCGTGGATAAGAGGAGCAGAAAGTAATATTGAAGTGAGCTTCACTCAATTACACCTGGTAAAATATTATGGATTTGGTAATGAAACTCCTTATAGTGAAGAACTGGAGGATAACGGTTTTAACGAAGTGAAACAGAATCTGTTTTATATTGAACCTTCAGTAGATTTTCATTTCTTTAAGTATAACACAATAAGGTTTGCTTTTTCATACAACGTGTATAATACAAGCATGAAGAATGAAATACTTTTGAAAGACTTTCATAATCCCGGGTATGGATTAGGTCACTTAAAAATATTTAAAATTAATACTGCTTTTTCGATAGACAGTCGTGACGTTATCAGGAATGCGAAAAATGGGTTTTTAGTTTCATTCTATGGCTCATTATATCCTGCTATGTTAGATAATGAAGAGTTCTTTTCAAGGGGAGGATTTGAACTAAGGGGTTATTTCAGCGGAAGAATTTTAACGAATTATACTTTGTCGTTGCGAACAAGCGGAGAAGGAGTTTGGGGTTCAAAATATCCGTTTCAGTTTGCAGCTTTCCGTGGCGGTAAAAATAATCTACGTGGATATTCGAGGGAAAGATTCTCAGGAGACGCCTCCTTATCTACACAAGCTGAGTTACGTTTACTAGTATCCAAATTCAGTATATATTTACCTGGAGAATTCGGCATACACTTTTTTGGTGAGACAGGAAGAGTTTTTGTTGATGGGGAAAATTCTACAAAGTGGCATCCTGCTTTTGGTGGGGGTGTTTGGCTATCTATAATAGGAAGGACGCTGAACACTTCCATTACTATTGGTAAATCGACCGAAAGAACTACTTTTTATCTAAGAGCGAGAATGGGATTGTAAATGAACATTAATTTTCCATTCAGATTCCACAAAGGAAAAGTCATTCAGAATAAATCCTTTTAAGTTAACGTTCTCAACTCTAAATTTATTATATTGATAGTATAATAAGATTCTTCCTTACTGAAGAATTCATTATATTAATCACTATGTAATGTTTGTTATTACCAAAACTATTTAATTGTAATAATTATGAAACTAGTCCCGATAAATCGGAACGAGTTCCATCTGACAAAAATTTAAAATTATAACAGATGAACCTCAGTTCAATTATTAAAATAGTGTTGATGGTTTTGTTCAGCATGTTTCATTTAGCATTTGCTCAAACTGATACGACGGTAAATTACATAACCATAGTACCAGGTGCTGAGTACGAAGCTGGATGGCTGCATGAAGTTTTTTTTGGATCTCATTGGCGGGATTTATGGACCACTCCTTTAAAAGTTGAAATTCTTAATCTTAATAATTTTGCGGGTGGGCTTACACCCTTAAAGAAAGGCGGAGGTTATCAGACAAAGTCTTTACGTTTTATTGGTGCCGATGGTCAGTCCTGGAAATTTCGTTCAGTAAATAAAGATCCTTCAAAAGTATTACCTCTCGATTTGCAGGAATCGATTGCCGAAGATATTGTGAAGGATCAGATCAGTACATCAAATCCTCTAGCCCCTCTGGTAGTATTTCCCTTACTAGAAGCGGCTGATCTAACAGAAGCTAAAGCCAAATTAGTTTACCTTCCCGATAATGAAAAGCTTGGTGAGTTTAGAGATGAGTTTGGAGGAATGCTCGGATTTATAGAAGTGCATCCTGATGAGGGTGAAGATGATGAACCGGGATTTGCAGGAGCCATAGATGTAAAAGGAACTTATAAACTATTAAATTATCTTGAGAAAAAAAGAAGTGAAAAAATTAATGCAAAGGAATTTCTTAAAGCAAGGTTAATGGATATTCTTCTCAATGATTGGGACAGGCACATGGATCAATGGAGATGGGCAAAGTATAATGAAGATGAAATAGACGGCTGGTATCCCATCCCTCGCGATAGAGATCAGGCATTCTCAAGATATGATGGCTTTTTTCCTTATATAGCCGCTTACTTGATTCCGCAATTAAATAATTTCGGTTATGATTATCCTCAATTGAAAGACTTAACCTGGAATGGTCGATTTTTAGATCGCAGAATACTAGCAGAACTAGATAAACCTACATGGGATTCTATAGCAACCGTAATTCAGGGCAAAATTACGGATGATGCTATAGATAGAGCTGTTAATGAACTGCCTTCCGAAGCTTACCCAATAAATGCGGAAGAATTAACTTCAAAATTAAAATCAAGAAGAAATAATCTTCAAAATGCTTCGGATGAATATTACCGGTTGGTTAATAAGTTTGCAGATGTTTATTGCAGTGCCAAAGATGATTACGTTGTAGTAAACCGGTTGGATGATCTTACAACGGAAGTAACTGTTTATAAAAAGGCTAAGAAAACGGGTGATAAAAAAGGCAAACCATTATTTCATAAAGTATTCGATAATGAAATCACAATTGATATAAGAATATTTCTAAATGATGGTAATGATAAAGTAGTTGTTAGAGGGGAATGTGATTATAGTCCTCTTATCAGAATTATTGGCGGAAAAGGCGAAGATGAATTAATTGATGAATCTGTAGTCCACGGATATTTTCTTTCGATTACTCCTTTTACTGCTGTTCAAAGAAGAACATATTTTTATGATAGTGATGAAAATACAATTGTAAGTGCTGGCGCCGGTACTGATTATGATGATCATCCCGAACCTGAACCAAAAGATGATGGAGAAAAATATGAACCGATCTTTATTGATCGTGGTCATCGTTGGCTTCCAATTCCTGTTTTTGGTTTTGATACAGACAATGGAATTACTCTTGGTGCAGGAACTCAACTCAGTAAATATAATTTCAGAGAAAGACCCGTGGAATATGTTCAGCAGATAATTGGCAGCTACTCAAGTATTGGAGGCGGTACAATCAATTATAGCGGAGATTTTTATTCGCTGGTAAGGAACGGCAGACTAAATTTAAGAGTAATCTATTCCACTTTGTTTGCTACAAGATATTTTGGGTTCGGCAACGAAACATCTTTTGATGATGAACTTGATGCAAATGATTTTTTCAGGATTGACCAGGAATTGTTTACAATTTTCCCGATGTTTTACTTTAGCTTTTCTCAAAACTTCGTAGGCAGAGTTGGTTTTTCTTTCATTCATACAAACACTAAAATGAATAACGTAGAATTACTGGATGATTTTACTTATGGAACGTATGGACTCGGAGAGCTTAATCCGTTGGGTCTGCACGGAGGTTTTGAAATAGATAAACGTGATAATGCAGTCGTGCCCTCAAGTGGTTTTTATGCAGATATTCGTGGTGCAGTGTTTCCAAAAGTATTTGATATTGATGAAACATTTTACAGAGCCGGTATTGATCTTAGGGGTTATCTTCCATTTAGTATTTTCAATGGAGCTACATTAGCTTTACGTGCCGGTGGTGAAAAAGTGTGGGGTAAATATCCGTTTTATGCGGCAGCATTTCTTGGAGGAATTGAAAATTTACGAGGGTACAATAGGTGGAGGTTTGCAGGTGATGCTTCTGTATTCGGGCAGGCAGAAGCAAGAATATGGCTTACTAAGATGAAAGTACTTTTTAAAAGTAACTTTGGTATAAATCTATTTGCAGAAACAGGTAGAGTTTTTGTAGAAGGCGATAGACAGGATTCTGATAAATGGCATCCATCATACGGAGGTGGATTATGGCTCTCTTATTTGGAGGAGACTGTAGTTGTAAGTACATATATAGCGGTATCGCCTGATCGTTTCACATTCAGTTTTGGTTTTGCCATGGCATATTAGGAGTAATCTATACTGAATTAATTTTCTTAATATAATCATAAATCTCATATTGCGATCTGATCTTCTTTTTACGCCTTGAAGTTTTATATTTATCTTTTTGAGCGGCGTCAATTTTTCTCGCCTTTGTATTATCAATCCATTGAAGATCAATCAGTTTAAGTAACTGTGCTTTTACTTTTTTATCAAGAATAGGGAATCCCACCTCTATTCTTCGGCTTAAATTTCTTCTCATCCAATCAGCGGACGCAACGAACATTAGCTTTTCACCATTGTTATGAAATACATAAATTCTGGCATGTTCAAGGAATCTATCAACTATGCTGATAACTGAAATATTCTCACTCAATCCTTTTTTGCCGGGAATCAAACAACAAATTCCCCTTGCTATTATTCTTATCTTTACTCCGGCTTGTGATGCCTCGTAAAGTTTTTTTATCATTTTTCTGTCTTCCAGACTGTTCAGCTTAATAGTTATCTCCGCTTTTTTACCCTCTCTTGAATTTGTAATTTCACTATCAATCAATTGCACAAAAGTGCTGCGTAAATTAAACGGCGCAACAAGTAATTTATCGAACGATTGTTCGTCATCCTTGTTCAATAAAAACTTAAAAACATTATTTGCATCTTTAGCAATCTGCTTATCCTTAGTGAATAGTGCATGATCACAATAAATACGTGCAGTTTTTTCGTTGAAGTTACCTGTACCTAAATATGTATAGAAATTTGTTTTGCCCTTTTCAACTCTTTCAACAACGCAGAGCTTTGAATGTACTTTTAATCCGGGGAAACTATACAGCACATTAACACCACCGTTTTGCAGTGCTTCGCCTGAAGAGAAATTAGATTCTTCATCAAACCTTGCTTTAAGTTCAACAAAAGCCGTAACTTTTTTAGAATTCTCAACCGCTTTTAATAAAGAACGAATTACCAACGATTCTGAAGCTACTCTATATAAAGTTATCCTTATTGATTTTACATCAGGGTCGTTAGCTGCCTCTTCAAGAAATTTTAAAACATATCCGTAAGATTGATATGGAAAACTAAGCAAAAGATCTTTTTCCGAAATAGCATCGAAGACTGAATTATGTTTATCAAAATCCTTGCTTACTATTGGCGGCAGAGGTTCATATTCTAATTTGGTAAGATTAAAATTCGGGAAGCTGAAAAAATCATTAAAGTTGTGATATCTTCCGCCTTCAATCAAATCATCTTTTTTAAGGTTTAATGTTTCCCTTAAAAATTTTAAGAAGGACTTTGGCATTTTATTATCGTAAAGAAATCTTGAAGGTACACCCGTTTTTCTTTTCGACAATCCCTTTTTTATTTTAGCCAGTAAATTTCCAGTAAACTCATCATCAATATAAAGCTCAGCATCGCGTGTAAGTTTTATGGAATAACAGGAATCAATTTTATGAGAAGGAAAAATATCAGGAAGGAATAATTTTATCACATCATCTAAAAACATCACATAATTTTTATCATTGTTCGTAGGCAGTGTAATAAATCTGCCAAGCTTTTCAGATGGTATTTCTACAATTGCATATTCATATTCAACATTAACATTTTTATTTTTTATATCTGATTGATCTTTTTCGATTAAACATACAGCAAAGAATAATGCTTTATTCTGCAGAAATGTTGAATGCTTATCTTTATCCAATAGAAGAGTGTGAATAAAAGGAAATACTTTGTCAGAGAAATATGATTGCAAATATTTTTTAGAATATTTAGGAAAGTTTTTATCATCAACAATGTAAATGTTGTTCTTTTTTAATTCAGGGAGAATTTCTTCGCGATAAATCCTGCCGAATTCATCCTGCTGTTTATTTACTGTTTGCTTTATTTCATCCAATAGTATTTGAGGATCGAACTGCAGTTTTTTCCGAGTCTTTGTTTTAAGGGCAAGCAGGCTCCGTAATGATGCAACTCGAACGCGGAAGAATTCATCAAGGTTGGAAGAATAAATAGCCAAAAACTTTAATCTTTCAAGAAGCGGAACGTTTTTATCTTTTGCTTCCTGCAATACTCTGTAGTTGAAGGAAAGCCAGCTTAGTTCTCTATTAAAAAAAATATCTTTGTTAAGGTTTACCTTTTCCAACTTTATAATTTTACTTTATAAATAATTTTGGATAAATAAGAAAGAATGCTTTCCCGGAAGTATTTTCTATTTTTTTCCACGATGAATTAAAGCGAATCCCAACAACACCGCAAGTTGGAATATTATCTATAAAACTATCCGTAAGAAAATTGTTTACCAAGGTAAAGCCGGGATTGTGCCCAAACATCATTACAGAATTGTATTTATCATCAAAACTTTGTATGATATTGATCAATTCGGTTGATGATGCTTCGTAAATATTTTTATCAATTAAAATTTTATTTTTTGGATAACCTATTATTTCTGCAATAACTGCAGCAGTTTTTTTTGCTCTTACAGCAGGACTTGAAATTAGTTTATCGGGTTTCACACCTTTCTCTTTTAATAAATTGCCGATAATTGGAGCGTCTCTTTTACCACGCTTGTTCAATGGTCTTTCAATATCTGATAATTCCGGATGTTTCCAACTCGATTTTGCATGCCTTGCGAGATATAAAGTTTTCATTATAATTTTAATGTGATATATATAATATGAATAATTTCAAATTCGATTTAAAGGTTTACAATTTTTGGGATTTTTGAAGTAAAGAAAATGACATAAGTAATGATATAAATACGCAGGATTAAATCGTAAAACCTGTATTAAAATGTGATAATAATCACTGCATTGTTAATTAGATAATCATATATTTAATTAATACTAAAATAAAATAGTTAAAACTGATGAAGAATAATACTAAAAATACTAATGCGATTCTGTTTTTTAAACAGTATTATTTTTAATTTTGAATTAATAATTAGAATGCTTTCAAAGAAACAATTTGAGTGTAATTATAAAAATGAATGAAGAGATTATTAACAAAGCTCATCAATATGTTCAAAAATTATTTAACGAACATGCCCCACCCGAAAATGTTTATCACAACCTGAGTCATACCACAGAAGTTGTTTCTGCAGTTAAAGAGATTGCCGCCGCCGAAGGAGTTGGTGATGATGATTTGGAATTATTATTAATAGCAGCATGGTTTCACGATTCGGGTTATGTTAAAACTTGTGAAGGACATGAAGATGTAAGTGTAGGATATGTTAAAGAATTTCTTCAATCAATTAATTATCCGGAAGATAAAATTAAGAAAATTGAATCGTTAATAGCTATCACAAAAATGCCTCAAAGTCCTAATAATCATTTGGAAGAAATACTATGTGATGCCGATCTTCACCATATCGGTTTGAAGGGTTTTGAAGAAAAGGGCGATCTTTTGCGTTTGGAACGCGAAAAAAGAGACGATAAAGTATGTACAGATCAGGAGTGGTTGGAAATCTCTTTAGAGTTTTTAAATCAACATCCTTTCTATACAAGTTACGCAAAAGAAAAGTTTGGAATACAAAAAAATATAAACTTCATCAAGATTGAGAAGCAACTAAAAAAGCTGAAGAAAAAAAATAAGGATTCCCGGCTGAGAGAAACCAAACTAGAATTAGACAAACAGAAAGTTGAGACCAAAAAGAAACTTGAAAAGGAAGGCGGCAGGGGAGTGGAGACCATGTTCCGCAATATTATGCGTACGCATGTTAGCTTCAGTTCTATGGCAGACAATAAAGCAAACATTATGATCACTGTGAATACTTTGGTTCTTACTATTATAGTAAGTATTATGGTAAGAAAATTAGATACAAACCCTCAACTTATTATTCCAACTGCACTCTTAACAGTAACCAGTTTAGTAGCACTGATATATGCAATTTTAGTTACCCGACCGAAAGTAACATCAGGTACATTCACAAAGGATGATATACATAATAAAAAAGCAAATCTTCTGTTCTTCGGTAATTTTTATAATATGGATCTGGGTGATTTTAGCTGGGGAATGAAAGAAATGATGAATAATAAAGAATATCTTTATGATACAATGATAGAAGATTTTTATTTCTTAGGGCAGGTACTCGGGAAAAAATATAAACAGCTTAGATACTGTTATACATTTTTTATGTATGGAATAATAATATCAATAATCGCTTTTGCAATTGCTTTTATTATGTATCCCCAGGGGATGGATATTGGACCTATAATTGAATAAAATAAAAATGAATAGTAATTGTAGTTACTACCGATGCACTCTCAACTATGTTTCTAGTTATTCAATTTCCTAAGTGATGCCAAAATTTCGTTTAATTTAATTTTATCTATTTCTTTGCCCGATGTCTGATAAACCAAAACTCATTTAAGATCAAAAATTAAGATATTTGATTCGCCCTCTACAATAATTTAGCTTTCGGAAAATATCCCATCTCAATCTAAATGAGAGGAAGGGATTTTTCCACAATGCGGAATTTATCTCAGGCTGAATCCTGAAAAAGGTGTGACGATCATGTTTAGCCATCGGCGTAAGAGGTCATGTGCAGCGTCTGCTCAGCTATTTCTCTCCGGATCATAAAATTATCGATTGCCGGCTACTTAAGAACAGTGATTGGATCAGTGAATAATTTTGAATTCGGAATGAATATCTTATTCCACCTGGAATCAAGCTCCGAGTATCGCAGGTCAATAGAAATTACAATGCCCTCGTAGCCCGATATCTATATACGGTCTCCTTTATCGAATGGGCGATATAGCAATATGAGGACGCCAGAAAGAAGATTGGAGATAGTATCTTTCAGAGCGAAGCCAAGTGCAAATCCAGTTAACCCAAGACCGGCTACAAGCGCGGATACATTAACACCTAACGTTCCGAGCGCAGTAACAAAGCCAAAGATAATAAGTGTAATACTGCTTGTACGAGCAAGCAGCGAAGTGAGATTCCCATCAAATTTCAATCGCTCGGCGGCACTAGTGATTATTCTTTTCATTATTTTCGCAAGGATAAAGAAAACAACGAAAATCACTACAACTCCGATTACTCTCGGCACCCAAAGAGTCGATTCGTCAAGAAAATATTGTACTAGATTTTCCACAGTCTACTATCCTCTATGTTTGTCTTTTTCAAAAAAATAGCTAACGGCCCAAATCACCAACGATGCTAAGCGTCTGGTGCATTTGATTGTTATGCCTTACTTTTCTCAATTCTATTTGATCCAGCACGAGCTTCAAAATATTTGCTTTAAAAAACTATATTAACTATAAGTGAAATTATTCAAATGGATAACTAAAACCCCATTCACCTCGCATCTTATCCATCACTTCCATGATGCCTATTGTCTCGTTCAAGGGTATAATCTTACTTTCCAGTTTGCCTTCCTGAATACAACGAGCTACTTCTTCCA
Source organism: Bacteroidota bacterium (assembly GCA_022564295.1). Taxonomy (GTDB): domain Bacteria; phylum Bacteroidota; class Ignavibacteria; order Ignavibacteriales; family Ignavibacteriaceae; genus BMS3ABIN03. Next base: position 2,159 of record JADFLR010000031.1, on the reverse strand, counting down.
CCTGATAAATAAATCCATTGTCATGATTATTTTCAAGAACCTCTATCGTATCCTTTATATCATTTGTACCCTCATGTTTATAGATAGTAAATTGTTGTCCTGTCGAGAATTGAGGAAAAGTTATAAATCCCTTTGTTCCATAAATTATTGCCTCATTCGTCATCTTCAGATTATAACTTGTACATATGTTAGTTAAACACCCAGATGGAAATCGAAACATGTAATTTGATATTTCATCCACACCCAGATCACTGAAACGTGTCATAGATTTAATATCTGTTGGAAGTTCTCCAAGTAAATAGCAAACAAAAGAAATTGGGTAAATTCCCATATCCAAAGTAACACCTCCTGCTAATGCTGGGTCTTTGAGCCTTTTTTCATATTCGGTTCCAACAAACCCACCAAAGGAAATATTAAATTGCTTTACATCACCTATTTCATGGTTTGTAATTTTGTTTTTCAACATCTTCATGCTCGGCAGGAATCTTGTCCAGATGGCTTCCATCAAAAAAAGATTCTTTTCCCGGGCTATGCGCACAAGTTCCCTGGCTTCCTTTGCATTGACTGTAAATGATTTTTCTATCAACACATGCTTGCCATGTTCTAAAGCCAGTCTAGCATTATCGAAATGAAAATTATGAGTGGTGGCAACATAAATTACATCAATCTCCCTGCTGTTTACTATCTCTTGATAACTATAAACATTCTCAACACCATTTTCATCCGCAAACATTCTTGCTTTAGATGTTGTTTTGGACGCCACTGCACATAATTGACAGTTTGGAACTATCTTGAGGGCATTAGCCATTTTTTTAGCTATGTTTCCTGCTCCTATGATACCCCATTTTACTTTTTGAGTATTATCCATTTTTTGGTTTGTTTCTTAAATATTTTTTTTGCCTAACGCCTTGCGTCAGCCGCGCGGCTTGTCCGCGTCGGCTGCACGCAATTGTTCGGCCTTTCTAAGATTATAGTCGATTAGGGATTCATCCTCACCAAGGCGGTCTTGCTCTTTGTCTGGTTACCTTGACTCCCAGTCTGTCGATGTGTCAAATTGCGACATCTTCTGGTATGTCTGATTGAGTTCCGTCATCCCAAATGATCAGTTCTTCTGATTTTTTGCCAGTTATCGTAGTACCATCTTTTTTAAGGATAGTGGGTGCTTCAATGGACGATGCATCGGTTGAGGTGAATCCCGCACACTTCAAAAAGACTGAGAAAGCAGATGGCCCTTGTCCTTGATAGCCGAAAGTAAGGATGGAGCAAAAGGAACCTCGCCCTACCTGTACGAATTTGTTGCCTTGGAAGCCAAGTAAGCTCTTGCAGTATGGTGCGCTTGTCAAAAAATGGATTTCCTCTAAACGACCGTAGGCTAAGGAAAAACCTTTGAAAAGCCCGGCTCCATCACCATATTTTTGAGCTTCAACAAGCGCCTACAAATCATTGTCAGGAAGAGTCCGAAGTTTAGACAGTAGGGCATTATTTGACTCGGCAGTTTGTATTTTTTTCCCAAAAAGTTTCTTAAAAAAACTCACTGTTACCTCCAATTTTTGTTGATGACCGAACATATTATTAAGCTGCAAGATTATTAACTGTTTTAGATTGATATCTTGCAAGAATATTAATATAAGTACTTTGTTTGTTTGTAATTATTATATCAATTCCATTAATTATTATCAAAAAAGTAAAGAAATCAGCATCCTTACAAAATGTTCATTAGCTAATATCCCGCAAAGGTTGCAGGATATATGGTTTAACTAAAATGCAAGATATGAGTCCTTGGATAATCATCTCCTGCCTATCCATTACCACCAACATCAAGACACGCCCCAGCCAGTATTGTAGTTGAGAAAGGGGACTACATATAATCACTCCTGCCTAACGGTTCTAAACACATCCTTTTACGGCAGACAGTTACAAATTAAAACAATGTCCGGTTAATCTCAATTGTTGTTGGGCAATTTATCTTCGTCGTATTTTAACATTACTTACGTTTTTTGCATTTTCATTGTGATAACAGGATTCTAACTGAATGACCGGGAGTTTCCTGTACTTAAACCTGAACTTAAACTTGCACCTGAACTACTTCTGAGTTCAAGTTCACGTTCAAGTTTATGATTAGGAGTATGATTATGATTAGGAGTATGATTATGTGGAAG
>JADFLR010000048.1 GCA_022564295.1 Bacteroidota bacterium | reverse complement strand
TTCTTATGTTGATCCGTTTACTTTTAGCAAAAGTATCTTCTGCTATTTTAGCGTGTTCTTCTTTTATTTTTTCTAGGGATTCGACTCTAACCCAATTTTCCTTTTCAACCGAATCCATCCATTCTTTTTCTTCTTCATCTAACGGTTCAAAGGATTTTTTAGGGGGAGTTTTCATGGCACCTCTTTTAGATACTTAGGTTTTCGAAAAATTAATTTTGATAATTTAATTCCATGGCATACTTTATCAAGCAGCTTTTGAGAGAGCGATAGCGTTAATCTCATCCAAATCAACGAGTTCTTTGTTTGATTTGCGAAAATGGTGAATATTATCTTTTGTTACTTTGATCCATTCTTGAATAAAAACCTCATCATTTTGAATTTTATCAATAAAAGCCTCCATATTATCAGCTTGAGCTTTGCGGATAATGGAAGGAATCGATAGTGACTCCTCTTGCGAACCATCAGTAGTGCCTTTGTAATTTTCGTAATGTAGGAGGAAGTCAATCCAGGACACCAGGCATAACGATAGTGTTACGCCTTGCTCACTCCTGATAGTGGCTCCCTCCATATCACTTAATTGCTTAGCATTTCTGAAAAATTCTTCCACGACCCATCTTTTGGAATAAGCAGAGATGATTTTGGTGGTTTCGAATTGAAGTTGATTGGTGATGAGATACTTGGTGGTTTCTTTGGCAGGATCAATACTTTGGACCACCCGATGTTTACCGGGAAAGGCATTGAAACGTATTGTGTCCATCTTGACATGGTAAAGCACTTTTTGGGGCTTTCCTGTTTCAAGATCCCGGTCAAATCCACAATGAGTGAAAGAAGAAATAGTTTGAAAGTGATTCTCAAGGGATTTGAGATCAAATTGTTGTTTGGCTAATCGCCCTGTTGGAGTGAGCTTAGGTGTTGTGCAAGGAAGTTTTACTTTATAACTGGTTTTTGCTTCCAGGATATAAGCCAGCTTTAACCTCCTCAGACCTTTAATCAAGGGTTCCACACAAAACCAGGAGTCTGCTAGCACTATCGCTTTTTTAGGAAAACCTTGATCCAGAGCCCATTGGAGCATTTCAAGAGCCAATTCGTTCTTGGTTTTATGAACAAATTCCAGATCCTTTTGCCATGGCATGCGGGAACCTTCCTCTTTGTAGAAGATCCTGAAGGTGATCGGAAATTTGATCCATACTCCATCACTGTAGTAAAGAAAGACGATGCATTTGGATTGTAAATTGGTATGAAGAACATGGTCAAACAAGCAGCATACCCCATGAATCCATTGACAGAAACGGCTATGATGCTCCATCGTATCATCTATAATGTAGTAGCCTCCACTCAGAGAGTAGGTTTGTAGCACTCTGACTGCATAGAGTTTTTGCATCTCTGAAATAGAAATGTTGATCTCTGAGAAAAAATAGGACAAAGTACTCACTTCCTTCGCTTTTAACCACATTCGACTTATTTCGCTTAGGTTAAAGCGAGAGCCTAGTACCAACGCTGTCGCTACTAATGTAAGATTGCTCAATTGAATCGTGGTCATAGCGGGTTGCAAAAAAGAGAGGCCCACTACTAACCAGTCAAGACGCTCTACACATGGGACTTTCATGCTTCCTCCTGAAATTGATGATGTTCAGGAAAAGGTTATGCCAAACTGAAAAAATTCAACAGATCTTTTTTCGAAAACACAAGCAAATAGAGCTATTGAAGGAAGATTTGAGGAAAAATAATGAAACTATTTCTGATATAAAAACTGCTACTGGTTCAAAAGGCTTTTATGATTACTAATAACGAACTTAAATACTACGCTTCGCTTCTAAACAAAAAGTACCGTAAAATTGAAAATAAATTTTTAATTGAGGGTAAAAAAATTGTTGAAGAAGGATTGGCGGGTGATTATGATTATGAAAAAGTTTTTATCACAATAAAGTTTGAAGAGACTAATCCTGAGTTAATAAAAAAAATTAGACTAAATAAGGTTACGGTTGAAGTGCTCAGGTCTGTCGAATTTCAAAGGATATCCGATACGAAAGCACCGCAAGGAATAGCTGCCGTATTAAATAAGAAAAGCACAACTTTTTCACCTTCGCTTATTAAAGATAAAGTATTAGTTTATTTGGAAGATATAAATGACCCGGGAAATTTGGGTACAATACTCCGCAATTGTAATTGGTTCGGGATAAACAATATTTTGCTTAGTAAAGAATCAGCCGAGATGTATAACCCGAAAGTTTTACGTGCTTCAATGGGTTCTGTTTTTCATTTAAATATTTTTGAAGATATTACTTTAAAAGAAATTAGACAGCTTAAAAATTCCGGCTACGCATTTATTTGCAGCGATATAGATGGCAAAAATGTTTTTGATTTTAAATGGAATGATAAAATCATTTTGTTCCTTTCAAATGAATCGAAAGGACCTTCGCAGGAATTGCTTTCTATTACAGATCATAAAATCACAATTCCCCGCAAGGGTATAGCCGAATCTTTAAATGTTGCTTCGGCTTCGGCGATAATGCTTGCCGTGTTAACAAACAATTAAATAAAATGCTCTTAATAAAATTGTTGGGAACTTCATGTTTATTCTTCAATATAAAATTCTTTAATTTTTTATACCAGTTAACTGCACAATTACTTCCCGTCTTCGTGAGCGGTTATCAAAATCTATAAAAATAATCTGCTGCCACGTTCCGAGCAAAAGTCTTCCATTATTAAATGGTACAGTTAACGATGCACCCTGTAATGCAGCACGAACATGCGAATGACCATTCCCGTCGTGCCAGGTATTATCATGTTCGTAGCTGAGATTTACTGGTGCTATTTTATTAAAAAATGCGGGATAATCTTGCAGCAATCCCGGTTCATATTCAATAGTCGTTATACCTGCAGTGGATCCAGCGACAAAAACTAATACATTTCCTTCTATAAAACCGTTATCATTTATTAATTTTTCTACGTCGCCCGTGATATCTAAAATATCGCAATTACCCTTTGTATCAATTGTAAACGAATGTGTTTCTATTTGCATAATAATTGGCTGTTAACCCTTAAATAATATAAATATTATTTTATAATTAAGCATTAAAATAATAATGAATATTCATAAATAATACGGTTAAAAAATCATCCCTATATAAATATTCTTAATTCATTGATTGTGAGACAAGTTAGATATAATTTTAGCAGTGCAATTTTTATATTTTTAATTAAAGAAACGGAATCGAAAATGACATCGCAAGATTATATTAAACTCGAAGATAAATACGGTGCACACAACTATCATCCGTTAGATGTTGTTATTGACAGGGGTAAAGGAGTTTGGGTTTGGGATGTTGAAGGAAAAAAATATCTTGATTTTCTTTCAGCATATTCTGCTGTAAACCAGGGACATTGCCACCGGAAAATAATAAACGCTTTAACCGAACAGGCTAATAAACTTACTCTTACGTCACGCGCATTTTATAACAGCGTTTTGGGTGAATATGAAAAATACATCACCGAATTTTTCGGTTATGATAAAGTTCTTCCGATGAATACCGGTGTTGAAGGCGATGAAACCGCAATAAAATTAGCACGCAAATGGGGTTATGATGTAAAGGGTATTCAGAGGGATGAAGCAAAGATCATATTTTGCGAAGGAAATTTCCATGGCAGAACAATGGCAGCAATTTCTGCATCTACAGATCCTGAATGCCGGGATGGCTTTGGTCCTTATCTTCCGGGGTTTGAGATAATTCCTTACAATGATTTAGAAGCTCTCGAAAAAGCATTGGAAGACTCAAATGTAGCTGCGTTTTTGGTTGAACCAATCCAGGGTGAAGCCGGAGTGTTTGTGCCTGATGAAGGTTATTTGAAAAAAGCACACGAATTATGTAAAGCCAAAAACGTGCTGCTCATTTGTGACGAAGTTCAAACAGGACTTGCTAGAACCGGTAAAATGCTTGCCTCCGATCATGAAGGTGTACGACCAGATATTTTAATCCTCGGTAAAGCACTTTCGGGCGGAGTAATGCCAATCTCAGCAGTACTTGCGGATGATGATATTATGCTAACAATAAAACCCGGTCAACACGGCTCAACTTTTGGCGGAAATCCTTTGGCGGGTAAAGTTGCAATTGCCGCACTAGAGGTATTGAAGGAAGAGAAGCTTGCTGAAAATGCCGAGGAGCTTGGTCAATACTTTCGGAATGAAATGCAAAAATTAGTTGATGAAATGGAAATTCTAACTCTGGTACGAGGTAAAGGATTGCTGAATGCTATAGTCATAAAACCAATTGCAAAAGGCAAAACTGCCTGGGATGTTTGCCTTGAATTAAAGAACAACGGTTTATTAGCAAAACCAACACACGGAGATATTATTAGATTCGCTCCTCCTCTTGTAATTACAAAGGAAGAAATTGATTGGGCTATTGAAAGAATTAGAAAAGTGCTGATTCAATTTGAAGAAGAAAATAAACTAGTGACAGAGGAAAGCCAGTAATTTAGCAGCTCCTTTTTTTACGCTACAAGGAATGGGCTTAAAACCTCTTTGGTATCCTCCAATGCGTTTATAAGCTGCGGTAATCGTTCTTCTGCACTAAGCAAATCACCGCTCTTTGCTGATATCTCTATACCAAATGCTTCATCACCAACTTTCTGAGCTCCCACAGAGTAGCTTGCACCTTTTATTGTATGAGTAAGATTAATAATGCCCTCCAGGTCTTTTGATGCTACAAAATCTTCAAGCTGCCTGCATTTTTTTTCTACGTCTTCCACGTAAGATGATAACAGGTCTTTTTCAAAATCGAAATCATCGGCACTTACTTTTTTTAATCTTTCAAAATCAAAAAGTGCATTATCGGTTTGATGATTTGTTTGGTCTTCTGGCACAGGAGCATTTTTAATATCGAGCAATTTATCAATCATCGAAAGCATTTCACTTGCAACAATAGGTTTGGCTAGATATTCGTTGAATCCCGCATTTAAACATTTTTCCCTGTAACCCATCATTGCGTGAGCTGTAAGTGCAATTATCGGAATATCTCTTTTATCATTATCAATATTCCGAATTTGTTCAGTTGCAACAAATCCATCCACTTCGGGCATTTGAATATCCATTAGGACAAGATCGTAATCATCTTCTGTTTCTATGGTTTTAATCGCCTCTGCCCCATTGTTTACAGCAGAAGCTTTATATCCGGAAGCACGCAATATTTTAAGCGAAACTTTTTGATTAATAAGATTGTCCTCTGCAAGCAAAATATTAAACTGAGCACGTACTTTCTTTAATGATTCCTCTGACAAGCCCCTTGTTTTTTCATTATCAACTGTTTTTGTCTGCAATATTAACCCTTGGTTTGTTAGTTCAGAATTTATACATACTTTTAGTCTTATACTAAATTTAAAAGTACTGCCTATATCTATTTCACTAGACACACTTATTTTTCCACCCATTTGGTTTACAAATTCTTTGCAGATAACCAGCCCTAAACCTGTTCCACCTATCTTTCTGTATTCTGAGCTGTTTATCTGCGAGAAAGGTTTGAACAATCCATTTATCTTATTCGCTGGAATTCCAATTCCCGAATCGGTAACAGATGCATGAAGAATAACATTTTCCTCATCAATTTTTTCAGTTCTCACACTAATTTTAATTTCGCCATGCGAAGTAAATTTAACTGCGTTACCTAATAAGTTTAGAAATATTTGTCTGAGTTTTGTTGAATCCCCATATAATTGAAGAATTGTATCTTCGGGAATATCTTTTACTAATGCAATTCCTTTTTCATTAATTCTTGTTGAAAGTACAGAAAGAGCATGATCAATAATTTTGTTAAGGTTAAAATCCCATTCTTCCAATTCCATCTTTCCCGATTCAATCTTTGACAGATCGAGAATAGAATTAATGATTGCAATAAGAGATTCTGTTGATTGTCGTGCGTTTGATGCAAATTGTTTTAATTCTATCTCATCTTTATAAGCAGCAGATTCAATTAAAGTAAGAAATCCGAGTATGCCGTTCATCGGTGTTCTTATTTCATGACTCATATTAGCAAGGAATTTACTTTTGTTACTTGTAAGCCGCATTGCTTCATCTGCAAGCATTTCAGATTTTTCTTTTTCTTTTCGTAATGCGTCTTCAGCTTTTATTCGTTCCCTCTCAAGATTTACGTGTTCTGTAATATCCTGGATATTTCCTTCCATATAAATTTTCCCCTTATCATCGTTAACAACCCGGTCATTAATTCTTACAAAAACACTGCTTCCATCTTTCTTTGTTAATTCAACCCGGTAATCTTTTACAAAACTGTGCTTCTTCAATTTCCCTATCAGTTTTTCCCTGTCGTCCGGATATTTGTAAAGGTCTTTTGCACAAACTTTTTTTAGATCTTCTACACTTTCGTATCCAAGTATGTCGGCAAATGCTTTATTAAAAGTGATTAGTTTTCCATCCAATGAGGTTTGAAATATTCCTTCAACGGAATTATCGAATATAGATCTGTATCTCTGATTTGTAAAATCAATTTTAAAACTCTTCTCAGCAAGAATAGATCTCATTCTAAAATTATATGTCGATGCAATAACCGATACAACACTTAAGAAGGCAACAAATATTACCGACTCTGTTACGTTTGCTAAAAAGTAAACTGCTTTATCATTTAATAATATTGCACTTGTAAAAACCAAGTTGTAATAAATGGCAACTATTATTTGATTTTTAATATCCCAGCTAAGGAACAAAGCGGAAGTAAATATTATCAATCCAACTATTTGAGAATTTACAAGCAATGTTTTCGGTAAGATGTAGATCATCAATCCAGAAGAAATAATAATCGTTAGCAAAAGCACGTGAACTAAGGTTATCGAATACTTTGCAGCGACTTTTGAATTAAGCAGTGCTAATACAAGTAAAGAAACAAGAGTAGCAGATACCCGGATGAAATAAATTTGGAGTGAAGAATCTTCGAAATAACGAACCTCAAAAACCATTGCAAGGATACCGAAAATAGCAACAAGATAAGCCATCATTTTTAGTGGATTAATAACCAGTTGGCTCGATTCTTTTATCAATTCATCTTGATTGAAATTTTCTCGTTTTTTTTTGTTTTTGAGAAGGAAATCAATAATTGATGCTGCTTTTTCGAATACCATTCTTTACCTGCCTTGGATTTTTAATATCTTTTTTAGATTTTGCCTTGGGTTTAGTAAATAATTCAATAATCCCGGTAATTTACATTATCGTCTTATATCACATTTAGTGCCAATATGGAAGTATTTTATTCACTAGATTTAACAATTTTCTATTTCTTAAATCATACAATTTCTACCGGTTTTTTGGATAAATTTTTTTCAATAATCACCAACGTTAATAACTGGTATATTGCATACTTAATCTTATTGGGTATTTTATTCTTTAAGGCTGGAAGAACAGGTAAAATAGCTGTAATTGGAATCATTATACTTATAACAGTAACAGATCAAATAGGTTATAAGCTTTTGAAAGAATTTTTTGAGCGAGCAAGACCATGTAATGCATTATCAGATGTTTTAACTCCGTTAGGATGCACAGGCAGTTATTCTTTTCCTTCAAATCATGCAATAAATAATTTTGCTGCCGCTGCTTTTTTCTCAAAGCTGTTTACAAAATATAAAATAGTTTTATTTGTATCTGCTTTTCTTGTTGCAATCAGCAGAGTTTACCTTGGATTACATTATCCATCGGATATAATTGCCGGTGCAGCAATTGGAATGATCTTCGGATATATTTTTGCGCTGGCTGCATTGAAAATAAACTATCAGTTAAATAATAAACAGAATTTGAATTCTTCAAATTCTTAATCGTCAAACAATTATATTCACTTCCAAATTATTCAACTATAACGTTTAGCATGAAAGAAAATATAAAAATTAGAAAAGCTGGATTGAATGATGTTACAATCATCCTTAACCTGATTAAGGAATTAGCAGAGTACGAAAAACTTTTGGATGAAGTAACTGCTACCGAAGATAAATTAATGAATACAATTTTCGGAAAAGATAAATTTGTTGAAGTATGGCTTGCTGAAATTAATAATGAACCGGCTGGACAGGTTTTCTTCTTTCGTAATTATTCTACCTTTTTGGCAAAACCTGGCTATTACATTGAAGACCTTTATGTACGCCCGCAATTCCGAGGTAGAGGCGTAGGTAAAAAACTTCTCAAAAAAGTAATTGAAATCGCTGCAGAAAAAAACTACGGCAGAGTTGAATGGTCTGTTTTAAACTGGAATGAACCTGCAATTGAATTTTACAAAAACATTGGTGCAGTTTCGATGGATGAATGGATGTCATTTCGTTTAACAGAAGAAAAATTTACTGGTTAAGTTTAAATATAGCTGTAATTTACTATCATTTATTTTATTAATATTTTACCAATCATTTGTAAATTTAAAGGTGCTTTCCTATTAATATTGAATCTTAAGATTTTTAATCATTTAATTACGGAAATTATAATGGCGGATAAAAGAAGAGTTGTGGTTACAGGAATGGGAGCAATCTCACCCCTTGGGCTTACTGCGGATGAATTATGGGAAGGTTTTATGAACGGAAAAACCGGGGCAGCTAACATAACAAAATTTGATACATCAAAACTGAAAACGCACTTTGCCTGCGAAGTAAAAGGATTTGATCCTCAGGATTATATTGATAGAAAAGCTGCAAGAAGAATGGATCCTTTTGCTCAGTATGCAATGGCATCATCCGGGCAGGCAATTAAAGATAGTAATTTGAACCCTGATAAGATGAGTAATGAAGAAAAAGACAGAACCGGGGTTCTCTTCGGAAGTGGAATAGGGGGGATGGGCACTTTCAGTGATCAGGCAGTTGTTAACGCAACTCAAGGTCCTTCAAGGATTTCACCCTTCTTTATTCCCATGATGATTCCCGATATCGCCGCAGGACAAATATCAATTCAATATGGATTTAGAGGACCGAATTATTGTATCGTTTCTGCCTGTGCAACAGCTAACAATAATATGATAGATGCATATCTTCTTATAAAACAAGACCTTGTAGATATAATAATTACAGGGGGCGCCGAAGCATCCATAACTGAATTAGGCATAGGCGGGTTTAATGCATCACGTGCTTTATCAACACGAAACGACAACCCGGAAACCGCAAGCAGACCATTTGATGCTACAAGAGACGGATTTGTAATGGGTGAAGGAAGCGGTGCATTAATATTGGAAGAATACAAACATGCTCTAAAACGAGGGGTAAAAATTTATGCCGAGGTTATTGGTGTTGGACTTTCGGCTGATGCTCATCATATAACCGCGCCTCATCCCGAAGGAAAAGGAGCGATCCTCTCGATGAAGATGGCGATGAAAACTGCTGAAATTAATACTGATGATGTTGACTATATAAATATGCACGGAACATCTACACCTCTCGGTGATATTGGAGAAACAAAAGCCATCAAATCTCTTTTTGGTGATCACGCTTATAAGATGAATGTTTCTTCAACAAAAAGTATGACAGGACATTTGTTAGGTGCTGCAGGGGCTGTTGAGGCAATTGCAACAATCCTCGCAGTAAAAAATGATGTTGTTCCGCCTACAATTAATTTTGAAAATCCGGATCCTGAATGTGATCTTAACTATACTTTTAACAAACCGGAAAAGAGAACTGTTAATATCGGGATGAGTAATGCATTTGGATTCGGCGGACATAATACATCTGTTGTATTTAAAAAATATGATGGATAAGAATAGATGAAACGAGCATAAAAACATTTACACACAAAGGAATGATTATAATGCGAGTTCCATATACCCTTATTTTAAAATTATAAACACATGAAATACTCGATAGTAAAGAAGCCGAACAATTCTATTTACAGGTTAGGAAAGTAAACTGATTATTTGTGAAAGAGTACTGAACTGATGCAAAATTTTCCACCGCTTTCTATCGAATATTTTAATCCCGTGGGCTTTTAAATCTCATACCAAGGTTTTTAATAATAGAAGTCTAAAATGTTATGTTGCTAACATCTTTATTACCGGGAAGTTCCTGCACAGTTCTGATATCGTAGGTGCTTCAGCAGATGAGTTGCAAGCCTGTCTTTACCTTTGGGCAGGCAGGAGTCAATTAGAAGTAGTTATTCAAACAAATGAATATTTGTTTATATCTCCACCTAAGGTGGATAAATTTGATGAACTGAAAATTGATCTCAACTCTAACAATACGTGCAATAATATCTATTCTATTATCAGTATGGCATCCAATCCACTTAGGAGGATTAATTCATCCAAGATATGTTTTAAGCAAGCGCATTACTTTCCACGCCGTAACTATTGTTGTAAAAAACTTTAACATTTACACACCCCCCGCTTATCAGGCAATCTTACCTTTTACAAAATATTATCACTTCAATTAACAAGGGTTTGCTAAATTTATTTATCTAATAATAATTCAGGATTAAATCAGGTTTATGAGGAATTTAGATAATGGTCAGTATTTTGGCGCGACGTTAAAAAGCCGCAACATTAATGGAATAATATTAACTGAAAAAATTCACTCTGCTGGAGAAATATTGCCAGAACACTGCCACACTAATGCATATTTCTGCAATGTATTAAAAGGATATTGGATAGAAAAATTCCGGAATAAAGAACGCGAATGCAAACCGCGTAAAAGTATTTATCATCCGCCCGGTGAAACTCATTCCGATACCTTTGAACAGAGCGGTCATACCTTTAATATTGAGTTTGCACCTGAAAGATTTAAACAGTTTACCGATATCTCTTCAACTCTATCTTCATCCAATGAGTTTTACTATGATGAAATCAACTTGATTTCGATGAAAATATTCAATGAGTTTAAAACTGCCGATGATTTTTCCAGCATGGCAATCGAAGGTTTAACCCTGGAACTTGTTGCCAACAGTGCAAGGAAGTTCTCAAACATCCATAACAGAATTAATCCAGACTGGCTGACAAAGGTTAAAGAGATTTTGCGTGACCGATATTTGGATAAACTAAGTTTGAAAGAAATCTCAGATGAAATTGATATTCACCCGGTACATATTTCAAGATCATTTAGAAAAATGGCTGGCTGCACTCTAAGTGAATTTCAGAGAAAGATAAGAATTGAAAAAGCATGTATTGATCTGCAAAAAGAGGATGTATCAATCACAAATGTTGCTTTAAAATACAGTTTCTACGACCAAAGCCATTTTAGCAGGTTGTTCAAAAATACACTTGGTTTAACCCCGCTTCAATATAGAAAATACTTTTCCAAAAGTTAAAATCATACAAAAGATTAATCTTGTACTATAATTTATTGTTCGGTTTTTATATTTTGTTGTTCATAAATGTAATCAGTTGAATATAAAATTAACGATTCTGAAATTATATAATAACAAATTGGAGTAGGATTATGAATATTAGGCAAACAATTTTATTTATATCAATACTATCGCTGGGTACTTTAAATGCTCAGGATACTGGCGAAAATATATTCAGTTACAAAATCAATCTGGAATATTATGCAGATGATATTTTTCATGTAACCTGTTACCCGCCAAAACTCACATTGGCAGATACCATATATAATTTTGTTGCTTTCGCTCCCGGTACTCACCAGGTTCTGGATATTGGAAGATATGTAAAATCATTTTATGCTTATGATAAAAACGGCGAGGAAATAACTGTAGAAAATATTTCTACCAACAAATGGAAAATTTCCAACCCTGCAGAAGTACATAAGATAAAGTATGATATTGAAGATACATTTGATTCAGATGTCGAAGAAGATCTCATCTACCCGATGAGCGGGACAGGAATACAGGATGAATATATAATTATTAATACTTACGGTGTGATCGGGTATTTTGATGAACATAAATCGGATCCGGTAATCCTTGATATTATCTATAATACTGCGTGGAAAATCGGAACGGCACTCGTGAAGAATGAAAATGGAAGTTACGAAGCTGATTCTTATTATCACCTTGCCGATTCACCAATACTTCTCGGAAATCTTACGGTATCATCAATAAAGATAGGTGATATAGATGTTGAAGCATATGTTTACTCACCCGTAGATGAAATTAACTCCGATAAGATTATAGAACTTGCAGATGAGGTATTAAATTCAGCATACGAATTTACCACCTTTGCACCGGTAGATCGTTACACTTTTTTAATGTACTTCTTTAATATTGAAACTGCAAAGAACAATCCTGTTTTTCACGGAGCAGGTGCGCTCGAGCATTCATATAGTTCTACCTACGCTCTTCCGGCTATGCCGCACATTTTGCCCTACGTTGCAACTGTAATCGCGCACGAGTTTATGCATATTTTAACCCCACTTAATCTTCGCAGTGAGTTCATCGCTAATTTTGATTATTCGGAACCAACTGCAGAAGACCAGCACCTCTGGCTATATGAAGGTGTAACCGAGTGGGTGTCGAATATAATGCAGTTAAGAAGCGGACTTATGACAATAGATGAATATATGAAAGATATATCTAAAAAAATTAGTGCTAGTGAAATGTTCGGTAATGATTACAGTCTTACAAGATTAAGTGCCGAGTGGTTCACCGAAGAAGGAAAAACCAAGTACGGAAATATATACCAGCTTGGCGCCTTAACAGCAGGAGCACTTGATATCAAGCTGCTTGAATTATCGAACGGCGAAAGAGGTTTGCGTGAAGTATATCTTGAGCTGATCGGAAAATACGGCAAGGATAAACCATTTAATAACGAATCATTTTTTGATGAGATTATCGATATAACATATCATGAGATAAAAGATTTTATCGATGATTATATTAAAGACAACAAACCTCTTGACTACAACGAAATCTATGGTAGGCTTGGAATAGAATACCTTGAAAGCCGTCCGTCGGAAAATAAAACACCGTTATTCGCACTAAAGTTCGCCGAAGGCGAAGATGGCTTGATAAAAATTAACGGCTTCTCGAAAGAACATAAAAATTTCGGTTTACAGGAGGGTGATTATATTCTGGAAATTTTCGGCACCAAAGCTACGTGGGCTAATTCCGATAGTTTGATAGCAATTAAAAATGAAATGAGCCCCGGCGACGAATACACAATTAAAGTGAAACGGGAAGATGAAGAATTAGAATTTACCGGCGAGTTAGTAAGACGAATGGATTACCATGTGTTCGAAGTAAATGAAGAAGCGCGTGATGAACAGTTGAAGCTTCGTGATCAGTGGGCCAAAAATTTGAAGTTAAATTAATTAGGTTTGTTAATCCCTGACTCAAGTCTGTGTTGTACAAGCCTAAATTGTTATTCTGAATGGAGCGTAGCGGAATCAAGAATCTCATATTTACTTAAATTGAGATACTTCATCCGGCAACTGCCGGATTCAGTGTGACAAAAAATAGTTCTGCAACAGACTCTCAAGCCGGGGGTTAAAGACTGAATTAGATAATTAACTCATCATTAGGTTCGGGAGATTAAACCAGTAAGGCTTAAAATATTTCCACACAAAAAATCAGCGATAAAAAAATGTTTTGATGATCTGAAAAAGATAAACATTCTCTATGTTATAAATTCTTTCTGTCTGTACAGCAATTTGATACTAATTTCAGTTATAACAACTTAACTGAAGACAAGTAATTTAATCTTTATTATTAAAACTTTATGTTATTATGTACTATGATATTTTCTAATAATCATTTCCATAAATAAAATATCTGAATATAGCTTGAAGATTTATGACAGCGGAATGCCGGAGGAAAATGTATGGAATAGTTTCTTCAACAAACCTTGGATATTATCCAGGCTACTGCTTACATCAGGGTGCAAAGATGTAGTGGAATTTGGATGCGGATACGGAACCTTTACAATTCCAGCAGCCCGTTTAATCACGGGTAATGTGTTTGCAATAGATATTGAACAGGAGATGCTTGATTCAACCAAAGAGTCTGCATTGCAATTCGGCATCACAAACATTAAGTGTATCTTAAGAGATTTTGTTAAAGACGGAACGGGGCTGCCGAGTAACTCTGTTGACTATGCAATGGTGTTCAATATCTTGCATTATAAACAACCGGTCAAGCTTTTGTAAGATGCTTTCCAGGTAGTGAGTAATAGTGGATTAGTAGGTATCATTCATTGGAATTATGATCCGGAGACACCACGTGGACCGGAAATGAACATTCGACCACGACCGGAACAATGCAGACAGTGGGCAGAACAGGCGGGATTCAAAATAACAGGAGATGGAATAATAGATCTGCCTCCATATCATTACGGCATGGCATTGAAAAAAAATATTGCTCCTGGCATCAAATCAGAAATTAGTGAGTAATCTGGATTTATTTACTTTAACGGTGGGATAATTCAGGCAGCAATATGTGACATTAGTTTTCTTTTAACTACCGGAAAAATCGTTTCCGTGAACGGAAAATCCAAATCTGAATCGAATAGAAAAGTTGCGGGATTGGGCAAATCTTTCCTTTCTTTTATTAATTCGTGTTTTATTGACTCTGCTGATCTCTTTATTATTACTTGTCTTTCACTTTTGACAAATTTAGTTTTTAACGCCCTGTAGTTCTCCGTGCCGGATGAAAATAAAGTGCATTCATAACGATGGATCTGCAATTTGAATGCAGGATTATCTGTAACCATAAAATATCCTTCATCTTTATATATAGGCAGAATACCAACTTGTTCAAGCGTAATGTTCTTTTCAACAAAATCAAAAAGAACAATCCCTTCATCAATTGCATCGTTAATGTAGGGTAAAGCCCAATCAATTAAAGTGAATATCTCTTCGATATTATAGTTGTTGCTGATATTACGTGAAGATTCATAAATTACTTTCTGTGCCTTAATATCAAAGCCTTTTAACTGCTTAGGAAATTTCTCGTTGAGATTGTTTCTTTCATCTTTTATTTTATCAATAGATCGTTTTAGTTCGATCAGCGTTGCAAGCGATGGATAAATTTTCTTTTTAGCGAAATTACCGCATACTTCCCGTATTCCGCCAAGTATTCTATATTGGTTCATTTCCAAATCAGTTTCTGATGTAAAAAAGCTTTCAATTGATATTCGTTCCATTTTTATCTCAGGTTTTTGGTATATGCAATAGCATTAAAGCACTAATAATTGTACCAATTAAAATTTTTGTATTTATGAATAGTGTCCTAATTTCGTTAAGAACAGAAAAAAGTAGGTGTCATTCTGAATTTATTTCAGAATCTCATTGAAAAAACAGTATCCTGAATCAAGTTCAGGATGAATGTATGAAAATAGGACACTCTTTATTTATACATTATTGTTAAAAATTTGATATTTCAAACCAAAAATTTTGCGGAGTTTATTAACTACCCTGTAAGATTAACCATACACCAAAGAAACGATTTATAGACAATCAGAATAATAAAAACTTTAATTGTAAGTATTAGTTAATCAGTTTTTTCAACTATTATTTTGTAAGTTAAATGCAAAGGATTATTAAATGGAGAACGAAATTAAACAAAGAGTAGATATTAATAGTTGAATTACGTGATAAACCAAAAAATATATTACTTATACTCCTGCTATACGTAATGTGTATATTGGGACGTTAAAATAATAATGAGAAAAAACACTTATAATCCACAACTCAATTTTGACTGCAGGCTTGGTAAGGATTTGTTGATGTTTTTGAGCTTTTGAGAATTGTAAAATATTGTTTTAGACGTGATGAGCAATTAACTTAATTTTTAATAAATCAAAGGTGTTGTGCTATGTAAATCTTCGCTACTTTAAGCGGCGCTTTAGTCGCATTGCCGTTATACAGAAAGATAAATTCACTACATTAAATTCACAAAAGAAGGAGGAATATCATGCTAAACAAAAAACTGCTTGTAGGTTTACTTGCCGCGTTCTGGCTAAGTCTTTTTAGTCAGAGCCTTTTCGCACAGGCTAATAATCTTGCCAAGATATACTTTGTAAATGTCAAATCGGGCCATGGTGCGGAGTTCGTTGCAGCACTGAAGGAGCACGTCGAATGGCGGAAACAGGCGGGTGACCCCTGGACCTGGAATGTATACCAAATCGTAAATGGTCAAAACCTGGGGGACTTTGTCATTCGTTCTGGAGGACACACTTGGGCTGATCTGGATAGTTACGAGGAGTTCCTTGCAAAGGGAGCTGTGGAATTTAATAAGAATGTAGGTCCGCACATTGAGTCAACGTCAAACACGATAACGGCCGTAGACACTACTAACATCAATTGGTACCCAAATAATGATGACGTGAACCTGATTTCTGTTATCACATATCACCTAAAGCCTGGTCATGAACGTGCCTTTACTCAGGCAGTAAACAAGTATCACACTGCCATCAAAGAGAATAATCGCGAAACATACTATGCCTTTGCGTGGAATGTGAACGGTGGTTCAGGCCCAAGTGTTAGTCTGGTGCTGCCATACAAGAACTGGGCTGAGATGCAGGGTCCTGACGAGTCATTAAGAACTTTCATGACGCGGGTCTTGGGGTCAGAGGAAGCACAACAGTTATCTGACGAATTCAACAGCACCTACCGCACGAGGGAAAGCTCTGTGCTTCGCTTACGTCGAGACCTCTCGGTTATCCCGGACAAGTAGGATTTAAAACCTGACAAAACGAGGTTGAAGACAGCGAGTTAGTAAAACAATTGGATACGCATTAACTGTTATTGAAATATTTGATACTATAGTTCAAAACGTGTAGCACGCAACTTCACCCGAGAGCGGGACTGGGGCACGAATCTCGCCCTGTGTTTTTTTTGAAGGGCAAATTTGACTACTTCGCTAAGTGGTAATTTCACTACTGGGGGTGATTTACGGCGTTATACCACCAAACTGGAATGAGGATTTATGACTAATAAACTAGACGAGTTTTCGGATTTCGAACATAAGGGATGGCAGAGGGTGGCATTGAAATATGAATCCGCGTGGGGCGATCTCACTCGCCCTTTTATTCCCTATTTGCTTAAAGCCGCGAAAGTACAAACTAGGACACGACTTCTGGACGTGGCCTGCGGGCCAGGCTACGTGGCTGAGGCTGCGCGCGTTATGGGGGCAGAGCCTACTGGTGTAGATTTCTCAAGTGAGATGATCCGCATTGCACGAAAACGTAACCAAGAGATCAACTTTCACGAGTGCGACGCCCAAGCCCTCAATT
>JADFLR010000030.1 GCA_022564295.1 Bacteroidota bacterium | reverse complement strand
AATATTTGCCAAAGGATGGTAATGTGAGCAAGATGATCTCTGCTGGCGGTGGGGGTAGTGCTCTAAATATCACTCAGATTGGATGTTTTGTTGGTCAGCAATCTTTATGGAATCAGCGCATTAACTTTGGTTATAATGAACGCACTATATCTCAATTCAAGAAAGGAGATATGGGAGCAAATGCCCATGGGTTCATTAAAAGTTCATTCTTCGATGGTCTTAAGCCTCATGAGTTTTTCTTCAATTCTATTACAGGAAGAGATGGGTTGATGGATACTGCGTTGAGAACGCCAAAGTCTGGTTACTTGTATAGAAGACTTGTGAGCGCTTTGCAAGATTTGAAGTTAGAGTATGACTTCACTGTAAGAGATGCCTCAGAGAATATAATTCAGTTCTCTTATGGTGGGGATGGTTTTGACGTTGCAGGCCTTCATATTGGTATGAATGTGCCTCCTGGAGAAGCCGTGGGGGTTATAACTGCCCAGAGTTTTGGAGAGGCGTCAACCCAGATGGTTTTGAACGTTTTCCACTCCGCTGGTGTTGCAGAAATGCAAGTCACACAAGGGTTACCTAGGTTAATTGAAATCTTCGATGCAAGAAAACAGCCTTCGACTCCTACTATGGAGATATATCTTGATAAAGATAATAATAATGAAAAAGGAGCAAGAGTTCTTGCGGAGAAAATTAAAGAAGTTACATTAGAAGAAATTTCCTCAGAAATCAGACTTGACTTTGGAAGAAAGAAAACGGAAATAGAGCTAGACGTCAAATCCTTAAGGGCTGTTCATGTAGGTTCTCAAAAGATAGCAGACAGGTTGATAGAAAAGGGTTTTGATGTTAAGAATAAAGAGACTAAGATCATACTTTCAACACCAGACTTGGACTTCAAAGCAATGTATAAGCTTAAAGAAAAGCTAAGAAAAACCATGATCTCTGGTGTTAAGAATATCTCTCATGTTGTTGTGGCACATAGAGGAAGAGATTTTGTAATCTTGACAGCAGGTAGCAATCTAAAAGAAGTTCTTGAGATGAAGGGAGTTAATAAGAATAAAGTCTTTACAAACAACATACATGAAATAGCAGATGTCATTGGTATCGATGCTGCAAGGCAGGCGGTTGTCGATGAGGTTAATAAAGTTCTTGAGAGCCAAGGTCTTGACATTAACCATAGACATCTTGATCTCGTTGCAGATGCAATGACCTCATCTGGACTGGTTCGTGGAGTAACTAGGATGGGAATTATATCCCATAAGTCGAGTATTTTCGCTAGGGCTGCTTTTGAGACTCCTGACAAGCAGTTTGTTAATGCCACAATACAAGGTAAACGTGATGATCTAGAAAGCGTAATTGAAAACATCATGCTTAACCAACCAGTCCCTATTGGTACCGGTCTTCCGGGTTTGTTGGTGAATGTTACTGGCAGGCTTGTTAGAGAGGAAGATGATGAAGGCAAGCGTAAGAAGAAGTGAATTCATTAGATATATATTTAAATAGTTCCTACGTGGAATGATTTTGTTAAATAAAAAAGATGGTACATGAGTTAAAAAAGAATATCGAGAATGGAAAGGTTTTCTTTGGGGTGAAGCAAACTCTAAAAAATGCAAAAAATTTAAAAAAAGTAATCCTCCCTTCAGACTGTAGAATGGAAATTCGAGAACTATTAGATACGAATAAGATCGCAATCGAGGAGTTAGAGTTTGGTAAGCAGGATTTATCTAATAAACTTGAACTCGAGTTTGAATGTGAAGTTTTTGGTTTAAAAAAGTAAAGGGGTAACAGATAATGGCAACGATAAACATGCAGACTATGAGATATATTAACCTTTTACATAAAGTAAGTGGTGTTAGCACTAGGAACTGTTTTGTTTATAATAATGTAATCATTTTTTCGGTTTCGGACAAAAATATGTCTAGGGCTATTGGCCCTTCTGGAAAAAATATAAAATACATTCAAGAAAAGCTTGGCAAGAAGGTGAGGATTGTCAAAGAGTCTTTAGGTATTGAAGATGCAACACGCTTTGTTGGAGATGTTGTCAGCCCCGTTACTTTTATTTCTCTTGAGTTGAAAAATGATATTTTTATTCTTACAGCAGGAATTAGGAGCAAGGCGGCCTTGATTGGAAGGAATAGGCGACGTTTGTTAGAGTTAAGCAAGATTGTCGAGGATAACTTCGGTAAAGATCTGAAGATAGTTTAAGAAGATTATTAAAAAGATTTATAAATAATCTGTTTCAAGAGAAGGATCATTATATATATACTAATAAAGGAATTGTGGAGAAAGTCGAATGAATTTTAGCATAGAAATATTTATTAAGATTAACTTAACTATTTTATCTGAATATTTAAACGATTCTTGGAGTTATACAACAAATAAAAAAACCCGCCTATGTTATTAAGCAGGGGTTGGGAAAAGCAATTCAGTAAGGGTTTTATTATCAATTCACCTTAATGATAACCATTGTCATATCATCATTAACTTCGGCGGAGCCGCGGAAGGAATTTATCTTGTTCCATATCTCCTGCATAATATCGTTGGACCGGCTGGTTGATTTATCTTTTAAAATTGAAGATAAATTATCTTCACCAAATAAATCGTGCTGCTCGTTCATTGCTTCCGTAATCCCATCCGTAAAGAAAGCATAGATTTGTCCCGGCTTCAGACTTAATTCCTGTTCAATAAGAGATTCTTCAAATATTTCACCTTTTTCCAATCCAACACCTATCCCCTGCGTACGGTGGGATTGTACAGTACCGTTTTCTGCAGTTAGCAAAGGCATATGCCCTGCACGGCAAAACTTAACTGTTTTCTTTTCAAGATCGAAATAAGCAATGGACATTGTTATAAACCAATTACGTTCTATTTCACTGTAAATCCTTTTGTTTATTTCTACCAATATTTCTTTCGGGCTTGAATCCGCTGTACATGCGAACTGTACCATAGTCTGGAGTTTTGTCATATAAAGTGAAGCTGCAAGTCCTTTACCCGAAACATCGCCTATTATAACAAACAGTTTTGAATCTGAACCATTTACCGGGAGAAGATCATAGTAATCGCCGCCGACCTGCATTGCAGGGATCATTTCACCGCATATATCAAGATTTCTTATTTGGGGAATACACGCGGGTAATAAGCTCTCCTGTATTTTCCTTGCAGTATCAAGGTCCTGTTCAATTTTCAGTTTCTGTGCTTCGGTATCGTACAAGCGTGCGTTCTCAATTGAAACTGCTGCCTGATTTGCAGCAGCCCACAACAGTTCAATATCTTTACCAGCAAAGTGGGAACCTGAATATTTCAATCCGAAGAGCAGCAATCCAACAATCTTGTTATTAATTATCATAGGGATTACGGTGTATATTTCTTCTTCGATAAGCTTATCTGCCATATCCGGGAAAACACTTTTGAAATCAGCTTGTTCGATTGCAGGATTTTTTGTAATTAAAGTTCTTTCTTTTAAGAAATGTGCAATGTTTGAACTGGTAATAATACATTCTTCATTTATGCCAACACACTTAGTTAAACTTAGATTATTGTCCTTATCTCTTATCAGGATTCCAAACTTATTTATATTGAGTGCATCAACAAATGTTTTTTTCATCAACTCCAGGATATTATCTAATCCTACCACTGTAGCCAATTCATTACTCAATTCCATAAGCACACGCTGATGCGCAAACTGTTCCGGGTAAAATCTTTTGGTAAGAAAATCCTGAAATCTGTTTTTTGTTGATTGAAAAACTATAGCAAATATTATAAAAAATATTCCGGCAATAATTCCCTGGTTTTCCACCCCTAATGCCGAACTTATTCCCTGACCGGCAACGTAAACAACAAAAAAGTAAATGGCTGCCAGAGTTAAAGTAGCTGCACCGTACATGATCGTATTTCTTATTACAACACTTACATCCATTAACTGATATCTAAAGATAGCATAGCCAAATATTAACGGTACTAATGCAACAAGTACAATTGGAGCATAGTATTCAGGAGAGTTAAAAATAGTATCGGTTATAGCCGGGGCAATTTTACTTGCATAAACTGCAACAGCAATACCAAAAATAAATGCGACGATTATTAGGAAGATTGGTTTCCTTTGTTCTTTGTTTTTTATTCTTCTGTACTGCACAATTAAAGAGATAAGTGCAACCGCGTTAACAGCCATTATAAAATTACCATACCATTCTATAAAGAGATAAAAATTGCGCATCGGAAGTATGTAATATCCAAAAATTAAAACCAGCATGGTGATAATCAATAATGAACATATTGCAGGCACTATAAAAAGCGTTCGTCTAACCCAGAGTTTTTCAGCAAATTTAAATGGGCGCGGAAAATTCCAGAAAAAGTTTAATAAAGTAGGACCAACAAAACTGATTCCAATAACCCAAATGGAGGAAATGAGAAAAGAAAAAACCGGTTGTTCTTTTACATGATCAATAATCCTATAATCCAATTGCATCAATACAGCCATGGATGTAAACACGGCAAAGACACCCAATGCATAAAACAGTTTATGAGTCCTGCCTTCGGGTTTAGCTGTTAAAACTATAAATCCAATCAGCATCCAGAATAATGCGCTTAAAGAATTTGCAAGACTACCGTATTGAATAAGTTTTTTAATATAAACTTTTGTGGTTACAATTTCCCCATCCGGTTTTTTAACAAGATAATCCGCATATTCCCCACCCTTTACTCTGTTCAGTATATCTTGAGCCTGTAATGTATAGTTTAAAAATTCTCCATTTATCATTAATAACTGATAGCCGTTCCTTATACCTGCATTCCAGCTAACTCCTTCTACTTTCACCAAATCAAAAAATATTGCCGTGCTGTCTTTATTTATTTTTTTTGGTATCCACAAACATTCATCGTTACTTGTAACCCTTACTTCAAGAACATAGTAGATGTTAAGTAGAGCCACTGCAATTAATGCGATGGAAAATCCGGCTATTAATTTGGATTTCCATTTAAGATATGTTGCTTTGATACTGTTCATTTCAATTTACTTTACTTTTATGACAACCATGGTAATATCATCCGATTGTGATGCACCTTTTGTAAAATCAGTAACTTCATTCTTTATTCCATCTAAAATTTCTTTTGCTGAAAGTGATGATAGCTTAACACTACTTTCTTCCAATCTTTCATCAGAAAATTCTTCCGATTCCTTGTTCATTGCTTCGGATATTCCATCTGTAAATAATACAATCACATCATTCTTTTGCAAGTTAATCGTTTCCGAATCATAAGGAATTGTTGTTTCCATCACACCAAGTATCATTCCGCCTTTATGAAGTTTTCTTATTTCACCATCTCTAATGAACAAAGGATGATTATGACCGGCATTAACATAAGTCATCTTTTTTTCTTCGTTATTAATAAGAGCCCAGAAAAACGTAATGAACCTTCCGTCGCTTGTATTTGCAGAAATCAAATCGTTAATTAATCCTGTTGATTTTTCAATCTCCAATCCATGCCTGCAAATAACCTGTAAGAATGCCTGTATGTTTGCCATCAGCAAAGAAGCCGGAGTTCCTTTACCGGAAACATCTGCGATTGCTATATAAAAATTATTTTCATCAAATGGTATTACATCATAATAATCGCCGCCAACCTGTTTTGAAGACATATTAACTGCAGCAATATCAAAATTACTAAACCGGGGTAAAGTTTGGGGTAATAAATTTTGCTGTATTTCTCTTGCCAGTTCCAGGTCTTCTTCCATCTTTTGCTTTTCTAATTCTTCAATGAACAATCTTTTGTTCTCAATAGAAATAATTGCAAGACTTCCAACAGAATATATGAATTCTATATCAGCTTCCGAATAAGGTTGTTTGGTTATTCTTTCGCCCAACAATATTAAACCTTTAGTCCTGCCTTGCACTTCCATTGGAACAATAAGATTAACACCCATCTCATAAAGAACCGGATAAGATTTTAATACATCGGTTTTATTTATCGAACTTGTTATCATTCCGCAATCGCATATCTTTAAACCATTATTCAAATCTTCATCATCATATTTTGATTCAAGTATTTTAATATCTTCTCCATCAAACGATATTACAGCATATTTTGAAACAAGGAACTGCCCAATGATTGAGAAGACCAACAGCTTTGCTACTTTTGTCGATTCGGAAAAAAAACCGAATTCTTTACTCAGTTCGAACAGCGAACTAAGCCGGTTTATTTTTGAATCAAGTTCCCTGTTAACACCCTGCAGTTCATTTATCTTTATTGAGTTTTGAATTGCAGTTGCCGATATGTTTAATATTGTTTTTAAAAATTCAAGATCGTCTTTTGTGTAATCGGTTTTGTCTAGTTTTTCGCCGAGGCAAACCAAACCGATACAAAAATCGGATGAGATTATTTCTTCAGCAGCTATTAACTTTGCTGATTTCATAAATTTATTTAATCGATCATCTGAAAGACAATCTTCATTTGCACGCAAGGCAGGAAAATTCTCAACAATTCCATCACTCAATCCTTTAGAAATTTTAATTACTATTTTACCATTTTCATTTAAAGCGATTAATCCTTTTGTTGATAAAAACTTTCCCAAACAACTTAGCAAAACATTATTAAGAATAAACTGCAAATCGATGCTTGAGTTTATAACCCTGCTAAACTCTACAAGCGAAGTAAGGTTGCGTTTTAATTTCAAGTTAGTCATATCAGTCATCAATTTTAGGCAACATTAATTTTTTTTGATAATAGTACCTTATTGTATTCACCCGGAACAGAAATATATTTAACATCGTCCATAAGTGTTTTCATTAAATACATACCCAAGCCGCCCACTCTTCCGTTTTTGTAATATTTTTGAAGATCGGGATCCGGAACAGTATCCGGATTGAATGTACTGCCGTGATCTATTATGCTTATCGAAATTTTTTCGGAATTAAATTCAAGATTTATTACTATTTCGCCATCGGGATAAGAATTATAAGCATGCTTAATAATGTTGGTACAAGCTTCATCAACCGAAAGCATAATATTCTCAATATCTTCTTTGCTTAAACCTGCCGCAGAAGCTTTATTACTGACAAAATCTCTTATTAAAGAGAGATTTTCAGTTCGGCTTTTAACAATCAGTTCACTAATATTTTTTTTATTTACTGCCAACTCCACTACTCTCATTAAATTTAGTTACAGCTTCTTCGTCAGTTTTAAATATTTCATAAAGCAAAGGGAAGCCGAGTAAATCAAAAATGTTAAAAACCTTATCATTCATATTGGTCAGCTTAATATCGCCGTTATTGTTTCTTATCTTTTCAATATAAGCCATGAACACTCCCAAGCCCGCACTACTTATGTAAGCAAGATCATTGAAGTTAACAACAATTTTAAATTTATTCTGATCAATTAAATCGGTGAAATTATCCTCGAGCGTTGGGGCAGTGTGAGCATCTAGATACCCGGATAAATTTATAACGCTTACATCACCTTTATTTATAATTGATGTGCTGAATTCTGCCATTTTTTATCTCCGTCTGTTTTAATTTTTTGCCTGTCCCGTCTTCCTTCTTCGGATTGGAGGGGTTTCCATTTTAAAATTACTAAAGTAATATCGTCATACTGCGAATGATTATAAGAAAACATTGTAACTGCCTGTATTACTTTCTTTGAAATTTCATCAACTATATTATTTCTGTTCTCAAGCAGAATCTCAGTAAAATATTTTTCGCCAAAGTCATCAAGATTTTCATTTTTTGCTTCCGTTATTCCATCCGTATAAAGCACAATAGTATCATTTTCTTCAAGTTCAATTATTACTTCATCAAGATGTTCTTTGAAATGATCAACTTCACTAATACCTAATCCTATACCGGATGGCTTCACACTTTGTGCAATATCATTTCGTAAAAGAATTACGGGGCAATGACCCGCGCGCGAAATTTTCATCTGACCTCTTTCAATATCTATCAAGCCATAAACTGCACTTACAAAAGTTTTATTATCTAATGTGCGATTTAAAATCTCATTTGCTTTCATAAGTATTTCTTTCGGACTCTCAATTATTTTTGAAAGAGATTCAAAAATTCCTTTCACCTCTGCCATAATAAAAGCTGCTGAAATACCTTTGCCTGAAACATCTGCAATTACAAAACCAAGTTTGGTTTTAGAAATTTCGAAAAAGTCATAAAAATCACCACCAACTTCAAAAGCAGGTATGAAGACAGATGATATTTCTAATCCATCGTAAACAGGATTTTTTTCAGGTAATATTTTTTTCTGAATTTCTCGTGCAACATCAAGTTCTTTTTCAAGTCTTTCTTTCTCAATCGATTCTTCAAGCAACCCTGAGTTTTCAATTGCAACCGAAGCATAATCAGAAAAAGTGGCTATCGCATTTCTATCTTCTTCGTTAAATCTTGTTTCATCTTTACGAACAGCAACAAGCAAACCCTTTACTTTTCCGTGCGCTTTTAAAGGTGAGACAGCAAGGGCTTTATAAAGCTTGCTTACCTTTACCAACTCATCAAACTCCGTAAGTTTCAAAAATGTTGTCTCACTTAAACCATCCCAGCTAACCTTTCGCAGAATAAATTTGTTTATCAATTCAGAATCAACAAAGCCGATATTATTGTTTGCAATAGGTACAAAATCATTATGCTCTTTCCAGATTATCCATGATGCATCTGCGTTGCTTACTTTTATTGTAATATCAGTTACTGTTTCTGTAAGCTCATCAAAATCCAAAACCTGCGTAATAAGTTTGCTAAAGTATTGCAGCGATGAAACTTCCTGAGCTTTCCTATCGAATACCTCTGCCGTTGGAATATGAAACAACGTTGTAAAGAAAAGCATGCTGAAATAAATCGCGCTGTAAATCAAAATTAACGAAACAAAAACGTTAAATGATTTAGAAAAAGAAAGAAAAATCAAATTGATCGAGTTATCATTTCCGGTATTACTTGCATTAACAATGAACAGAACAGTAATTACAACAGACATAAAAAGTAAAGTGATTTTTTCTTTCTTTGTTAAAAATGCTATCCACGATATTCTTAAAGAATTAATTAACATCAATAGTGTAGAAACTATAAAGAACGTAGTGCTTATAAATGAAAGTTCATCTGATGTAGTAAATCGTATGGATAGTGAAGCAAGCAGAAAGAAAACAATCATTGTATTAAAATAAATATGCTTATTAGTACTTTGACCTAAAAAGAACAGATGCCTCAGTGCAACAAGAACATACGTTGTAAAACCGATTATGAGAAGAAAATAAACAAACGTAAATATTGTTGAGAGAAATCCTGGATTACTTGGATCATCATTCACATTTTCAAAGAACAGAGAAATTATAGAGCTGTAAAAAAAAATTAAGAAGAAAATAAAAGCACTAATTATTCCTATGTTCATTATAAGTGATAAAGGGTTTATTTTCCTCTCTTCGAAAAATCCAACCAGTGAAATAAAAAGGAAAGTGATTGTAAACAGTAGCAGAATATCACTTATGATCCCATAAACAAGCTGGTCGGAACTTGAAACAAACAACTTAAAAACCAGCAACACACCTACAGAAATTAAGAACAACCTGAATTGAAAACTGTCGATAATATTATTTCTGTTCGAGTTCAATTACCCATAAAAATTTATTCTAAAATATTTCACCTTAAAAACACTGAGTCTACCATGCAATATGTGAAAATACACTTTTTTTAATCCTATGTAAAGAAAAGATATTTGAACGGGGATATTGCAGGATGGTTGAATTGATGGAAAGAGAATGGACTTTACTTAATAGGTAGGAGTAATGACAATGTTATTCCTAGGGAAATGGGAATGATAAATAGTGCTTTGGGAAAACATGTACTTTGATTTAATTATAACCAAAAAAAATTATTTTATACCGTTATTATCCTTATCCCGAGATTGGAATTCACGTTTGAATTCTTCTTTCCATTGTTTCATTTCTTCTCTGAATTTTTTAAGCTCTTTTCCTAAATGCTCCATTTCCAATTTTATTTCAACATCGCCATCATAATATTTAAAGTAGCTGTCTAATTTCGGTATGCCCTTGAAAACCAAAGAATCGTTAAAGTTGTAAAAATTATTCCAACTGTTGCTTTTAAGGGAGTCAAGCAATTCACTTTGAAATTCCATCGAAGAATCCAAATCAAATTTATAATACTCAAACTCATAAGTTCTTAACGAATCCCCATCAAAATGGAATTGTATTTTATTATCAAAGTATTCAATCCTTGGAATGTATTGCGAATGAAATTTAAAATTACTAGCAACACTATCATAAGCAATAAAGAGACTATCAAAATCAGGGAAATGCACATCGGGAAAATCAAACTCTAATATTTCAACTCTGCAAAGATTGGAATCGAAAATAATTTTAAAATTGCTATGCAATTTATCCTCAAATTTTTGCAACGATGATTCATATGAGAATTGGAATTGAATTTTACGTTGATTACGATTCTGTTCGTTCAATTCATTTTCAAGTTCTGATAACTGAAGTTTGTATTCTTGGAGATCAAACTCAATCGATTCTGAAAAAATTGAATCTGGAGTAAGAAAAATATAGTTGTTGTTATGTGTGTTTCTAATTTCCTTCACTGCTAAAACAATATCACGGCTATTAGTATAAGAAACTGTGTTAGGAACAAACTTCTGAAATTCCTGCCAGTTAGATTTTTCTGCAAAAGCCAGTAAGTCCGTTTGAATCGCTCGTTGATAATTCCATAGGTTAGAATTAATAGCAACAGTATTATTTTTGTTTATAAGAATTTGTGCTTCAAGTTCTTCGGCGTACCGATTCATTATAGAATCAATTTGTTTTTTCCCCTTTTCATCAAGGTTTAATGCAACAATAAACTTTTCAAGATTATTCCCGTTTTGTATAGGTTTGACACTTTTAATTTCAAAAAATTCTTTTCCTGTTTTATCGTAATCGATATGAAGAATTTTTCTATCATCTTTATCGAGAGGTAGTTGCTTGTACATAGCAAAATTGAAAATATCTTCATTGTTTAAATCGGCGGTAAGCAGAAGTGGTTGTAAATTCTCTTTGTAAAATCCGGCTATATTAGATTTTTGCTCCTCGATTAAATTATTAAATATATCCGGATTAGTCCTTAATACAACCATAATAATAACTGTAGCAAATGCAAGCCCGACTGCAGGCGACCATTTTAAAACTTTTTTATGCCATGGTTTTTTTGAGTCTAATGAAGCAAAAAGTCTTGTTTCAAAATAAGGTGATTCAGGAATTTTTTTATACGATGATGATATAAGTTGTTTAATCTTTTTCAGGTCTTCAAGTTTCTTTTGAAGTTGGAGAGAAGATTTGATGCTTTCCTCCAATTGCACTCTTTCCCCATGAGAAAGTTCATTGTCAAGGTAAGCGGAAAGTAATTCAAAGTCTTTTGAATTGCGGCTCATTCCATCAACTCCGCTTCAATTGGCTGAAGAATTTTTTTAAGTCCTTCTCTTGCCCTGAATATTCTTGATTTAACGGTACCAATTTCACATTCCATAGTTTCTGCAATCTCCTGGTAACTAAATCCTTCAATATCTTTTAGCAGCAGCGGAACCTTTAACTTTTGCGGTAATTTTGATATTGCTTTCATTACTATTTTAGAGATATCGTTTTTTTCTGTTATTGAATCGTTTCTAAGTTCTCCGCTCGCTTCTTTTATCGGTACGAAAATTTTTCTAACATTTTTCTTTCGCAGATAATCCTTGCATTTGTTTACCGTAATTCTGTATAGCCACGTTGTAAACAGTGATTCGAAACGAAAGTTTTTAAGATTTTTGTAAACAGTAATAAAAACTTCCTGAGCAATGTCATCCACCGCATCGGAATCACCCAAAGTCAGATATATTATATTTCTTACTGTTTCTTTATGCCTTTGTACAAGCAGCCGGAAAGTTGATTCATCTCCATCGATGAACCTCTTAACAAGAGAAAAATCGTCGTCTAACTTTAATATTTGTGGCTGCGGCAATTCACTATTTTCTTTATTTAAATTCATTTTTTAGACGGTAAGCATGTTTATTTGTTCCCTAAAGTTTTAATTTTGTATATCGATTTTTAAAATCTATCAGTAATTATGCAAACTTGCAAAAGTAGAAGCATCTACTTAAATTGAGCCGAAAATTTAAAGGAGTTATACATGAAAATTAAAGTTAGTGAAAAATATGATGCAGTCATCATATCATTAAAGGGAAATGTGATGGGTGGCGATGATACAAAAAACTTCAACGAAACTTTGCATAAAGTTATTGAAGAGGATAAGAAAAACGTTATCATTGATGTATCGAAAGTAAAATTTATGAATAGTTCGGGGTTAGGAATGTTGATTGGCGGTTTAACAACTGTTAAAAAAGCTGAAGGTCGTTTAATACTAGCAGGTGTTACCGAAAAAATCGAGAGTTTGCTTATAATCACAAAACTTATTACAATTTTCGAAACTTCTGATAATGTAGACGATGCTGTTAAAAAATTCTCTTCGTAAAGGGATTAATATTTGAACATTGAATTAAACTCCGGATTGGTTAATTCGGAGTTTTTATTTTGCATTAACTAAACTTTTAATTAAAACCCAGGGTAATAAATTTATGAGTGTTACTGTTTTGGTTGGCAGCCAATGGGGCGATGAGGGAAAAGGAAAAATTGTTGATATCCTAAGTGAAAAATTTGATATTGTCGTACGCTATCAGGGCGGTGCAAATGCAGGGCATACTGTTGAGATTGGAGAAAAGCAGTACATACTTCATCTTATACCTTCGGGAATATTAAGAAGCGGCGTTAAATGTGTAATTGGCAATGGTGTTGTTATTGACCCGCAAGCACTTCTAGATGAAATAAAAATACTTGAGGATAATGGAATAAACGTTGAAGGAAGATTATTCATCAGCCATAACGCTCATCTTATAATGCCTTACCATAAACTGCTCGATTCAATAAGTGAAAGCGGTAAGAATAAAATCGGTACTACGGGCAGAGGCATAGGTCCGTGTTACATAGATAAATTTGACAGAAAAGGGATAAGAATTGTTGATCTTCTTAACAGAGATGTGTTGGAAAAAAAGTTAAGACAAAACGTTGAAGAAAAAAATACTTTGCTAAAAAAACTTTACGGTGACAAAGGGTTTGATATAGAAGAAATCATTAAAGAGTACATTAGTTTTGATGAAGCAATTGACAGTTACGTAACTGATGTACCATTAATGTTGAACGATGCAATAAAAGAAGGTAAAAACATTTTACTGGAGGGTGCACAGGGAACTCTTTTAGATGTTGATCATGGAACTTATCCGTTCGTTACATCTTCAAACCCTACTTCGGGAGGAGCAAGCACAGGTTCAGGCATTCCGCCCAACAAAATCGATAATGTTTTTGGAATTGTAAAAGCATACACAACCCGTGTTGGTAACGGACCCTTCCCCACGGAACTTACAGACGAAGATGGTGAAAAATTAAGAAAAGAAGGTGCGGAGTTTGGAGCTACGACAGGAAGACCCCGCCGTTGTGGATGGTTCGATGCTTTCCTTGTTCGATATTCTGCAATGATAAACGGTATTGATGCTGTTGCAGTTACAAAATTAGATGTTCTCAGTGTATTCGAAAAAATAAAAGTTTGTGTCGGTTATAAACTAAATGAGAAGTTGTTAAAATCCTTCCCTTCAGATGTTGACAAACTAAGTTCTGTAACTCCTGTTTACGAAACTGTTGATGGATGGATGGAAGATATTTCAGAATGTAAATCTTATAATGAGCTTCCGCAAAAAACAAAGGAATATCTTGAGTTTATTTCAGATCAGGCAAATATTAAAATTGAGATTGTTTCTGTGGGTCCTAAAAGAAGGCAGACATTTTCTATGAATGGATAGAAACTTTTTTAAATATTTCCTGCCGCAAATCGTATAACATATTGACTGGAATATTTATTATTAAATGAACGATTTTATTATATCCGATTACAAAACATTTTTGGATTTATGAAAATGAAAATGTCCGGCGGTCCTGCATCGATAAACATAAAAATTTTGCTGGTAATTATAGCATTAGTAATTGCGGTTGGAACCTTAATCTATACTCAAAACCTTGTAACCCAGCTTCAGCGAAAACAAAAAGAGATTGTGGAACTTTATGCGAAAGGAATTGAGTACTTAGCTAACTCTTCAAATCCAAATGAGGACATAACTTTCCTTTTCGATAATATAATAAAACCAATTGATTTCCCGTTAATATTATCTGATGCCAATGATAACGTAAACATTTACAACCGAACTGATTTTCGAAATATTGAATACGATACAACACTTTCAGAAGAGGAATTAAACATATTCATTTCAGAAAAAATTAGGGAAATGGATGAAATCCATCCACCAATTTTTGTTACTTATGCCGATACACTTATCCTAACAAAAATACATTATGGTGATTCGGAGTTAGTAACGCAATTAAAATACTATCCTTACGTACAAATTATTATTGCTGCTATTTTCATTATTCTGGGTTATATTGGATTCAGCAACATTAAAAAAAGCGAGCAGAGTAATATTTGGGTTGGGATGGCAAAGGAAACAGCGCACCAATTCGGCACTCCTATTTCGAGTTTAATGGGTTGGCTGGAAATGTTAAAGCTGCGTTATAAAGAACCGGATAAAGTTTTAGACATTGCGGAAGAAATAACCGACGATGTTGAAAAACTTAATAAGATTACATACAGGTTTTCAAATATTGGTTCAAAACCGCAGATGAAACAAGCGGTTATTTATGATGAACTAAAAAAGGTAACCGATTATTTTGAACGACGTCTTCCGCAAACAGCTAAATCGGTTTCACTCACCATTGAAGGTGATAAGCGAGTTTGTGCACAAATGAATTCCGAATTGTTTGAATGGGTTATTGAAAACCTGATAAAAAATGCTTTGGATGCCATCGAACACAAAAATGGCTGGATAAAAATTAATATCAGTAAGGCAAAAGAATTTGTTGAAATTGAAATATCGGATAGCGGAAAAGGAATTGATATAAAACGCAGGAAAGATATTTTCAGACCGGGCTACAGCACAAAAAGAAGGGGGTGGGGATTGGGTTTGAGTCTTGCCAAAAGAATAATTGAAGAATACCACAACGGTAAAATATTTGTAAAATCATCCGCTCAAAGAGAAGGTACAACATTTATGATAATGTTGAAGCATTGTTAAGTACTTAGTAAACTTTCTTCCCTTTTCAACCAGTAATTGCACATAACAAAAATTACTAACATTCAAATTTTCAAATTCCGGAAATGGGGTGGAATTTTAATCAGCAAATTACCTCAACACAGCAATATACCCCTATCCTCACTCGTAATAGGTTAAGATTACAAGTAATATTTACCGAATAATTTGTATTTTTATAAAAAATCAAGTTCTTGGATAGGTTTTATCTATTCCTGATAGTGGCATGTGAATTGATAATAAGAGAGCAGAAATAGTTTAAGCATAGCATCCCTCCGATAATGACACACAAAACTGCTAAGTTTCGCCCTCAAGACTTAGCAGTTTTTCCTCTTTAAACTAAACAAGTTTCTTTCATCTTATCTAATGCATAAAAGATGTCTCTTTTCTTAGCAGGAACATCAACTAACAAATTTCCAATTCCAGAAATTAACACGAACATTATCTTATCATCTTTATTCTTTTTATCGCTGCGCATTGCATCAAATACATTTTGATTGTTTATTTTTTTGATAATTGCCGGAAGCTGAACGCTGACTGGCAAACGTAATAGATTTTTTTGTTTTGAAGTATCGAGCAATCCAATTTTATTCGAGAGAAATAGTGAACATATTATTCCGGTGGTTACAGCTTCACCATGTTTTACTCTGAAACCGAGTTCACTTTCAATTGCATGAGCAAAAGTGTGCCCTAAGTTTAATATTTCTCTTATACCTCTTTGTTCAAACTCATCCTGCTGAATGACTCCGGCTTTAATTAAAACAGATTCTTCTACAACAACTTTAATTACTCTATCATTCAAAGATTTTACTTTTTCAAGATTATCCGATAAAAAATTATAAAAATCTATATTCGAAATTAAACCGTACTTAATCAACTCACCCAAAGCAGAATTAAATTCTCTTGACGGCAGAGTGGATAAAAACATAATATCAATAAATACTAATCGCGGCTGATAAAATGCGCCTATAATATTTTTCTTTTTGTTAAAATTAATTCCGGTTTTACCGCCTATTGAGCTGTCAATCATTGAGAGAAAAGTTGTTGGAACGTGAACTAATTGAATCCCCCTCATAAAAGTTGATGCAGCATATCCTGCAAGGTCGCCTGTGACTCCACCACCGATTGCAATTAAAACTGTATCTCTTCCAAAATTATTTTTTAGAAGGAAGTCATAAATTTTCTTTAATTCTCTTTCTGATTTGGTTTTCTCCCCGGAAGGTAAAATATAATAGCGGATTTTACCCAAGTGATTGGAAAATACAGATTTTATTTTGGTCTGATAATAATGGGCAACATTTTCATCTATAACTACTAAAAGATTTTTAAACAATTTCTGCTTATCCAATTTTTCCGGTAATTTGTTTAATTCCGAATTATAGATAAAAACAGGATACGATTTAAGATTGGTTTTTACGATTATCTTTTTCAATGATTATGTTTTTTTGATAATTTAAGCATTATTCTGGAAATTTTATCCACCGTTTTTCCGATGGATTCGTAATCGGTATCGAAAATATAATCGGCTTTTTGGTAATATTTCATTCTCTCTTTCATTAACGATTTAATTCTTTCTATCACTACACTTTGTCTTGCCAACTCATTGTCATCCGTAAA
Organism: Bacteroidota bacterium; assembly: GCA_022564295.1. GTDB lineage: Bacteria > Bacteroidota > Ignavibacteria > Ignavibacteriales > Ignavibacteriaceae > BMS3ABIN03. The sequence continues at coordinate 34,618 of JADFLR010000030.1, read as the reverse complement.
TAAAATAGGTCTATCTCTTTTATGTTTTAATCTTCTGTAAGCAACTTCGGGTGAAGAGCGAAGAAAAATAAGCTTGCCATTCCCCCTAATAAATTCTCTGTTTTCCTGTATTATCATAGTCCCTCCGCCCAAAGAAATTATCAAATTCTCACCGTTAGAAATTTCTTTTAAAATCTCTGTTTCTTTATGCCTGAAATAATCTTCCCCATCTTCTTCAAATATCTTTGTGATTTTTCTATTTTCTCTTTTTTCTATTTCCTTATCAAGATCAAAAAAAATCCATCCGAGTGTATTTGCAACTATCGGTCCTATTGTACTTTTACCGGAAGCCATAAATCCGGCAAGAAAGAATATATTTCTTCTCATCATAAAAAAAAATTTTAATTAAAGAAAATTACGGAAATTCAAAATCGATAAGAAGAAAAAGAAACATTAAAATTGAAATGCAGCGCCAAGCATAAAAGTAATACCATCCACATTAATTTTTGTATCAAATGATTCCTCGGGAAGAATGATGATATGTCCCTGGTATTCAACTTCTGTTTGGTTGTACTGACTCGTTACAGTAAACTGCGGGTCCCTGAATTTCATTTGAAAACGAACCGCAACATTATTTATAGGTAAGTAATCCATAGACACAGAAACGTGAATTCCGATTGCGTTTTCCTCTTGAACACTAGTAAGGTCTGCATCACCAATTTTTCTGATGAATTCTCCGTTATAATATCCAAGTCCGCCGCCCATTAAAAATTTAAATCCTACCGTGGAAAAAGGAAGAAGGTAGTATGCAGTAAATTCAATCGGGATTAATTTAAATCCGTCCTCAACATCAATCGTAACAATAGAGCCACCCAGAAAAACATTTAAGTTGGGAACTGTTTCTGTGATGTTCATATATTCAACACTCAGCCCTAAAATAAGAGGTTCACTTACCCGAAACCTGATATCCACACCGGGATTAAATATGTCTTCTATGTCAAACGATGAATTTCTCAGCACAATATCGGATGCATTAGGGTTTAAAAATATTGATGCTGAAGTTGTGTAAAATCCATAAGCGCCAAGACTAAAATCCTTCCCATTATATTGGCAAAAGTGTGGAAAGTTAATTAATAGCATCAATATGAAAAGAAATTTTCTGTTCATTTTAGAAAGCAAAAAAAGTATTTACCTATGTAATTAGCATAATAATTTTAAAAATACAAACCCCCAAATAATTCCTTTTAATGAATTAGATGGGGGTAAAATAAGGAACTATTTCATTTTAATATCCATAGAACAAATGCATGTTATTTACAATATCTGATTTTTCTTTTAATGCATTCAGCCACAGCGAAACCAATGTTCTCTTTTTTTGCTGTATAATATTATTTCTTATTGTTGAACTCTGCATTGAATAAGCAGTTGAATCAAACGATGACTTAGAAATTACTTTTACTAAAAAGTAACCTGTACTTGCTTCTACCGGTTCCAAAATTACGTTTGGTTCTGCATAAATTGAAGCTTGAATAAAAGTATAGTTTTTGCCAATACCCGGTATGTTAGTTTCAGAATTAAACCTTCCCGTATTTTTAACAGTAAAACGGGGGTCAAGTTCAGTTATCTTCTTTAAATCGTTGTTTAGTTTCGAACGTAATTCTTCTGCAAGCAATCTTGCTCTGACTAGTTTATTAATTCTAACGGCATTTGGTTTTTGCTGATCTTTAACTTCATCAAACGGTATTATTCCACCTTCTATCATTTCAGAAATAGTTGCAACCAAAAATCCCTGAGCTACTTTATAAACATCGCTAACCGAGTTTAATCCATTTTCAAAACTCCACTTAACCAATCTTTCGTTTACACCTATTCCTGGTATTGATTTCGAGTCCTCGGTGAAATAACCCGATTCCTGATTATTATAATTCATTAAACCCAATTCTTTTTCAAAACCGTTTTTATTTGCCAGATATGATAAATCATTCGCAGCATTATATCTTTCATCGCGAGTGGTAGCCGATTGTTTTACAGCATTAACAATCTTTTCAACAATATATTTTTTATTGGATCTATCAGTAACCTTTATTATGTGATAGCCGAACGAAGTTTTAACAGGTTTTTGTATTTCTCCAATTTTTCCGTTGAACACAGCTTCTTCAAACTCCTTTATCATCTTACCTTTGCCGAACCATCCAAGGTCTCCACCCCGGCTAGCACTACCGGGGTCACCTGATTTTTCAGTTGCAAGCTCTTCAAATTCTGCTCCGGCAATAAGCTGGTTATAAACTGTATTTGCCTCTACCAGATTTTTCTCATCATCACCCTCTTTATTAATAAGAATATGCGAAGCTCTTGCCATTGCATCGTTTGTCGTAATCGTCCCAAGGAAATGATAAAGTACCACACCTTCAGGAGCCGTAACCGGTCCTACAATGTCTCCCGGCTCAGCGGATTTGAATAATTCGATTGCTTCAGTATTAAAAGATGACATCGCTAAAGTATCTTTCGAATATGATTGAGAAGAATAAATTTCCACATAATATTTAAAGTTGGTTGTATCTTCTCCTTCAAAATTTGATTTAACATAATCGAGGTCTTTAATTACTAATTGCGAATCTTTCTTTGAAGGTTGATTGCCGAAGAGAACAAATTTCAATTTTCTTTTTGGACTCTCTTTATACTTATTGATATTGTCTTCGTAATATTTCCTTAAATCTTCATCCGTTACTTGGATAATAGAATCAGGAAAAATACTTAACGAAATCGAAGCGTATTCAGCATCGTTCACATAAATATTCTGGTCAATAAATTTTCTTAAAACTTCATCTTCAGTAACATTTACTGATGCAAGAATAATACTTTGCAACTTCTCGTTTAATCTAAATTGCCGTACCGATTCCTCGGCATTGATCAAGGCTTGTTCATTTTGAGGATCGAAGAGTGCATTCTCATAAAGTTCTCTATTGAAATTACCAACCGAATCGATAAAGTTTTGCTTTAGAAAAGTCGGGGGATTATCGCCTAAAATAATATCTTTAATTTCTTCATCGGAAACTGTGATACCTAATCTTTTAACTTGTTGCTCAATTAATATCTGCGAAACAACAAAATCCCAAACCTGATTCCTGAACTGATCTATTTGTTCGTCATCAACTTCCTGACCACTTTGTCGTCTCACTTCTCTTTGCTGATCGAGTGCTGCCTGAAATTCTTGATAAGTGATATCTACTCCATTGATCGATCCCACGTTGTTAGTCCTGCCACCTAGTGCTTCCATTACATTGGAATCGGAGATTACCATAAATAGTACAAATAATACACCTACCGTTATAATAAAAGCGGGTGCCAAGCCTCTCATTTTGGCCATCATAGCCATAATTAGTATTACTCCTTAAATTTTAAAAATCAGAATTTTAAAATAGATACGGCGTACAAAAAAAACAATGTAATTTGCATTAAATTTTCATGTTTTACTCACTTCTTTTTCCAAACCCAAAATATCTATTTTTCTAAATTATTGACTTTGAGTATTTACAGGCATATTTTTACTTGCTTTTCTCAGGAATGGATAAAGGATTGTGGAAAACATAGATTTTTTAACTTCGGTACCAATTTTTTCGGATCTAAATTCCGAAACTTTGGAGAAAATCTCCAAACTTGGTACTGTTCGCACATACGCTAAAAACTCTGTCATCCTTACTGAAGAGGAAGACGGTTCGGCATTGTTTGTTATTATTTCGGGAAAGGTTAAAGTCTGCCGAAGCAGCAGCGACGACCCAAGTAAAGAAGTAATATTATCAATTCTCAACCCCTCTGATTTTTTTGGCGAGATGGCGCTGCTCGACGGTTTAAATCGTTCGGCAAGTGTCATTGCAATGGGAGATTCAAAACTTTTTATTATTCAACGGAGTGACTTTCTGGATTTATTGCACAAACATCCCGAAGTATCGGTTACCTTGCTCCAGGAACTTACTCAACGGTTAAGAGCACAAGGTATGAAAATAAAAGCCCTGTCGCTTAAAGATGCCGAAGGTAAGGTTGCTACTGTACTTTTACAGTTAGCCGATGATGTTGGAAGAATTAAACATGGAATAGTTGAAATTGAAAAACTCCCCTTTCAGCACGAACTTGCTAATATGGCAGGAACTTCGAGAGAAACTATTTCCCGAACTCTTCACTCCTTTGCAAAAAAAGGGCTTGTAGAATTAGAAGGTTCCAAACTTAGAATAATCAACTACGAGAAATTTAAAGAATTATTTAACTGATAAAAACTTACAAATTTTGAAACGCAAAGTAGACTTACATTCACACACAAATTATTCGGATGGATTTTATTCTCCCGAAGATCTTGTGCATAAAGCTAAAGATGCGGAAATTGATATCCTCAGCATAACTGACCACGACAGCGTTAATGCTATTGAGGAAGCGACCAAGATTGGTGAAAAACTTGGTGTCGAAATAATTCCTGGTGTTGAGATCAGCTCCGATTTGCGAGGCGCCGAGGTTCATATATTAGGATATTTTGTTGATATTGAAAATAAAGAACTTGCACATTATCTAACATTCTTTCGTGAAGAACGTGTGCGAAGAGCAGCAAGAATTGTTGAGAAATTAAATAATCTTGGTTTTGAAATTACTTTAGATGATGTTTTAGAAAAAGCAAAAAACTCAGCCGTGGGAAGACCGCACATAGCACAGGTAATGCTTGAAAAAGAAATTGTAAATTCTTATTTCGAAGCGTTCAACAGGTATATTAAAAATGGAGGCCCTGCTTACGAACGCAAAGTTCATCTTTCGCCGCAGAGCGCATTTAAAATTATTTCGGATGCTGGAGGGTTATCGTTCATTGCTCATCCTGGTCATATGCCCGAGAGTATGATTAAAGAGCTAATTGATGCTGGTGCCGATGGTATTGAAGTTATTCATCCTTCTCATTCAAGAGAGTTGATAAGGTTTTATCGTGGTATTGTTAATGAATATTTTCTGCTGGAATCCGGCGGTTCGGATTTTCATGGTGGAAAACGTGAAGATGATAGCAAATTCGGAAAATTTTTTACTACACCGATTGTTGTTGATGCAATGCGAACAAGATTATTAAAAAATTCTGCTTAGATTTTTTAGATACTTTCTTTTACCACTTTAATTAATATTAAAGTTTTTTATTTTACATATAAATATTTACTTTCATTTTTAATATATAGGATACGAAGAGAAAAATCTCTACCATTATTGTATTTACAAAGGCGAACAAAAATGAGAGATAAAATATTTTTCCTACTCGTAATCCTTTATTCTCTTTCTTCTTTCCCACAGCAGATTACCAATTGGAAAAATTACACCGATATGAAACGTGTTTCGGATGTAAATTTTTATGATAACACAATTTGGGCTGCAACCGATGGAGGTGCTTTTAAATTTTCTCTTCAGGATAATTCTTTTAGTGTTCTTTCAAAAGCAGATGGGCTTCAAGGCATATCTCTCACAAGTATAACACTCGATAATATGGGAAATGTTTGGTTTGGCAGTACAAACGGAGTAATTGATATTCACAATCCTGAGGATGAATCATTTAGTGTGATCCTTGATATTGCAAATTCAAACCAGGTTAATAAACGAATTAATGACCTCAGTACAATATCCGATACGATAATCGTTTCTTCCGATTTTGGGGTTTCGCTTATTGATGCAAATAGTTTTTTATTCTTTGATACATTTTTTAAGTTTGGAGAATTTACAACAAACACTCGTGTGAACTATGCGTTTAAGTTTAACCTGTTTTATGTTTGCACTGATGAAGGAATAGCAATTCAAAAACCTGGAGCAACCAACCTTTCAGCGCCGGAATCATGGAATACTTATAACTCTTCGGATGGATTGCCTTCGGATAAGGCGATAAAAATTGTTAAATATTTAGATGCATTTGTAGCGGCTACAGATAAAGGTCTTTCAAGTTTCGATGGCATACAGTGGCTTCCGTTCATCCCGCAGTTTAATAACAAAGTTGTTTCCGATATAATTTCAGCAGGTGATTCATTAGTAATTCTTTCGGAAAATACAATTTACATCTATCAAAATGGGGGAGCATTACAGCTTTATTCCTCTCCGCATTCACTTAAACGTCTTTCTTTAAATCAGCAGTTTGGAATTGCCGGTGCAAGTAGTAATGGTATTTTGAAATTAGATACAGAGAACAGCCCGGAATTTCTATTTCCTAATGGTCCTGCCGCCAATCAATTTCCAAGTATAAGTGTTGATGGGAACGGTGTTTTATGGTCTGCAAGCGGTAGAGACGGAGCAGGGGTTGGCTTTTATACATTCGATAAAGAAACGTGGGTAAACTACGATGTAGAAAATACTCCACAGCTTCCTCATAACGACATTTACGAAGTTTTTAATTCACCTGATAATACAGCATACCTTGGTACATGGGGCTTTGGATTTGTTCGAACGGACGGAAATCTATTTGAAACTTTTAATACGTCAAACAGCGGAATGCAGGGCATTCCCAATAATCCTAATTTTCTTGTAATAACTGGATTCGGAAATGATTCGCAAAATAATTTATGGGTACTTAACTTCAGTGCAGCAGACCGAAAGCAATTAAGTATGCTTACACCCGATAGCGTATGGTACCATTTTCAAATTCCTGCTGAACAAAACAGATCTTTATTATTACATTTTAATCTTGATATAGATCCTTACGACACAAAATGGTATAATTCCGATGACGCATTGAAGCGCGGATTGTATTACTTTAATGAGATGAAAACTTTCGACGACCCAAGTGATGACCGATCAGGATATATATCATCAGCCGACGGACTTAACAGTAATGATATTCGCTCAATTGTAGTTGACAGACGAGGTGATGTGTGGATTGGAACTGGATTGGGAGTTAATGTAATTTCGCAGACAAATACAATTACTTCTTCTGCAACCAACGACCCATCTTTACGTATGTCATCCATCTTCACCTTAAGGCAGCAGTCGATAAATGATATTGCTGTTGATCCGTTAAACCAAAAATGGATAGCTACTAATCAGGGTTTACTGCTTGTTAATTCTGATGGTTCGAGATTGTTAGCCGCTTATGATTCAAAAAACAGCCCCATTTTCTCAGATAGAATTATAAGTGTGGCTATTGATGAAAATGCCGGAATTGTTTATGTGGGAACCGATAAAGGGTTAACGTCGTTCGAAACACCGTTCACAAAACCAAAAGAAGTTTTCGATGAACTTTTCATCTACCCCAATCCATTTGTGGTTACGGATGGAAGTAATCTTTTAACTATTGATGGACTGGTTCGTGATTCTGATATTAAAATTCTCACAATTGATGGCAAACTTGTTGCAGAATTTTCATCACCAGGAGGAAGAACAGCTTTTTGGGACGGCAGAGATGCAAATGGTAATTTGATTAATAGTGGGATTTATATTTTAATTGCTATCGATAGCGGAGGAAACAATACTATAACTGGAAAGGTTGCCGTTTTCCGTAAGTAGATTTAGTTTTATCCTTTCAATAATAATCTTTTCTGATTAATGATAGATATATCTGATATTTCACTTCAATTCGGAGGGAAATATTTATTTCAAAATGTAAGTTTCAGAATTAATTCGGGCGATAAAGCTGCACTTGTTGGTGCAAACGGCAGCGGTAAATCATCTCTTTTTAAAATTCTTAGCAGCCAACTCCAACCCGAGAAAGGAACTATAAGCAAACAAAAAAGAACCACAATCGGTTACCTTCCCCAAGATCATGTAATCCACAGTGGAAAAACTTTAATTGAAGAAGCATCAAGCGCGTTATCAGACATTACTTCATTACAAATTAAAGAACTTGAACTCACCGAAGCATTATCTGCAAAAAATATATTGCCGGATGAGCAGCAGGATCTTATAAATAATTTAGGCGAAGTTTATCAAAGATTGGAAGAATTGGATTCATACAGCTCTTCATCGAATGTTGAGAAAATATTAGTTGGTTTGGGATTTGAAGAAACTGATTTTAATCGTTTAACGGATGAATTTTCGGGCGGCTGGCAAATGAGAATTGCATTAGCAAAAATTCTCATCTCGCAAAACGATATGTTGTTGCTTGATGAACCGACAAATCATCTTGATATAGATTCATTAGAATGGCTGATAACATTTCTTAAAAGTTACAAGGGTGCAATGATAATTGTTTCGCATGATAAACATTTTATTATGCAAACCACTTCAAAAACTTATGAAATATTTAATAATACATTCTCAATTTTCAGCGGCAATTATAACGCTTACCTTAAATATAAAGATGAAAGAGATGAACAGTTAAACCACAAATATGAGCTGCAGCAGAAAAAAATTAAAGAGACAAAGAGATTCATCGAACGCTTTAGATATAAGAACACAAAAGCAAAGCAAGTACAAAGCAGAATAAAGCAATTAGAAAAACTTGAAACAATAGAACTACCGCAAAACGAAAGCGATATAAAAATTAGTTTTCCCGAACCACCAAAAAGCGGCAAAGTAAATATTGAATTGATATCAATTAATAAATCTTACGGAAATAATCAAATATTCAGCGGTGTAGATTTGGTTATAAACAGAGGAGAAAAAATTGCTTTTGTAGGACCAAATGGCGCAGGTAAAACCACTCTCGCTAAAATTATTGCGGATAATTTAGATTATAACAGCGGTGAAAGGATTTTAGGACATAACACAATTATCTCTTATTATGCACAGGATGTCGCCGATAATCTTCAGCCCGATATTGACATAATTGAAACGGTTGATGGAATAGCTGAAAATAAGACAATCGGTGAGCTTCGTTCCATCCTTGGTGCATTTTTATTTAAGGGCGATGATGTTTTCAAAAAAGTTGGTGTGCTTTCGGGTGGTGAAAAAAGTCGTGTGGCTCTCGCAAAAATTTTGTTAACCAAATCAAATTTTATTGTGCTTGATGAACCAACAAATCATCTTGATATTTCATCTAAAAAAGTTCTTCAGAAGGCACTCATCAATTTTAGCGGATCGTTAATACTTGTGTCTCACGATGTTGATTTTCTCCAGCCGATAGTGAGTAAAGTGGTTGAAATAAGAAAGGGGGAAATTCAAACTTTTAGCGGCGGAATTGATTATTACATGTTTAAAAGAAAAGAATTGAATATAAATGATGCGGAACAAAAAATTACAATTGGAAATAAATCGGTAACTTCTAAAAAAGAACAGAAGCGAATAGAGGCAGAAAAAAGACAGGCAAAATATAATGCAACAAAAGATTTGATAAGTGAAATAGCACTGTTAGAAAAGAAGATCGAAGATTTAGAAGAAAAAGAAAAAAAAATAGAAATTACATTAGCCAAACCGGAAACTTATAATGATCCTAAAAAAACTTTCTCTTCAAATGAGGAGTTTAAAATAATTAAAGAAGAACTTTCCGGAGTTACGACAAAATGGGAAGAGCTGAGCGAAGCGTTGGTAAATATTGAATCCCAATTTGAATGAAATAATCTTTGCGCTCTTTGCATTTATTCCTTTGCGGGCTTTGCGGGAAACAAAACACTTCTAAAAGTACATATGCAGCCCTTAAACTTTCACTCCCAAAAACTCTTCTGCTAATGCAATCCCTCCCCAAATAGCCGCATCATCACCTAATTTGGATGGAAGAATTTTTAATCCTTCGGCAGATGTGTTAAGAACATGATTATAAAATGCAATTTCAATTTTCGGAAGCATAAAATTAGCCAATGCTTCAATCATCCCGCCGCCTAAAACAATCATATCAAAGTTCATAAAGTTGGATAAGCTTGCAAGAACTCCGCCAATAACATCACAGCCGTCTGAAATTCGTTTTATGACAACTTTATCATCATTGGTTACAGCGTTTGCCAACGATTTACTTTTAATTCTATCTCCTGCTTTCACAATATCGGTCAGTTCACTTTTCTTTCCGGATTTTATATCATTAATTATTTTGTTCACAATAGCGGTTCTGCTTGCAATTGTCTCAAAGCATCCCCTGTTTCCACAGCCGCAAATAGGACCGTTTTTATCCACAAGAACATGTCCAATTTCACCGGCAACAAATTTAGAACCGCGATAAATTTTTCCATCTAATATCAATCCTCCGCCAATACCTGTACCGATAAATACTGAAAGCATGTTAACTGCTTTTTTACCGACACCAAAGTTTTTAATTCCTAGTGCACCAAGGTTTACATCGTTTTCAACAAGTACGGGAATGGAGACTTTCTCTTGCAGTTTATCTTTTATATTGAAATCAGCTAAATCCAAATTTGGTGCTAATCCAATAACTCCCGTATATGGATTAACTGAACCGGGAACACCAAGACAGATTGCCTCAATGTGTTTTTCCTTTATACAGGCTTCATTAATAACATCATAAATAATGTTTGCCAATATTCCAATATATTCTGATTTTGAAGAGTTAGGATTAGTAGGTTTTTTTACACTTGCGATAATCCCCTCTTCTGAATTTAATACAGCAGCGAGGACTTTCGTCCCGCCCATATCTATACTTACCACAGATCTTTGCAGCAAAGCAATTCCGATACTAGAATAAATAATTATTAAAATGACTATTATCAAACTATGAAGTATTATTTTTTATTGCAAAGCTAATTAGCATTCAATGCTACGAAAAGTTTAGATTTGAAATCACTTGGGTAGTTGATAACTTTATTTTAAGCAAAAAGTGAATTGCTGGTTCAACGAAAGAGGATTTGTCCTCCTAAGCCAACCTACAAATCGTTTCGGTCGGTAAACTTTAGCGAAGGAGAATCATTTTTCTGCCAAAATCTTTATCTCCCATTCGAATTAAATAATAATAAACGCCGCTGGCACAAGGCAGTCCTCTATCGGAAAAACCATCCCAATCAAAATAATTTTCACCATCTATGGTTTCTGTTTCGAAAAGTTTTAACTGCTGTCCCGTTGCATCAACAATTGCAATTCTTAACTTTTCGTTACCTCTTGATTTTAAAGATACTCTTGTGAAATTATGTGTGAAAGGTACAAACGGGTTCGGATAAACTTCACTGACAATAAAATCGGTAAATCTTCTTTCAAGAGGTATATTAAGAGAAACTTCTAATTGACTATAAATAATTTCATAATTTTTTTGTGCCGGTTCGCGGAAAGAATTATTTAAGCTATCAGAATATGTAAAATAAAATTGTATTACATCACCGTTAAAAAAGTACGGTAATTTAAATGTATAGGTTCTTTCACCATCAAATTGCATTTCTTGTGGTTCAATTATATGTCCCTCTGCAAACAAATTAATTGAAACTTGATTTGCTAATATATTTTCCTTCTCTATAAACATTTTATGAATTGTAAACGTACCCTGTGTGGATTTTAGATTGGGGAACTCAACTGCGCGTAACGCTGACAATAAACCGTAACCTCTTTCATTATTTGGCGTTGTTGTGTTTCCGGCAGTTTCAAATAAGATATTTCTTAACTGAGTATTTTTTAAATGCGGATATGCTGAAAGAAGCAATGAAGCGATACCACTTGCAATCGGTGCAGAAAGAGATGTACCGCTTGCACGAGTGTAACCATTAAAATTTCCTGCTGATGCACCAAACACGGAAACACCGTCTGCCACAATATCGGGCTTTATTCTTCCATCGAATGAAGGTCCCCTGCTGCTAAAATTTGCAATCTGATTGTTAAGATCAACCGCGCCGACGCCAATTGTGTTAAATCCATCAGCAGGCGCAATAATAAAAAACCACGGAGTTCCCCCTTCGTTGCCGGCAGAGTTAACCGTTAATACTCCTTTTCTAAAGGCAACCTCTGCTGCACGTGTTACAATTGTTGTTTTGCCATCCATATCTTCGTAAGTGTAAGAGAAGGTGGAAGCATCGAACTGGCTGTAACCAAGTGAAGCGCTTGTAATATCAACTCCTAAATTTTCCATCCACTGCAATGCGGCTGCATAGTTGTCTTCTTCTACATGAGTTTCACTTCTTATATCTTCTGTTTTAGCAAGTATAAAATCAGAACCGAAGCAGGAACCAATTAATGAACTGTCTTTAAATCCGCCAACTACAGAGAATGTAAGTGTCCCGTGATTCTGCTGTCCGGGTTGATCATTTTCTTCATCAGAAGTGATTGAATCTTTATTAACGAAATCGTATTCAGCTAGAATGGTTGCATTCTGCAGGGATTCGTGATTCGTCCAATCGAATCCTGTATCTAACATTCCTATTAGAACACCTTCGCCGGTAATTCCCTTTGAGTGCACGATTGGAATATCAGATAACTGTAATTGATCGAATGATTCACCATAATTAATCGGGAAATCCAAATAGGATTGTTTACTGAGAGGACCGGTAACTTCCGGAAGTTTATTGCTGAATTTTAATATTCTAACTTTATCTATTTTATCAATAAAATTTAATTGAAGTATTTCTTCAAATTGCTGATCGGTTAAATAAGCAGAAACAGCGTTGAACCATTTAAGGTTGTTCTCAATTTTAATCCCAAGCGATTCTAAAGAAAAAATATAACCGGGTTTTATCGGAATGTCTTCAAACGAAATAATATTTCCTTCACCTAAATTCTTAATCCTCCGGTTGATGCTTCGTTCGGTCAATTCGCTTAAAGCAGATTGATACAGATTGCTGCTTTTTTCTAATCGTTCACTTACAGTTATTCCTTTATCCTTAAAATAAATCAGATACTTTGTTTGAGAGAAAGAATTTGAAAATGATATGGCGATAATTAGAAAAAAAACAAGTTTCATTAAAATATCAGATTATTGAAAAATAAATAACAATATATTATTTACCGAGGGAAGAATAAAACAACAATTAACAGGTACTAAATTATTACATTCCTCTAAATATTCTTTTCCATCTTATTTTTGAAATGAAGTCGCTCCCTGATTTAGCCGGATCAATAGACAAATAGATGAACATTGCTTTACCAAGGATCATATCTTCATTAACAAATCCGAAATATCTGCTGTCACGGCTGTTGTTAAAGTTATCGCCTATAACAAAATAATGGTTTTTTTTAATAACATAATTACGAACCGGTTTATCATCGATTGTTATTACGGAACCTTCCTTCCGCACAACTTTTTCTTCATATTCATAAACTATAAGCCGTTTCCAGATTTCAATATTATCAGTATTAATTTTTATTGTGTCTCCCATAGCGGGAACTCTTACCGGGCCGTAGTTATCGCTGTTCCATCCTGTACCGCTGTAAAAAATGCCTTCATCTTCTTTGCCTTTTGGTTTGATATTCTCAAAGCCGTGCCGAGCAGTTTCAGGTAAGTTAATTTCCTTCCTATTAATAAAAATCTTTTTATTTATGATTTGCAAAGTATCACCAGGTAAAGCAACAATGCGTTTTATTAAATTGATGTTATTGTAAACAGCATCGTCAGAATTAATTGCAGGAAATTTGAACACAATCAAATCGTTTATTTCAGGTTTGCCTGTGTCAAAAATATTTACTGAAGGAATGGATAACCCTAAGATTGGTATTTCTCGTGGTGTGTTTAATTTATATGCAGCAAGATTTACAATTATAAAATCACCCGGATACAATGTATCAGCCATAGAAGAAGTTGGAATACGGAAAGCATCTAAAATGAATGCTCTTAAAAAGATTGCCAGAATAATTAGAAAAAATATCAAACGAATAAATTTTTTCATGGTTATTCTACCTACCGGAAAAGGTTATTCATCCAACTGTAGTACAGCTAAAAATGCTTCCTGCGGAATCTCCACATTACCTACCTGCTTCATGCGTTTCTTACCCTCTTTCTGTTTTTCCAGTAGTTTTCTTTTACGAGTTATATCCCCCCCGTAACATTTCGCGAGAACATTTTTCCTGAGTGCTTTAACTACGGACTTAGAAATAACTTTAGAACCAATTGATGCCTGAATGTTTACTTCAAACATTTGCTTCGGAATAAGCTCTTTAAGTTTGCTGCAGACTTTTCTACCCCACTCGTAAGATTTTGAACGATGCACAATTACTGAAAGTGCATCTACCGGATCTCCGTTCAGAAGAATATCGAGTTTTACCAGATCAGATTTCTTATATCCCATATATTCATAATCTAATGATGCATAACCACGCGTAGTTGATTTCAGCTTATCATAAAAATCAAATATTATTTCAGAAAGTGGGAATTCAAATTCAAGATCAGCACGTGTCGGATCAATATAAGTTGTATTTTTATATGTACCGCGTTTATCCATTGCAAGCTTCATTATGTTTCCAACATATTCCGATGGTGTAACAATTTGTGCTTTTATATATGGTTCTTCAATATAGTCGATATCTCCAAGCGGAGGCATATCTGCGGGATTATCAACAACAATTTTTTTCCCCCGTTTTGTATAAACATAATATTCAACATTCGGTAATGTTGTAATAATAGATTGATCGTATTCTCGATATAATCGTTCCTGTACAATTTCCATGTGCAGCAAGCCTAAAAAACCGCAGCGAAAACCAAATCCCAATGCTACAGAAGTTTCCGGCTGATAAACCAGTGCCGAATCATTTAATTGAAATTTATCTAAAGCATCACGCAAATTTTCAAAGTCATCGGTGTCGGTTGGATAAAGTCCGCTGTAAACCATCGGCTTAACTTCTTCATAACCCGGAAGAGCTTCTTCGGTACCATTTATTACATGGGTAACTGTATCACCTACTTTAGCATCTTTAACTTCTTTAATTCCGGGGATCAAATATCCAACATTTCCAGCTGAGAGTACTTTAGTTTTAACTTTATTCAACCCCAGCACACCAATCTCTTCAGCTTCCATAGCTTTATCAACAGCAAAGAATTTTATTTTATCTTTTACTCTCAACGTTCCGTTAAATACTTTGATATAAGCAATTGCTCCTCTGTAAGGATCAAAAATAGAATCGAAAATAAGTGCCTGCAAAGGAGCATCAGGATCACCTTTCGGTGAAGGGATTTTATTTACGATTCTTTCAAGTAATTCATCGAATCCAATTTTTTCTTTAGCACTTACTTTCAAGATTTCGTCTTCGTCGCAGCCAACTAAATCAATTATTTGATGAGTTATTCTATCAACTTCGGCACTTGGTAAATCTATTTTATTTATAACGGGAATGATTTCCAGCCCAGCTTCAATTGCGAGATAAAGATTACTAATTGTTTGTGCTTCAACACCCTGAGCAGCATCTACCACTAACAGTGCACCCTCGCATGCTGCAAGCGAACGTGATACTTCATAACTGAAATCAACATGCCCGGGAGTGTCAATTAAATTGAGTGTGTATGTCTCTCCGTCCTTAGCTTTATAGTGCATCTGGATTGCATGAGATTTGATGGTAATGCCTCTTTCTCTTTCGAGATCCAGATCATCCAATACTTGTGCCTTCGCTTCTCTTTCAGAAACCGCACCTGTTATTTCTAAAAGACGATCGGCAATTGTTGATTTACCATGATCGATATGTGCTATAATGCAAAAGTTCCTTAAATCTTCCATAAAACTTCGATTAAATGAATTGTAAATATACTGAGGGTGGCTGTTTAATTAAAGGCAGATGGAACGAGTAAAAAAAACTATTTGCCCACTTCCGAAGGAATGTTTTTGGCAAAGGGAATGATTATACTTGTGAAATGGAATTATGTATGGATGAATGGTTGAATGGATGCGTGTGGAATGATTCAAAAAGATTATCAAAATGCATATACACGGCAACTTTTGGTTTCATTACATACAATCCCGTCAAAAGTCGGGCAGCCATACAGTCATGTTTTCATACTAAACCATGGTTGAAACTGGAAATATAAACAGATGAAACACTCATCCGTCATTCAGAAGGGAACTTGTTATTGTAATGTAGAATTTAAGTAAACAGGTTTAGAAATATATTGACAAGACTCATACAGAATGACAATTGCAATTTTATTCACAATCAAACAGAAATTACCATATGTTCATCTTCTTGTTTAATCGTTTCTATGATGATACCTTCGCGCAATGCATTTTCTGAAACTATCATCTTTTCGATATCAAATATTTCAATCGCTTTTCTTAAAATTAATAATCCAGCGGGAATAATATCAGCTCTCTTAATTTCCATACCCTTAATGGAAAGACGATCAACCGGTGATTCACATCTAAGAACATCTTCAGTCATTTCAAACAACTCGTTTGCTTTAAATGTAAATCCGTTTAACGATTTAGCAAATTCATTGTGCCTTCTGAAATACAGGATACTGCCAGCCGCGTTAATGGTTCCCGATGTTCCCGCCACACAGTCGAATTGATGGTGAGAATGCAAATTTGATTTAGCCAATATTTTACTTGCTATATACTTATCGCATTCAATAATACTTCGTGGAGATATGTGATAATCAGGAAAGAACATTTTACTCAATCGAACGGCTCCTATCTTTATACTTTCGGCAAAGATTGGTCTGCCTTTATCACCGAGCAAAAATTCGGTGCTGCCTCCGCCAATATCAACACAAAGCACGCGTTTCTTTTTTACCCTAAGAGCTTTAAGTACACCAAGGTAAATAAGCTCTGCTTCCTTAATTCCTTCAATCGCTTCAACAAAAATACCTGTAGCTTCATATACTTTTGTTAGAAATTCATCCTTATTTTTTGCTTCTCTAACAGCACTTGTTGCAATGGCTCTTAAATCGGCACCGTAAAATTTTGCAATTTTATTGAAGTCGCGCAAAACATCAATTGCTTTTTCAATTTCCCCTTCGGATATAGTATTGAGGTCCTCACCTTTGTGAAAACCTAAACGAACTACTTCTCTTTCACGATCTATAATTTTAAATGAGCCGTCTTTTCTTACCTGTACAATTATCAAGTGAAAAGAATTCGTTCCCATATCGACTGCAGCAATGCAATTTTTCATGTTTGTTTTACCTTCCTTAAAATCATATTGCTTAGCTGATAAACATCATCAACAGCAACATCTTCAATTAATTCCGATTTACGGATGAAATATTTAGTGGGTCCAATCGGCGCCCAGTTAAACGGATTAGTTGGTCCAAATATAGATATTTGCGGTGTATCCGTCGTACCTGATACATGCATTATGCCAGTATCATTTGAAATAAATAAATCCGATTTTGAAATTAAAGCAGCTACTTCGGGAATAGGTCTATTTATGAACAATCCAACCTTAAAATCGAGTTCATTAACGAGGTAATCAATTTCATCTTTATCGGTTTTGCTTCCTGTTAGGTAAAAATTGATAGAATGAGCAGAATTTAACCTATTAATTAACAATGTATATTTTTGTAAGGACCATCTGTTGGACGGTTTTCCTGCACCAACATGCAGACCAACCAGATTTTTATTTTCATCAAAATTATTATCAGCAAGAAACTTTTCAACATTTTTCATTTCCTCATCATCAAACGATATCTCAGAATGATAATTCTCCGTATTAATTCTAAACGGTCTCACTATATCCAAACTTCTTTCTGATACATTTGAATCAGGATGATTTCTCCAATCAATTGAGACTCTTCGATCGAAAAAAAATGCGCTTTTATTTACTTTTCCATCAAGTGATTGAGGACCGATTCTTATTTTAGAATTTGATAATCTCGCTAATAAATTACTAGTAAAGGAAATTGAAACCACAACCGGAACAATTGCAAGATCATATTCTTCAGCTAATATTTTTTTTAATCTCACAAAATATGACGGATTAAAAAGTTCTTTTTTATCGAAGACGAATATCCTGTCGATATACTTATTTTTAACCATCCCGGGATAATTAAACGGACTAACTAAAAGTGTAATGTGCGATTCAGGATAAGTCTCTTTAAATGCTCTGAATAAAGAAACGCCCGCCAACAGGTCTCCCAATTGATTATGCTGACGAATAATAATAATTTTTTTTGGAGTGCCAATATCCCGACTTTTGTTTTCTTCTACCGCAAGAGTTTTTTCAAATATAGAATAAATAAAATTAGATATGAAGGAGTTGGCTGCCATTAAGTCTAATTGTTTTCTTTCTCTTTCTTATTTTCGGAAGGAATTTCTTTGAAGTCGGCTTCTTCAACATCATCAAAACGCTGTGGTTTCTTACTCCGCTGCTGATTTATGTTATCCACTGTTTTCTTATGCGATAAGAAGTATCTTGCAATCATTTTGACTACTTTTATAACGATAAGAAATAAAATTAAAAATAATATGACTCTAAAAAATCCTGTCATCCTGCCCTCTTCGATTCGGGTTTAAAATATTCTTTTACACCTCTATCTTCTCTGAATATCTGCTTGAATAATTCTTCAAAATCACCATGGCTGTTAACAAAATCAATTTCAGTTGAGTTAACAATAAGAAGTGGTGTACTGTTATAACGAAAGAAAAAATGATTATACGCTTCACTTAAATCTTCTATATAACTTCTGTTTAGTGCTCTTTCAATTTTACGATTACGATTTTTTATGTTGTGCATTAACCGATCAGACGAAGATTGCAGAAATACAACAAGGTCGGGCTTTCTCAAACTTCGTTCTAAGAGCGGATATAGACTCTCGTAAAGTTTTAATTCTTCGCTGTTCAAATTCAGGTAGGCAAATATTCTGTCTTTTTCAAAAAGATAATCGGAAACTATGTAATCTCTGAATAAGTTTTCCTGGCTTAGTTCTTCCTGCTGTTTAAATCTGTTTATTAAAAAGAACATTTGTGTTTGAAAAGCATATCTGCTTCTATCGCTGTAAAATTTTTCGAGAAAAGGATTTGCATCAAATTGTTCAAGCAGCAATTCGGCATTTAATCTATTTTTTAATTTCCTTGCCAAACTGGTTTTCCCCGCCCCAATTACACCTTCAATGGCAATGTATTTTACGTTGGGTTTAAAATCTTTTTCACTCATTCTATTAGAATATTAATATCAGATTTACTAATTATATTTGAACCCGTATCGGGAAGTTCAATCTCACTGATTTTTTTGGCAATCACCGGATGAATCAATTCAGGTTCAATTTCAGATAGCGGAATTAAAACAAAATCTCTTTCAGTAATTCCTATATGAGGAATAGTAATATTTTCATCCGTATAAATCAAATCGTTAAAAAATAAAATATCCAGATCAATTTCTCTCGGTCCCCATTTTATTTCGGATTGTCTTCCCAATTCACTTTCTGTTCGTTTAAGAAAATCAAACAACCCGAAAAGAGAATAGTTTGTAGTAATTTTTATAACCGCATTTAAAAAATTATTCTGGTTTTTATAACCAAAAGGTTTTGTCTCATAAACTGAAGAAACGGTAACAACTTTGCACTCCGGATTACTATCTATTGTATCAATAGCGGATATCAGATAATCTGTTCTGTTCCCTTTGTTTGAACCGATCCCTATGTAAGCCAGGTTATTTATTTCTTCTCTCTTAATTTTAGTAAATTTTTGTTTAATTTATTTCCGATCTGTCTTTAACTATTTCAACCTCAACACAATCAACCACGCCGCCTAAGGGAGGATTGTTTTTTCTAATTCTTACAACAATTTTATCAATACGTTTAAATTTTTTCAGCAATTCATCAGCTATTTTGCTTGCCAATGATTCAATCAAATAATACTTTTGCTCTAATGCAAGATGATACATAAACGAATAAACTTCATGGTAATCAATCGTTTTATCCAAATTATCTTCAATTGCTGCATCAGTAAAATTAGTGTAGATATCTACATCAGCTTCAAACTTTCCGCCCACACTTTGCTCTTCTGATTTTACACCGTGATAACCATAAAAGGTTGCTTTTCTAATTCGTATTATATTTTGCATATAGAATTAGTTAATAAATTTATCAATACTATGTAGCTTGTAAAAATATGAAAATTAATCGTGTTAACCATCCTCTTCAATAAATGCTTTCTTCCTAATTCTTAACAGATTGCCGAAATTAGCTCCAAGTACACCAAACAAAACAAACGCAGAGCCAACAAAATCATTTGTCGAAAGTTGTTCATTGTAGAATATATAGCCTAAAATCAGTGCTGTAATTGGTGTAATAAATGCAGTTAATGAAAGAATAACAATATTGATTTTTTTCAACAGCCAATAATATGAAGTAAAAGTTATAACGCTTCCGAAAAATGCCAGGTATAAAATTGATAGAACTGCATTCAGCCCAAAACTGTTTGTTGAAGTATCTTCAATTGCCAACCCGATGACCACCATAAAAATTCCGGCAATCAGCATTGGAACAAAATTCATTGATAAAGGATTTAAATGATGACCGTATTTTTTAATTGTGATGGCAATTCCTGCCTGCATAATTGCACTTATAACAATTGCAAACATTCCAATTAAATAATGATTAATATCTCCACTAAATGAATCGGAAAAAATAATTATTATTCCTGAAAAGCCGATAACAATTCCAAATATCTTAAAAATATCAAGAGATTCGCTTGCGATGAAAAGAAAAGAAAATATTGCAACAAAAAACGGGAACACTGCGAAAAGAACGGATGCCATCCCTGAAGGAACATACTGTTCAGCCCAGTAAACTAAACCGAAGGGTATTACAAAAGATAAGAATCCCATTATCAAATAAAGCCGGATAGATATTTTATCCAATTGCAATCTTACACCACGAATTTTCATTAAAATTAAAATGAAAAAAGCAGCAAGTGAAAACCTTAATCCAACAGAATAAATTGGCGTTAATGATTCTAATCCAAACCGGATTGCAAGCCAGGTGGAACCCCATATAAAACAGAGCATAGCATAAACAAAAAATATTTTTACTCCGCCTGCTTTCAATCACCACCTCTCAGTGCAATTAAACCCAATGCTCTGCCTGATTTATTCCCATCTCTCCTGTATGAATGAAGGACAGATGAATATTCATAACTGCACAGATTCGATACCTGAATATTATGTGGGATTACACCATAGTTTAATAATATATCTTCGTTGATTTTAGGAATATCGAGATGATATTTTCCGTTTCTTTGTTTCAAATAATTCAGATCAAACTGCTCTGCAACTTCAGCACCAACTTCATAATTTTTTTCTGAAATGGAAGGACTTAAATAGCAAATCAAATCTCCCGGTGCAGAATCAAACTCATTAGCTAAAGATTGTAATACTTTTAACAGAATTGCTTTACTCGTTCCGCGCCAACCTGAATGGACACCTGCTATAACTTTATTTACAGGATCATAAATAAACACGGCACAACAATCTGCAGTACTAATTGCCAGCCCAATATTATTTTTATTGGTAACCATTGCATCGCTTTCACCGCAAGCTCCTCCGACTTTAACAAAAGAAATTTTATCACTATGAACTTGTTTTTGATATGCAACAGATTCCGTATTCAATCCGAGTTTATTAAAAAAACTTTCGCGGTTTTCTGTTATATCCTGCGGTTCATCCCCAACACTGTAGGACATATTAAAATAATATGGTTTCTTTCTTTGCAAACCAACCTTAATACTAAACCCGAAAGTTATTTCGGGAAATTGTTTAAAAATATATGGATTGATAATCAACATTTAATCTGTGTATATATTATCTGCAATTTTTAAGAATATTAATAAATTTAATAATACAGAAATTAATTAGAATTGAGACTATAATTCTTTAGTAGTATTTTAGAAAATCTTTTAATTGAGTTGAGGGTAAATATATTGAAAATATTAGTAACTAATGATGATGGTATAGACTCAGCAGGAATTGCCGCACTTAAAAAATCATTGAGTGAAATTGGTGAAGTTACCGTTGTTGCACCACGGCAGGAACAAAGTGCCGTTGGGCACGGAATCACTATGCAAATACCGTTAAGAGTTCAGGAGTATTATATAAACGGAACTTTTTTCGGTTATGCTGTTGATGGAACTCCTGCCGATTGTATAAAAATGGGTATGCGAAATATTATGAAAGAAACACCCGATCTTGTTGTTTCGGGGATCAATCATGGATCGAATACTGCAATAAATATTATTTATTCAGGAACCGTTTCCGGAGCTCGTGAAGCTGCTATTATGGATATCCCGTCTATCGCAATTTCAGTAACCAATCACCGGGTAAAAGATTTTTCTTACGCAGCCGGGATTGCAAAAATGATTGCACTTAAAATTAAAGAACACGGATTGGCTTTAGGAACATTGCTAAATGTAAATGTGCCCGATGTTCCGGAAGATAAAATTGCCGGAATACTTGTTACTAAGCAGGGTAAATCAAAGTGGGATGACATTTACGAAAAGCGAACCGATCCATATGGCAGAGATTATTTCTGGCTTACAGGAGATATGACGGATGTTGATACTGAGTTAGAATATGATCAGGTAGCGATAAAAAATAATTTCGTTGCTATAACTCCTATTCATTTCGATCTTACCGATTATGAAACTTATGATAAATTAAAAACATGGAATATTGAGGTAAGCAAGAATGAAAACTCTTCATGACATTTATCAGATAGATGCTTTTACAAAACAACCGTTCAACGGAAATTCGGCTGTTGTTATCTTTGCAGATAATCTGACAAATAAAGAGATGCAAGCAATCGCAATGGAAATGAATCTCTCTGAAACCGCATTTATTTCTTCATCAAATAAAGCTGACTTCAAATTAAAATGGTTCACACCTGCAATCGAAGTTGAATTATGCGGTCATGCTACAATTGCATCACTTCATTATTTAGCCGAACGAAATATAATTCAAAAAAAATCATTCATAACATTTGAAACTCTTTCCGGTGTAATTGAATGCCGGGTTGATGGCGATACATATTATATGAAATTACACATACCTGAATTTAAAACATTTGAAAGTAGTTATAATGAGATAATAAATATACTTGGAATTAAACAAAATGATATAGATGATCAATATCCGTTCATCCTGCAAAATAATGGTAATCTTTTTATTTATGTAAGATATCTTGATGCAATAAAAAACTTAAAACCAAATTTTAAAGAACTGGTGAAACTCTCAAAGGAAAAAGGAGAATTCACCGAAGTAACCGTTTTTTCTTTAGAAACATTTGAAAAAGAAAATGATGCGCATCTTAGATTTTTCGCACCGTTTTACGGTATTGATGAAGATCCTGTTACCGGTTCAGCCAATGGTCCATTGTTGTTATTTATGCACAAATTATGTTTGATTGACAAAGATATTGAAAATAAAACTTTCACATTTGAACAGGGAGATTTCCTTGGACGTATAGGAAGAGTAAATGTGTCTTTTTCTCCAGGCAAAAATGAATTGATGATTGCAGGAAATGCTGTAACTATTTTGAAGGGAGAACTTAGCTATTAATGTTTGGTTATGAAGAGATCAGTCTGCATCTCACTTACCCGGCAATATATTTTATAATCGCGATAATTTTAATTGGAAGTTATTCATACTATGTTTACAGGTTTACTATTCCTTCCGTTAGTAAATCAAAGAAAATAATTTTAGTTGCTTTAAGAACCCTTGCTTTGGTAACCATTCTGTTTATTTTTTTTGAACCAATTCTTTCATTTACGAAAAAAATAATTTTTGAACCTGTTAACCTGATATTTGTTGATAATTCAAGATCGATAACAATTGATGACGGAACTGACAGAATTAATGATGTAAAAGACATAGTTGAAAATTTCCTATCAAATCCAATATCAGCTAACGACGAGATTAATTTATTTGGAGATCAGGTAATAAAGTTGTCGGAAGACAGTTTAAATAAACTTGATTTTCAAGATCCTGTCACAAACATATCACATGTTATTTCTTCTATAAAAAGAGATGAAAAAAATTACTCCACAATCACATTGATTACAGACGGAGTTATAACTTCAGGATCAAATTCCATTTATGCTGCAAGCAACCTTAACTTACCAATCTTCACAATAGGGATAGGAGATACGACACAAATAATAGATGTATCTGTTAAAAGGGTGCTTGCTAATAACTTACTTTATGCCGAAACTCCCACCACTATTGAAGCAACCATACAAAACAATGGGTTAAGTAATCGGTATGTTTACATTTCTTTGTATGAAGATAATATTCTTATCGAACAAAAAAATATCGAATTGAGCAGTTCTGGAATTCAAAATGAATTGTTTACGTACGTTCCAAAAACTTCCGGGGAGAAAAAACTAACCGTTACAATTTCTAAACTTAATGATGAGTTCACTTCGGCAAATAATCGCAAGGTGTTTTACATAAATGTTTTATCCAACAAAGTAAGAGTGTTGGTTATTGCGGGAAGCCCTTCACCCGATCTTACCTTTATTAAAAATGCATTAAGAAGAGAAGATAGTTTTACCGTAAAAAGTTTAACACAGATTTCGAAAGATAGATTTGTGGAAGAGGGTTCAATGGCATTTATAGATAGCGCTGATATTTTCTTCTTAATCGGATTCCCTTCTTTTAACACTCCGCAGGATGTTATAACTAAAATTGTAAAAAGAATCGGTGATGATAGAATCCCTTATTTCATAACAATCTCAAATGGAACTGATATCAACAAGTTAAGCCTGATACAAGCTGATTTACCGTTTTCTATAAGAAGCACATATCAAGGATTCAGAGAAGTTCAGCCACAAGTGTTTGATGATCAAAAAAACAATCCGATCATTCAAAATAATTCGACAAACATTGTTGAAGCGTGGAACGACCTGCCTCCAATATATCAACCTTCGTATGATTTCCTTCCCAAGCCGGAAAGTAAAGTTATTGCAAAAGTGAAGGTGAATAATGTTGTATTAAACTCGCCCTTAATACTTTCAAGAAGCTTCAGCAGCAAAAGATCGATAGCCGTGCTGGGTGTAAATATCTGGAAGTGGAAACTTCAAACGGTTCGTAAAAAAGATAACCTGTTCGATAAGTTTATTTTAAATTCTGTGAAGTGGTTAAACGCTTCTGATACAGACAAAAGGGTTAGTATAAAAAGTATAAAAAGGAATTATTCTTTAGGAGAAATTGTTGAGTTCACTGCACAGGTTTACGATGAGGCGATCAATCCCGTTTCCGATGCAGAGGTAAAATTAAATATAACATCGGCTAATGATAATTACGAACTTGATTTGCAAAGTATTGGCAATGGTTTATATGAAGGACAAATAAGAATAAATGATAAAGATGATTATAAATTTACCGGGTCGGTAACTTTAGAAGGTGAACTTATCGGCAGAGATAACGGCAGGTTTAATGTTGGGGAGTTAGATATAGAAATGATAAATCCAAGAATGGATTTTGAGTTTCTGAACTTGCTTGCAAACGAAACCAACGGTGAGTTTGCTTTTGCAGATGATTATGAAAAACTAATTAATAAGATTCGAAGTATAAATGAAAAGACGAGAAAAGATAAGATCATAACTTCCGATATTTCACTATGGTCTTACGAATGGTTGATGGCAATTGTTATCTTCTTATTTTCTCTTGAGTGGTTTTTACGAAAAAGAGCGGGGATGCTTTAGTAATAATCTGCTCATAGATAGGAGATTGTCTAACGAATTAATAATAAATAATTCGGATGTCATTCT
Organism: Bacteroidota bacterium; assembly: GCA_022564295.1. GTDB lineage: Bacteria > Bacteroidota > Ignavibacteria > Ignavibacteriales > Ignavibacteriaceae > BMS3ABIN03. Next base: position 9,155 of record JADFLR010000030.1, on the reverse strand, counting down.
GAATCCCGACCTTTCTGCGGTAGGTAGGTTCATTGGGAAGAAGAATCTTTTTTTACATAATTTAAGTTGTTCAAGCTAACCGGTTAATTTTTTCGTTGTTAAAAAACCGTTTAAACGGTTAAGTTTTTAAGTCGGTTATTCATTCTTTACAGTTAGAAGTAATATGCAAATTATAAACGGCTTTTTCGATTTCTTCATTCCACGCTACTGCCCTTCCTGCAAAAAGAAATTAGAGCTTGAAGAAAATTGTATTTGTGATGAATGTCTTTCATCCATAGAAAGGGTTGACAGTGACAGACTAAACTTAGAATATCAAAGGAAGTTTGCATCAACCAGTATCATCTCCGGGTTTACATCATTGTTTGTTTTTGAAAAAGATGAAGCGCTTCAACTGCTAATACATTCAATAAAATATAATAAGCGATTCCTCAATGCTAAATATTTAGGAAAACTCATTGGTGAAAAACTTAAGGAACAAATTCAAAACTGGTGCGTTGATTTTATTTTACCTGTACCGCTTCATTCTATAAGAAAAGCTGACAGAGGTTTTAATCAATCAAAGCACATTACAATTGGAATCGGGAAAGAGCTTGGGATTAAAGTTAAAAATAATCTTATTAGGAGAATAAGGTACACAGAAACACAAACAGATTTAACATTGAAGGAACGAGAAGAAAATATTTCAGAAGCTTTTCAAGCAAAACAGGAGAGAATGATTGAGGGTAAAACTTTTCTTTTAGTGGATGATGTAATAACAACCGGGGCTACAATAAAAGAGTGCGGGAAGATATTACTTGAGAATGGTGCGGTAAAGGTTTTTGCCTGCTCTGCTGCAATTGCGGAGTGAATCGCGCTCGGTTAAGTAACTTTCCGTTAAGATATGGCAGTACTTCCAGGCTGTAAATAAAGATTATTATCGAGTTCTAACTTCTTTAAGTATCTCTAATATTTCTTCCCGCCCGAGGTTCAGGTTTACACCCTTAACATCAAGCGGTGACTTATTTCCTAATATAGCTCTCAATTCAAATATAGTCCCATCCTTACGTTTTATTAAAACACTACCTTCTTTTTTTGCTTTATCTAATAGAGCTGCCAATCTTTGCCTTGCTTCAGTGTATGTATATGTATTCATTTTATACCTCTATTATACTAATATTCATTTGTTTTGCAACTTCAATTAATCCGCTATCCAGCGTTAGTAAAGTTGAATTAAAAATTTCTAAATATCGTTTATCCTTAATATTTTTTCCAAAGTTACTTTTTTAACAGATTTTGAGGTAAATACAATTTCAAATTCTTTGGTAACAAAGTCGTCTGGAATAAGCATTTTCCTTTTGCTAAAAAACACATTACGTTCTTTTATTTTTACTTGATATTTAGGTAAAAAATCTTCATTACAAACATAAACTAGTTCTGTGCAGGATAGGTTTCCTCTGTCGGAAAAGTCGAATTTAAAATCATAGTTTTTTCCTAAGTGTTCCAATGACTTTTCATAGACAGTTTTAAAGGATTCTTCTGGATCCAAATTTGATTCTATATTAGTGTTTCTACGTAATATTATAAGGTGATCACATCTACAAAAGCTGATCACATCTTCCATAAAAACACCCTCTGCCATCGAGTGAATTACGACTTGATCGCCCTCATGAAATTTATCTACTTCTACATCAGAATTTCCTAAATCACTTTTCTTGGTTTTCCCCAGATACAATCCTGTATGACTAAAAAAACCAGGTATAAAAAAACCATCTAAATAATTGGTGTACCCTCTCACCAAAATATCGCCTTTTTGTATTGATTCAATGACGGTTCTAACCTCATTTCCTTTTACTTTATAACTACCTGGGTCATATAAAAGAAAAAAAGGAAATTTAAATATCTTTATATCGCCAAAAAATTTTAAAAATCCGTTACGGATATTTGTTATAATCTTCATAATTTTTTCCTTAAATTAACTAATGTCGATGAATTCATATAATGGGAATTGCTTATAATTTCCCTCTTGAAGGTCTTTTTTAATTGATTCAGTGAGCAGGTCTTCACGAATCATTTTGTTTCGTTCATGTATTATTCGATTAAAGGCGTTATCTCGAGGAAATTTGAACTTCTTTTTATCTAGTTTTTTACAATCTTTTAAATCTATCAAAAATTGCTGATATACTTTTTCGCAAAAATTTTCATCTTCAATAATGATATTACTTTCTGAATGATGGTATCCAGACCCATTAGCAATGTTGTATGATCCTAAGGAAACATAATCATCATCTATTATTAAATATTTTGAATGAAATGCACCAGGTTTTTGCCACTCATAAATTTCAATTCCATTTTCTAAAAGGTGTTTATAATGTTTGGTACATTCCCAATACATCCAACCTAATAAACCGTTAACCATTAAGGTTTTCGATGATTTTTTTGAATTGGTAATTAAAAGAACTTCAACCCCACGCTTAACAGCTTCAACTAAATACTCAGCAAATATTTTTGGGGGTCTTATTCCATGACAGCCCCAATAAATTCTTTTTTTAGCATTTTTGATTTTTTCTAAAAATAAATTGGTCAGTTTTAATTCATTTTCGTCGTATGGTTTATATGCTATGTATGCAATTTTTATTTTGTTGTCAGACTTTTTATTGGGTGATTGATCTTCAAACAAGTTTGAATATTTTGAACGAATATGATCATTATTTTTATAGGTATCTAAGTAAGAAAGAACAAATTCAGGATATTTAATTTTTTTAATTTTCTTCTGCACATTCCATTCTTTTTGCATAGTATAATCTTTTAAGAATTGAAGTTGCACATCTTTTACTATTTCTCCTGTCATATAAACATCCGTATCTCTCCATGCCTTAGGTCTAATGCCACCAAAAGCATATTTATCACCCCAATTAATTCCTCCAATAATTAAATGTTGGTTATCAACAATAAAGTATTTTTCATGGTAATGTTGTTTTAGTTTTAGTTTTACGGTCATCATAATCTGTTTAAATGGATGTCCTTTTTTAAAATCTATATGCCACCCATCTTTTAAGGAGTTGTATCCAAATGTTTCAATTCCTTTTTGCTGTAAATCTTTTATCCAACTACCTATAAATGTTGTTCTGTTAACAATTTCATCATAAATTATTCGAACTTTAACTCCTTTTTCTACTTTGCTTTTCAATAACTCAAATAGTTTTTTAGTTGTTTCATCTTTCATAAATGAAAAAGTTACTAAGTGAATGGATGACTGTGCACTGTTTAGTATTCTCCACCTCAAATCATAAGAACTGTGTCCGCTAGGCAAAAATTCAATGCTATTATCTTCTCTATATTTCATTTTATATATTCAAATAACTAATCATGTTTAATTTATTCTAAATTTAAATAGCATACAACGAGTGTATAAAAACAATTTTTCTTATAATCCCAATTTAGCGGTATAAACACAATTGCGTTTATTTTCTATTATATTTATTATTTCGTTTTTTTACATATAACGGTGTTGTGAATAACCGGTAGCCAACTTGCCCGACGCCTTTTGGACGGGAATACGGTCAGGCACTGATTGAAGGAGGTGCAGCATTAGGCTACACTTGTTCGGCTTCAGTTGCGGAATGAAATTCTAAACGGCGTGATTATTCTGCTAATAGGTTAGTCATTTGTGATCAGTATTTTTTTTCTATTTAAAAAGAAACCTCCTTCAATTGTGTATATAATTAATGCACCCCAAATAAACATAAACCCGATCATCTTTGCTTCACTCAATGGCTCTCCGTAAATAAAAGCCCCAACTATAAAAATAAGCGTTGGATAGATGTACTGTAAAATTCCAATTAAGGAGAGGTTTATCATTCTCGCCCCCACAATAAATACGATTAGTGGTAGTCCGCTCGTTATTCCACTTCCTACCAAAAGCAGACTTGTAGGAAGGTCAGTTAAAAAAGAACCGGAGTTACTCGTTGTTAAAAATACAAGATAAATAATAGCTGGTAAGGATAATAATGTTATCTCGAGAGTCAATCCTTCAACTGAATTTAACGGGGACTTTTTTCTGAGTAATCCATAGGTTCCCCACGTTCCTGCAAGATAAAGTGATATCCATGGAAATTGACCGTAAATGAATGTCATAATCAAAACACCTGTTCCGGCTATAAGCACTGCAATCCATTGAATCCTTCTTAAACTCTCATGAAGAATAACGACACCCAAAAAGACTGTGATAAGAGGACATATAAAATATCCTAAGCTTGTTTCAATAATAAAGTCGGCATTAACAGCCCAGATATAAAGAGCCCAGTTAGATCCGATCAGAAGAGCTGGTACAAAGAGGATGAGTTTATTTTTGCTTTCCTTAATTTTCTTTTTTAATTCCTTCCATCCCTTACGAAAGGAAATTATTATAACAAAAAAAACAAATGACCATATAATTCGATGTGAAACTATCTCAAACGACGGGACGTCTTGCAGTAGTTTCCAATAGATTGGATGTAATCCCCAAAAAATATAAGCACCAAGAGCAAAAGCTATACCACGATTCATTAGTTATGCCAATCTTACAATAAATTGTTTCTGAACCCATACCATATCAATAGATTCACCTAACTTTACAGACATATCTTTAAATCTTCCAACTTCCTGAAAGCCATGCTTTTTATGAAAATTTAAACTCTGTTCATTCCTGGAGGATATATGGGCGAGATAGTTTGTTATACCTAAGTCTTTGCCCTTTGAGATTAACTGGTTAAATAATTTTGTGCCTAATCCTTTACCAGTATATTCCGGCAGGATAAAATATGTAAGCACTCCAACGTGATTACAGCTTTTAAATGGTTTGTATGAAGCCACAAATCCGAAACCGACAACTTTATTCCCGGTCTCCAAGACCAAAAAAACCTTTGCTTTATTACTCCATTCATCCACAATTGATGAAGAATAATATTCATCCGAGTAAGCGGCAAAACTATCTTTAACAAAAGAGTTTACAACCTCAAGAACTTTTTCACGATCCTCTTCTTTTTTAGAGCGTATAATTACTTCGTTGTTCATTTAGTCTCCTCTTTAATTAATGCTGGTTATTTTCATCTCTTCTTCTACAACCGATGCTAAGATTTTAATTGCCTGCTTTATCTGTTCTTCTGCTATATTTGTAAAGTTTAATCTCATTGTTTCAATTCCATCACCAGGGTTGGGGAAGAAAAAAGTACCCGGAACAAAACCCACTCCTTTTTCAATTGCCCTCTTATAAACTTTTTCCATATCCATTCCTTCCGGACCTTCCACCCATAAAAACATTCCGCCATCCGGTTCACACCATTTAAAATCTTTAGGGAAATTATCTTCAAGCTCTTTTAGCATAGTCTCCAATTTTGGGCGGTACAAATTGATATTCTTTTGCACCTGTTTTGATACATAACCACCGGTTAAATATTCCGTTGCCAGGGCTTGTGTAAACGTACATGTATTAAGATCAACCCCCTGTTTAATGAGGACCAACCATCTTCCTAGTTTTTCGGGAGCCACAAAAAAACCTATCCTTAGCCCGGGGGCAAATATCTTGGAAAACGTACTTGCATAAATTACATTATCGGGCGCCATTGATTTTATAGTAGGAAGCTCCTCACCCTTGTACCGCAATGCACTGTATGGATCATCTTCAATTAGCAGCACATCATGTTTTAAAATAATTTCTGCAATTTTTTCCCGTCTTTGTACTCCGATGGTTTTACCTGAAGGGTTTTGAAATGTTGGAACCGTATAAACGAATTTTACAGGGTAAGATTGTATTATCTCCTCCATTGATTCAGGGATAACACCTTCTTTATCCACTTGCATCTGGGCATAATGTACTTCATATGCGTTAAACGCCTGCAGCGCTGCGAGGTAAGTAGGTCCTTCAACAGCAACATAATCTCCCGGTGTAATCAGCAGCTTTCCAATGGCATCTAAAAATCCCTGCGAACCGGAAGTTATATAAATGTTTTCCAAACCGGCATCAATACCTTTTGCATTAATATATTCAACCAGCGCTTTACGCAAAGGAGTAAACCCTTCGGTCGTATCGTATTGCAGAGCTGCTGAGCCATACTTGTTAATTACTTTTTCAGTTAGTTCCATCACGAGATCAAGGGGAAAACTCTCAGGTGATGGCAGACCGCCCCCAAGTGAGATCAAATCCGGGTTCGCTGCTAATTTTAACAATTCTCTTATCGCGCTTGCTTTTATCCGCGATGTTCTGGCTGCAAGTATTCTATCGTAATTCATATTATCTCCAATTTAATATCAAAACAAAGTATCAGCCGTTATAGATATGATCGACAGCTTTCGACAGCCTCTCTATACCTTCAACAATTTCTTTCTCGTCCAGACTGGCAATAGCTAATCTGAAATATTTTTCTTTCTCTTCATGTGGAAAGAAGTCTTTGCCCAATGCAAGTCTTATTTTGTATGATTGAAATATTTTATTTAACTCTTCGTAATCGAGGGTAATTTTATCCATTGATAACCAAATAGTAAATCCTCCGTTTGGTTCTATCCAGGTTACATTTTTGTTATTTATTTTTTTTTCCAACGTATGAACAGCCAGCATCATCCGCTTGCGATAAATTTTATGGATCCGTTTGATATGGAGTTCGTAATGCCCCTGTTGGCAAAAATCTGCAAGGGCTGCCTGTTCGGGCAGCGCAGTGCTGATATCGCTAAAACGTTTAAGAGCAGCGAGACGTTTTATACATTCCTTATCCGCAGCAATCCAGCCGAGTCTGATACCGGGAAAGAGAATTTTCGAGAAGCTGCCTACATAAATTACTATCTGGTTTATATCCATTGATTTGATCGGCAACGGAACCTTCCCGAAATATTTCATCTCCTCTTCAAAAGCATCTTCAATAATCGGTATGTTATATCGTTCGAAAAGTGCAATCAGCTTTTCTCTTTGCTCCTGATTTGTTGTTACCCCGGTGGGGTTATGGAAGTTCGGCATTGTATAGAAGAAAATCGGAAGTCCGTTTTTGAATTCTTTCTCAATAGCTTCCAGGTCAACTCCATCTTCCCGCATTGGTATGCCTACAACTTCGCAGTCATAAAAAGTAAGTGTGGGAATTATCATACCGTAAGTTGGTGATTCAACAAAAACACGTGAGCCCGGTTTTGTCAATAACTTCATCAGCAGGTCTATGGCGTTTTGCGCCCCGTTAGTAATCAGTATTTCTTCGGAGCTGATTGATATACCATGCAATCTTTGTCTGCGTGCGATGTATTCACGTAAGGGTGCAAAGCCTTTACATTCGCCGTAATCTAAAACAACTCTACCATTATTTGTGATTACTTTATTCAAAGATTTTCTGAATTCATTAACCGGGAAAATTCGTGTGTCGGGATGAAGTCTGGCAAAATCAATTCCCTCAAATTTCGTTATAACTTCACTGAACGGATATCCGATATCATCGAACATCCGGTAAGCTTTCTCAGCGTTCGGATTTGCCTTCAGCGCCCAATTGATAGTACTGGAAGGTAATTCCACATCGGAAAATATTAACTCTCTGCGCTGCCTAACAAAAGAGTATGAACCGGAGCGGCTTTCAATATAGCCCATAGCCCAAAGCTCCTGGTAAGCTTTATAAATAGTTGTGCGGTTAACACCAAGCTGGTTGGAAAATGAACGCGTTGGCGGGAGTCTGTCACCGGGCTTCAGTACTTCATTATCTATTTTTTCTTTTAACTGGTTAAAGACCTGCCTGAAAAGAGGAATGTCATTTTTCCGGTTAAGGTTAAGGAGTATCATAATTACTCTCTGATGTTTTTGTTAACTAAAGATATGAATATTTTGGCTCCCCCGAAAGAACCAATTTTGGTGTTATTTGGATAAGCCAATTTTAATTATAGGACCGAACTATTCAGATCTACTTATCCACAGGTTATTCACAAGTTACGCACATTTTCAGATATTCTTTGTTTTTTAACAAAAAAACTTACTCTTTACAGGGAAATTATTCTTTGAGAGTAATCCACAAAATCCTGAGCAGGGTTATGTTTTTGGAATAAACCTCACCTCAAATTGATTACAGAAGATAACTTTTAATGAAGTAGTTGTGGCTTAGACTTCTTTATCAATGCCGCCAAATAAAATAAACTCAATTGTAGAAAGATATATATTGATTTAGAATGTAAGTGAAAAAGGATTTTTTAATTATTAAGTAGTTTTAACGGACAGCAAAGATGTACTGTTCTCAGGGTATTTCAATTGTATGGTCTGAATACGATATTTGCATATATTCTTCATCCCAATGACCAACTCTGTAAAAGATATATTTATCATCGATAAAAAATTTAAAATGTATTTCTTTCCTATGTTCAACATTTTTCTCAGCCAGTATATGTTTATTTCCATCTAAATCACAAAAATATAAACTACCACCAATGGTTATTGTACCATAAGGAAAACCTTCTACAAAAATTATTTCATTTTTAGTAGGATGCCATAAAAATGATTTTATAGCTTCTCTATTTATGTTAGTATTGTCTATTAAACAAGTAAGGTTTGAACCATCCGGTCTTATAATCCATAAACTTGTTGTTGTTTCCCATCTATAGATATCTAAAAAAGCAATATATTCACCATTATATGACCATCTAGGTTGTGAGTTAAATAATCCCCAAAAATAAACATCTGAATTTTCGACTAATGTTGCAGTTTCTAATGTTTTTAAATTAAGCTTAATTATTTTTTTATTGAAATAAAAAATCACATTATTACCATCAGGTGAAATCACAGCTTTTGAGTAGACACTCAGCGATGATCTTTGTACTGTAGTACTATCAAATATAAATAATTCTTCTGTATAATTATCTCTTCTTTTCCAAATTGTACTAGGGGTAGAAATTATATCAAATTCATTTTTATAGCTATCAATAAATAGTCGTATGCTATCTACTTTAGAATCATAGCCTTCAACATTTTTAAAAATATTAATATAATTTTCTGCATCTATCTTTGAATCAAAACAACCTACATTAATTTTAGATTCCCTAATTCGATAATTATCTTTATTGGGGCCCTTATAATAATAGACTAAATATTTTGTTTTTAGAGAATTATATATCCTTAATGTTTCATCGATGTTATCCAATGGTATTTGACTTATTTGAATTGAATAGCAATAATTATCTGTTAG
>JADFLR010000029.1:37743-51438 GCA_022564295.1 Bacteroidota bacterium | reverse complement strand
CCCATTGATGCACGTAAAACTTTCGGGTTATACATCTCGGCTGATTCTTTACTAAGCAAAATATTATTTATCCCGAACCAATCACAATTGCGGAGTATTGTACCCAAATTTCCTGGGTCACTTATATCTTCCAAATAAACTAAAATTTTATCTTTAATAAGCGAAGGTGAAAAAGTTGTGCTTTTCTTTTTTAATACGGCAGCTATTCCTTGCGGTGCTTTCGTGTCTGATATCCTTTGAAATTCGACAGACCTGATCACTTCAACCGGGACCTTATTTAGTCTAAATTTTTTTATTAATCCAAGATTAGTCTCTTCAAACTTTCTTGTGATAAAAACTTTTTCACAAAAATAATTGCTTGCCAATCCTTCTCCAACAATTTTTTTACCCTCAATTAAAAATTTATTCTCAATCGCACGGTACTTTTTGTTTAGAAAAGAAGCGTAGTATTTAAGTTCGTTATTACTAATCATAAAAGAGGTTTGTAATTCTGATCTTTGTTTTCATCCTGTCCCTTCTCAAGGTCTTTTAAGTAATCCCAGGAATAGATCCCTGTATTGTGTCCATCCTTCCACGTTATCTGGATTGCATACTCGCCAACAGTTTCAATATTTTTAATTTCATTCATTCCAGGTAAAGCAATGGGAGGGGATGGCGGGCGAAAAGTTTTAAGCAGTACAGTTTCGCCTTTGCAGCCGGCACAAGGGCATTCGTCGCGCAGATATTTAAGCGATATACCCGACTCACTATCATCATCCCATTTGATGAAAAGTTTTTCTTTATCAACAATTTTTATTTGAACGGGAATCATACTCTTTCCTAAATTAGAATATTAACATCTTTTAGTTTAGCCAAAATTAATTTCAGGTTCAATAATGTATCATGTAATTTAATTTTTTATATACTATTTTTAATATTAAAATAAGTATCAATAACTGAAAGGGACTATTTTTAAACGGCAGGTTTTTATAATAGCCGTTAATAAAATTAAATGGATAACGTAGTTATAGAGATTGTAATATTCGCCCTCCTTGTTTTATTTGCGGGATTTTTGGAAGCAGCCGAAATAGCAATCTCATCAATCGGCGAAAATAAAATTGATGAGTTAAAAGAGCAGAAAAACAAAACTGTTCGTTATTTCGAAAAAATTTTGCAGGATGAAGAATCATTCTTCGGTTCAATCCAGCTGCTTTTTACTTTAACAACTGTGCTTTCTGCAATAGTTGGATTTAGATTAACATTGAATTTTTTGAATTCACTTTTACCAGCCCAGGGATATAGTAACTCTATCATCAACACAAATTTATTGGCTGTTATACTAGCAGTAATTATAATTACATCTATAATTATTATTTTCAGTTTATTGATTCCCAAAGCAATCGGGTTTAAATATTCCAACGGAATTTCAATTAAATCGGCTCGGCTGTTGTACGGATTTTCTCAGGTGTTAAAAATCCCCGTTAAACTTTTAACTGCAGTAAGTAACTTGTTTCTCAAACCAATTAAAGAGAAGACAAATTTTTCATTATCACGTCCTTCGGAAGATGAAATATTGGATATAATATCCGACGGTGTTAAATCAGGTGCAATTGATGAAACGGAACAGGAAATAATTGAGAACATTCTTGAGTTTAATGACCTGAAATCTAACGAAGTAATGATCCCGAGAACGGAGATGATAGCAGTGGATTTAACAGAGGAGAAAGAAGTGATTCTGAAAGAGATCATCAAAACAGGTCATTCTCTGGTGCCTGCCTATGAGGAAACGACTGATAATATTATCGGAGTGATTCATACTAAAGATCTTATGAGAAGATATATCGAGAAAAAAAATATTTCCGTAGAAAATCTTGTCCGCCCCGCATATTTTATTCCTGAAACCAAACCTATTTCTGAGGTATTAAAAGAAATGCAGCGAAGAGGTGAACGGTTGGCAATTGTAACAGATGAATATGGTGGAACAGAAGGTTTAATAACTTTAGAAGATATACTTGAAGAAATAGTCGGAGAGATAAAAGATAAAACAAAAATTGAGGAGAGTGAATTCAGTAAATTTCCGGATGGCACTTTCTGTATACTAGGCTCTATGGATATTGATGATTTTAACGAAACATTTAATTATGCTATACCCGAATCCGAAGAGTACAATACCATTGCTGGATTCGTTGCTGAAAAAACGGGCATGATAATGAATCAAGGAGATTCATTTGAATTTGAAGGATTACATTTTGAACTGATAAAAAAGATACGCCAAAAGATGGTGCAGTTTAAGGTATTTACTGATAGTAACGATTTTAAAGAAGCAGATGATAAAAATAAAAAGGTGAACGAATGACTATCTTGCAATGCAATATAAATTATAATAAATTTGGGCTCTTAAAAAAACAAGCTGGTGTAGCTCAGTTGGTAGAGCAGCTGATTTGTAATCAGCCGGTCAGCGGTTCGAGTCCGTTCACCAGCTCCATTTCAAGCCAAAATCGCACTTTGTCAGGTGATTTGGCAACCTTCCTTTGATTTCTGAACTGAACACTTGACTGAACAGTTTACATAATATGGATTGTTCAGTTGTCGTTCATTATTCATCCGGAGGTAAATTATGTTTTTTGCAAAGAGAAAAAACGGGTATTTTTTTATTGAGTATAAAGACCCATCTACCAATCAGCTGAAACGTCTTTCAACAAAGACAAAATCAAAAAGTGAAGCCCTTCAATTCTTAAGAAATTTTAATCCTGAGATTAACAAAGAGAATGATGGTATAAAGATATCCAATTTTAGAGATGAGTATCTTAAGTACGTAACTAACAATAGATCTCCCAAATATATTAAGTCCATCAAATTATCCTTCCGGCAATTGCTAAGATATAGCAAAGATATTCCTTTAGAGGATCTGGATGCCAGATTATTAGATCAGTTTGTTTCAAAAAAGTTTTCAACATCACCGGCAGCAGCACTACTTTATTTCAGAACATTAAAAGCTGCTTTATCAAAAGCTGTTGTATGGGGATACATGGATGAAAATCCACTGAAGAAAATAAAACCACCGAGACTAAAAAAAACACTCCCGGTATTTATATCAAAATCTGAATTGGAATTGATACTCGATAAAACAAAAACTGTAATGTTAAAAGATCTCTTTACAACTGCATTCTATTCCGGAATGCGCTTAGGAGAAATTGTAAACCTTGTTTGGGAGTGTGTGGATTTTAAGAGGAATATAATTATCATTAAAAATATTAATGGATTTACAACTAAGAATAAAAAGGAAAGAATTATTCCTATGAATTCGATAATGGAAACTTTGATGATGAATAGACAAAATAAAGTAAACAATGGAAATAATAATAATTATATATTCTATCGAGTGATAGGCATAAAATTGAATGAGGATTATGTCAGTAAACAATTCAAAAAAGTAGTAAGAGAAGCTGGTTTAAGGGAGAATATACATTTCCATACTTTAAGGCATAGTTTTGCAAGTATTTTAATTCAGAAAGGTGCATCAATCTATGCGGTTAAAGAATTACTGGGCCACGAGAACATTTCCACAACACAGATATACTCACATCTTCAACAAAAAAATCTTGAGGATGCTATAGCACTGATAGAGATTTGAAACCAGTAAAAATTTTTAGTTATAAATCATATTTTCAATACAGATTTTTCTTATTTTTATATTCAAATTGATTTACTAATTAATACTATTATGCAAAGACTACTAGTAACTGTACGTGGACCTATAGTAGATTCAGAAGGAGATTCACATATAGCTTGTGTAGGATATCTGGCTCTAGCATTGGGCACACATTACCTACTAAAAATAAAAAAGGTTGTTTTGAATGTAATGCTAAATTTAACTCAAGTTTAAAAATCTCATGAATGTACCTAATCCTTTGACCTTAGAACCTAGAATCGCCACAATGTTATTTGTTGATTTAGTTGGTTCTTCTGAAGCAGCCAGTTTAAAAAACCAGGAGGATTATAGCAAGCTTGTTTCATCATTTCAAAATAATGTGGAGGATGTCTTTAAAGATGAACTTTGTAAAAAGCAAAAGTTAAATCCAAAAAAAGATGATGGCCAACAAATAAAAAGCATAAATAAAGGGATTAAGTATTATGAAGTAAGAGGCGATGAAGGTTTTCTCATTCTAGTAAGTAAATATGAAATTAATGGTGATGGTGTTGAGGATGTACAAAAAGATATAAGAGAAAATTTGTTATTAGTGTTAAGAATAGCTCTAAGGATTAAATATGAATGGTTGTTTGCCAAAGAAAATCTTGATCGATTTGATGAACTAAAAAAGCCCTTTGAAGTTGCAATCGGAATTAATACAGGTAAAGTTGCATTAAAGAAAGAAAAAGGCAAATGGAAGGCAGAAGGATATGCCATAAATCTAGCCAAAAGAATTGAGAGTCAATCTAGACAAGGGGAATATTCTGGTATTTACGTAAGTGAATATACCTTTGGCTATTACAACGATATACCAGGGGAAAACACTTTAAGATTTAGACAAACTGAGAAACTGTCCCTAAAAGGAATTTCTGGTACTGTTAGAACATATGAACTTATCTCAGCAATACTAGATGAAGAAGATGAAATATTATTTGTTCCACGAATTGCACTTAGAGCCGATGAGGAAAATCTGAAGAAAATCCAGGAGGAATTTAATAACTCATTAAATCCTTGGTTGGGCAATGTGCTATGCAATATCAAATGGAAAAATTCTGCGATCTTTTGGGATAAAGAACAGAAAGTAAATGCCAAAAAAGCTCTACAAGAAGCCGCCGAAATTGCCAGAAAAATAATTGAAATAGATCCAAATATGCCCGCATGGAAAATATATCTTGCCCAAATAATATTTGATTATGTTGAAAGTTATGAAAGTGATTACAGAAGTAAAGATGAAAAAGTGAGACTAAAATATGAGTTACTAATAAGAAACACAGTTGAGTATTTGGAGAAATTAATAACCAACGAACCACATGAATTAGATGCGCGTTTATACTTAGGTAAATTTTACTCGCGGGTTAATTACATTAATAAGATTCTAAGACAAAAGAAAAAAATTGTTAAATACTACGAAATGGCAGTTGATCAATTTCAAAGTATAATACTCTGGCAAGATAAATTTCCAGATGCCTATTACGAATTGGCAGCTGCATATTTAAGGACTTATCCTGGCAGAGTGAAATTCGCAATGGAACATCTTGAACTGGGAATTAATTATGCTGGAGAAATTGATAAAAAATATTTGAAAAAAATGAAAAGAGAGGCGAGAGAAGATGAGTTATTCTTTACTGTTTTAAATCAGCCAGATTTTAAAGCGATAACCTCATTGAGATGAATTGAATTTAATAGAGACAGCTTATTCAAAATATATTATTGTATATTTATCAAAAAATAATGTCGAGATGTTCATAATAATATAAATGTCAAGAAAGTTACACTAAACTTATAATAGAAAATTAATTTTATGACTTCATATGGTAAAGAACTGATCATAGATTTACACAATTGTGATTCCTCAACTTTTACAAGGAAAAGCATTAGAAAATATTTTAAGCTTTTGTGTGAACAAATAAATATGGAACCAGAAAAACTTTGCTGGTGGGATGATTTTGGTTTAGAACCTGAATTTCAACAAACAGAAGCGCACACGAAGGGAACAACAGCGGTACAGTTTATATTAACTAGTAATATAACAATTCACACATTAGACCTCTTGAAAAATGTTTACATAAATATATTCTCCTGCAAAGAATTTGATGCAGATATAGCACTGAAGTTTTCAGAGGACTGGTTTAAAGGGACAATAGTCAATTCGCAAATTATCGAGAGAATATAGATATGATACTTAGAGAAAAAGAGGTAATAGTACCCAAGCCAAGTGACAATCAAAATTTAATTGAACACTTATCAAATAAATTGGTTGATGAGCTTAGTCCAAATGAAATACTTAACCGTTTTGTAATATCAATTACTGATGATAATGGTTACTTCTGTGAATTAGGTACGTTAGTAAAAGATAACGAATATTCTATTTCTCAAAATAAATCTATTTTTAATTTCAATAAACGAAGTTTTGAAAACACTGAACATTTTAATGCTGTTTTGTTAATTCCAACAGGAATTGGTGCTGAGATTGGCGGCCATTGTGGTGATGGAAATGCGGTTGCCAGGTTAATTGCATCTACCTGCGATAATTTAATAACTCATCCAAATGTTGTTAATGCTTCAGACATAAACGAAATGACCGAAAACACGCTATATGTTGAAGGCAGTATTCTTACCAGGTTAATGATGGGACAAATTGGATTACAAAAAGTGAGATCAAATAGAATATTAATGTTAATGGATAAACATGATGATAAGTTATTCAATGATGAAATTACGAATGCTGTTTCTTCTGCAAGAATATCATTAGGAATTGACTGTGACGTATATGAAATGGATAACATTATTAAAAGTGTTTCTGCTTATTCAAACTCCGGCAGGGCTGTTGGGACAGTTGAACACCTTGAAAGACTCTTCGAAATAATAAATAAATTTAAAGATGAATATGATGCTATTGGATTATCTACTTTTATAGAAGTTCCAAAAGAGTACCACACTGAATATTTTAAAGATGTTGATATAATAAATCCGTGGGGTGGTATCGAATCAATGTTAACGCATAGCATTGCTGAAGAATTTAAACTCCCGTGTGCCCACTCTCCTATGATGGTATCAAGAGAAATTATGGATATGGAAGTTGGTATTGTTGATCCAAGAAAGGCACCGGAAACTTCATCCGTATCGTACTTGCATTGTATATTAAAAGGTTTACATAAAAGTCCTCAGATAGTTTCATACAATAAAGGATTAAATGCTGAAGATGTTTCCTGCTTAATTATTCCAGACGGTTGTATCGGCCTTCCAACATTAGCAGCACTTGAGCATGGCATACCTGTTATTGCTGTAAAAGAAAATAAAAATTATATGCGAAACAATTTAGAAGATTTGCCCTTTCAAAAAGGAAAACTATTTATTGTTGAAAACTATCTGGAAGCTGTAGGCATAATGAACACATTAAAAGCTGGTATTGATCCAAAAACCGTTCGTCGTCCAATTCCGCATACAAAAATTCTTGAAAATAAAGAAAACATAGAGCCCTTGATAGGGCAAGAAGTTACTAAAGATGGGAAACAGTAATAGGAACAAATATTCTTTAGCTTTTCAGAAAAAACTATATCAACAATTTAAGGGACACTGTTTTTTATGTGGCAATCAGTTTCTCCAAATTCATCATATCATACCACATCATATAACCAAAAAGCATGATCCAGAAACTAGTGCAGCAGTATGTGCTCACTGTCATGAAGTAATCACTTTTAGCCCATACCTCTTTACCGAAGTAGTACAACTTAGTATCAAGAAGGATGTCATTAATGTTATAAACTTGTATTATAAAGCAAAGAACTTTTTGCATGATGACAAATTTCATTTAGCAATGAATTGTTATTTAAAAGAAAACCTACATAATGATTTGATTAGACTTGGCTGGTACCATAAAGCTAGAGAACTAGCTCAAACATTATTTGCTAAGTCGATATCCAATACAATGAATCGGATTCAAATAGTACTTGCGTTGGGTGAAATTGAATTCTGGTTGGGTAACCACTTAATTGGTAAAGCATATTTAGAGAAAATAGATAATGAAATAAAATACCTGGAAACGCAGATGAGAAGTTGGTTTAATGATACTAAGGGTAGACTATTATCTTACTTTGCTGATGAACCAGAATTAAAATTTTTAACCAGTAATAAAATAGAACAAAAACACGCCATTGAATTTTTTGATAAAGCGATTGAGATTACCAATGATAGGGTACAACTTGCAAAATTATATTCATCAAAAGCGAGTTCTTTGAAAAGTTTGGGTTTATTGGGCGAAGCTTTTAATGAGTGTTTAAAAGGTATAGAAATAACTGATAACGATGAATTATTAAGAGGACGAGAAACTAATTTGGACAGAATTGCATCTATCCATCTTGCTAAAAAAGAATATGTAAAATCTTTTGAGAAATTGTCGGAAGCTTTAATGGGATCACTGACATTAAATCACAAACGGGGGATTGCATATAGATTAAGGTCAATGTCTGCAGCTTACTTAGGTCTTGGTGAATTTGAAAGTGCATTAATTTCACTTAAACTTGGTAATTTTTTTTCAGAATCAATTAGTGATCCAAATGGCAAGTGGATGTACGATGTTGAAAAAAGTATTAGGAAGTCAATGGGATTAGATAAGTTTGAAAAATTAAATTTTGCAATAACTAGTGATTGGCGAAAATATCTAAAGAAATTTCCTACTGACATTTAATATATATTACAAAGAAACTAGAAAGTTGAGCTATTTAGTATCTATTTCTAAAAGTATTTATGTTCTTACATCTGAAAAGAAAAATTAAAGGATTAAAATAAAGAATCTATGAAAGGTGATTCTCATTATCTTGTAGCGAACCTATCACTAGCATGTTTAGGTGAAAAAGAACGACATATTTTATATCCGAGATGGGGTGGAATCGAATCTGGAGCAACATTGTCAGATCATTTTCGAATAATGTGGGAGATTGAAGATATAAAAAATGATAAGAAGCAGTTAGTGCACCGGTGTTATATTGACAGCAAAGATCCGAAAGACCATGGTTGTGTTACAAGAGTAATGGATTATGCTGAGGGAAGTATAGGGTTTATTAATGACTATATGAGAGATAAGGAAGGATATACTGAGGAAGAATTTTTAGAAAATCTTGGAATGTTTTTGGGTGTTGTGAGTCATCATATAGCAGATTTATGTACACCAGTTCATGTTGGACATTTAATTGATCATAAATCACTTGGTTTCCCAACACTAGCTCGTTTTCATAATCAGGTTGAGCGCGACATCTTGAAATTTGAAAGACAGTGTAAACTCAGTCTACCAAAATTATTTAGAGTAGAAATAACACGTGATTATTTTTGGAATATTGCTGCAGATACTTATAAAAATTTATTCCTGAATTTACCAGCAATTTACAGTGGTAAAAACGATTATTCTAAACTACAAATGACCTCAGATATTTTATATAATGCTGTAAAACATACAACATTAGTATGGCATACAATACTTAAAGAAACAAAAATGACTTCGAGAAAATGGTCTATGCAGCCATTGCTGTAAGTTGGGAATTTTTGCAGGTAAAATAGAAAAGTGAAATAAACATATTGAAATGAGCCACTCAACAATAAAATATATTACCTCCATAATTGTAAACAAGCATCTAGCTTCGGCATTATATAAATCCATATCAAAAGGTCTTACTACTCCATACGTTAAACTCTTAAATGAAAACTCAGTTAAAGATGTGTTCACAGATTCCCTAAATCTTGCAATCCGAGATATTCAAAACCATCCCCGTGGTCATCTCTTTAAACGACTAATCGAGTATGGTCCTTTAAATCCGGATGAGAAAGATAGTTCAGCTTACAAGGCAAATACTATCCTGTCGGACAAAGAATGTATTTCTGCAGTCAATTTTATTTTCTCTTTCATTATCAACAGGTTCAAAGGTGAATTAGCTGAACTTCTAGCTATTGAACCATGCATTAAACTCGTAGAAAATTTGAAAGAGCAAGGAAGCGTTACTAAAGTAGCATTTCTTTGTTTTGGTGATTACATACATGAGTATCAGAAAAAGAAAGGTAAGATCATAGAGCCAGATTCTGCAGGATCTCTGGCTAAAGGTGCGGATGGCTTAATAGTTAAAAAGCCAAATGGTAAAAATAAAATAAATGTTGAGGGTGTAATAGAAATAAAGTCAATGTATGTTTCTCCTAAAAAACTTATGACTCAAATAAGCAAACATATTTCACGTTTACAATGGGGGCTTGTTCTTGGAAATAAGAAATACTCTCCAGATGAACTAAATATCAATGAGAAAAATATTTTACGTATAATGATTATCCCATCATCCTGGCAAGTAAACCGTAAGTTTGAATGGGGAGAAATAGATGGTGTGCGAAGTATGATTTTCCCTGAACCAGATTTTCTACAAGAAGAAACAATAATTGAAGAAGTAGAAACCAATACCTGGAAAATAAAATTTCACTGGTCGCATGAATCTTTGGAACAGGCAGCATACGAAATGACATTCTGGTATATGTCGCAGGTAGGAAAGAGTGTTTATAATAACCAAACATTACCCAAAAATTGGGAGGGAATGTCAGCGCAAGAAGCAGGATATAATTCAATCAAAGAGAAATTATATTATATTCTGTTAAGACCTCTAACCAAACGACAGGGCAGGCGAGCTATAAAACTTTATAATGTATATTCTTTTGGTTATCCACTTGGGATAGACTCGAAAGAAATGCTATGGCCCGAAGACATTAACAAATTAGGGAAATAAATTATGCCACTTAAAAATATCATCTCCTGCAATAAAAGCAATATTGCATTTTTAATCGGCAACGGAATTAATCGTTATCAAAACAATTCCAATGTTCTATCCTGGGATTCTTTATTAATTAAATTACTTAAAAAATTTACTAAACTCACAAATCGCCAAATACCGGTAGGGATAGCTACTCCAGAATTTTATGATATTCTTGAACTCGAGAGCTCAGATAAAATAATAAATGGTTATGCAATTCAAAAAGAAGTGACATCTCTTATGCAAAATTGGAATCCATTACTTCATCATAAAAAAATCCTTAAAAATATTTTCTCAATCAACGCTCCGGTTCTCACCACAAATTTTGATATGATTCTTCCTCGTGGAATGAATTTAGAAAAAATGAAAATAGAAACTAAGGGGTTCACAGATTTTTATCCTTGGTCGGTTTGTTTTGGTAAAGATACTATAATTTATCCAACCGATGGCTTTGGTATCTGGTACATTAATGGCATGATTGAGTATAGTAGAAGTATCCGCCTTGGTTTGACTCACTATATGGGTTCCGTAGAACGAGCCAGGAGACTGATTCACAAAGGTAAACCGGATAACTTGTTCAGTGGGAAGAATCAACAAGACTGGCAAGGTAGTAAAACGTGGTTGCACATAATTTTTAATAAATCACTATGTGTATTTGGTTTAGCTCTCGAAGAAAATGAAGTATTTATCAGATAGTTACTGATTGAGAGAGCAAAATACTTCAAGAAATTTCCAGAACGGAGAATGAAAGGCTGGTTTGTTGAAAAACGGCCTCAAGTAGAAACAGATAGATATATTGGTAAAAAATTTTTCATGGAAAGAGTTGGTTTGAAAGTGATCGAAGTGGATGAGTATGATGATATTTACAAGATACCTTGGGAATAATTTCAAAATGTTCATAAATTATAGTGAACATATTTAATACTTATGAGTGGAAAATCCAGTTTAACTATTCTAAAGTATATTTACCGGCTGATTCCGTGTGAATAGGTATTTAGGCAATACTTGAAATTAATAAAAATTGATATGTCCAATTTAATTGTGAGATGTATAATCTGATGAAGAGTCAGACGGATGAAGAAATTTCGTTAAATGTTGATGATTTATCCGAATTTAGAACACGTCAACAAACAAATCTAAACCACTACAAAAAGGCGACGCGTCTACTTAATATTGCGATAAAAGAAATTAAAAATCGCATTGAAAAATACAAAGCTAAAATTGCTAATAAAGAGCCACTACCATCGGAATCGGAATTGTACTTAGGTTTTGACTGGTATATTGACCAGGATGAAATATGGAGATTCTTTATTGATAAAACTACTATTAATTTTTCAAGTAGCCCTTCTGATAATCCTTTGGAAATTCTTAAAGATGATTTTAATAAAATGAGAGAAACCTTAAAGAGATGTAATGAAGAAAAAAAAGCGATCAAGGAAGAATTAAATTATTTAGATTTAATTCTTAGTGATTTTAATTCAGGGAATTTTACAGTTGAATTAGATAAAGTGGTTAAGATTGATTTACATGCTCTGAGTTTGATTAAAGAAAAATATCAGAAGAAATTTTTTAATGACTTTTCATCCTGGAAAGCACAAAAACTAGTAGAAACGGATATTCCAAACCAAATAAATAAGCAATTGGATAAAATTTTTCAGGATGATGTTTTTCTATTTCAAGAATATGAAACTTATGATGAGGATGTATTAGAGAATAAAAGAGCTGGACTATTCGATAAAATTAATAGTGAAATCAGAAATTATACGTTAAAAGAATTGGGGGATATAAGTGTTGAAAAGGCTATTGAATTAATTCAAATACAGCTTTCTGTCCTGTTAAAATTCTATAATAAATACTCACAAGTAGATAACAACAATAACAAATCCAATGAAAAATCAACTGGAAGTGAGATAGAGCATAGAATAGTTAATGAAATTGAAAAAAAGGATAAAATTAAGATAAAAAAGTGGACTGGTACTAAAACGGAATTTGCAAGGCTAGTTAATGAAGTGTATGAGAAGGAACCAAGAGAGTATCGCAATTTGAAAATTGCATCTTATGAATTATTCAATCAATACGAATTTGAAGATGAAAAATGGACAGAAAATAAATGTTATACCTTAGTGAGGAAAACTTAAATATATTAATGTGAATTAATGTGAATTAATGTGAAAGTTTTTGTGACAGAATAAATAAATTCTATTCCTAATTTTTGACCGTCATCAATCGAGAATACTTGATAGTGACGGTCTTTTGCTATAAAGCCGTGTTAACACTCAATTGATGTCATTTATCGATTAACTGTTAGCACGGCTTTTTTTAGTTAAAGATTTAATAAATATATAATGAGAAATAAAATAAACATTAGCCTCATCCGTTGTCGCCGTGAATATTCGTACAAAGAGATAGCTGAATTATTTAACATTCACGTAAGAACAGTTCAAATCTGGAGGAAGCGAGGATTGAATATCCTGAATGGAACTTCTAAACCGATCCTGATTCTCGGATCTGAGCTAAAAAGATATTTACAAGAAAAACGTAAGAAGAAAAAAAGACCATTGAAAGATGATGAATTTTATTGTACAAGATGCAACGAACCTCGCAAGAGTATTCCTGATAAGATAATGGTGGTACAAACAGGAAAATTGATGGGTGATGAAATAAAGCAATTAAGAATCAAAGGAATTTGTAGTGTGTGCGCCTGCTCATTAAGCAGACTATCAAGTGAAAATCAAATTAAAGAATTGAAAATATCATAATGAAGAAATGCCATCGTCATAGAATATTAATTGATGATACTAATAGTTATTCAAACACTGACATAGAGGGAGAGGTAAATGAAGAAGCCCAATGTTAAAAATATTATCGCGATTAGGAACTACCGCAGATGGTTATTAGAGGCAAAAGGTCTAAATGAAAAGAGCGTTGTGAAAATGGAACGAGCAATTCATCTTTACCGGGATTTTACTGAAGATGAAGATTTTAATCGCTTTAATGCCGATAGAGCTATAAATTTTAAGAACTTTCTAAAACAGAAAAAATATAGGGGTAATGCAATGGCTCCCAACAGTTACCGGACATATTTAATTCATTTAAGAGGTTTCTTTACCTGGCTATGTACTCAATCTGGATATTATTCATTTGTTGAGGTTCCAGAAGGAGATTATCAGATAATGATAGTTGAGCCACTTGGCTATGCATCGGATGGAAATCCAAAGACTACAACTGTTGTTGCAAGTGAAACCA
>JADFLR010000029.1:0-37643 GCA_022564295.1 Bacteroidota bacterium | reverse complement strand
GCATAGTTGACTTTAACCTTACAGAAGTAGTAGTAATTAACCAGGCTAGAAGTAAGGGGTATTGGAAACATCAATTTGATGTGTATGTTGGGAACAGAGGTAACGCTCAAGAGAGTGAACAAGATTTGAATGATTATATAACTTTAGTCCAAGAGCATTACAATTTACACTATGATATCTTCACCGATCTAACCACACTTGAAGACTGGCAAGCCATACTAAGTCTTAAAGGTAATCATCCTATGGCAGATAGAGCAAAGCAACATTTGTCTGCTCTTATACTCAATATGGTATCAAACAAAATAGGGCAATACACTGTAGTTACAGATGATGGAAGAGACGTCGGTGATGTAGTTCAGTATGTATCGGAGTTGATAATAGATGGAGATGATACAAATGATGAGTTGGCAAAGGATTTAGCTGAGAGTGTGAATAACCAACAAACAATTGCTACTGGAATAGTGCCGGAAGGAACAATTGTATTCAAGCAGGGCTTACTATCTGGTGAAGTGCTTACATATAAGTTATTTGATAATTACCCAAATCCATTTAATCCTGCTACAACAATAAAATATCAAATACCGAATGCTGGATTCGTTACACTTAATGTGTATGATGTACTTGGTAATGAGGTGGCAACACTTGTTAATGAGAGAAAAGAAGAAGGAAGATATGAAATAACATTTGATGCTTCTACTTTATCAAGTGGTGTATATATATACCAGCTTAGGGTTAATGAATTCGTGGATACGAAGAAGATGATATTGATGAAATAATTTACAGGGAGCGAAAGCTCCCTTTATAATTAAATCTTTAAACTTTAACATTTTTAGGAGGATGATATGAAAAAAGTCTGTTTCGTTTTTACTCTTTTGGTATTATTCATATTAACTGGGAAATTTTATCCACAAAGTGAAATACCAACCTTTACAGACATCAGAAATAGTTCCGGTACTGCCGGGAGCCATTTTCCGTATAGTAATGGGGCAGCATTCGGTGATATTAATAATGATGGGTTCGTTGACCTGCATGTTGCCACAACAAATGGGGCTGATCGTTTGTTTTTAAATAATGGCAATTTGACTTTTTCAGAAATAAGGACAAGTGCCGGAATTGATCCAGAACAACATGCTAACATCTCATTTGGTGATTTTAACAATGATGGATATCTAGATATTTTATTGACAGGGCATAATGAAATCGGATTTAGGACCAGATTATATAGAAATGATGGAAATCTACATTTTACAGATATTTCTGAAGATGCTTTCCCTAATATTTTTTTGGGTTTTGTTGCTATATGGGGTGATCTAAACTTAGACGGATGGTTGGATATTATTTCTGCGGGTTTTGTGTATTTAAATAATGGTGATAATACATTTACTGATATTACACAGACAACCGGCATTGATTTAATTGGTGACAATACTTCTATACCATATCTCTCTGATACAGATATGGATGGTGATCTTGATTTAATAATGTTAAAACATAATACTATTATAAAATTTTATAGAAATGAAGGTGATTTATCATTTATTGATATAACTAATTCCAGTGGACTACCAACGCAATTAAATGCCTATGCTGATATAGATTTTGGAGACATTGATAACGATGGAGATCCTGATCTATATATTAGTTTAAAAGGGTACAACCAATTATTCAGAAATGATAATAATAATCAGTTCGTTCAAATATCTTCAGGATCAGGTGCATTTGAAACGAGAAGTGCAGGATTTGCAGATATCAACAACGACGGATATTTAGATATATATAATTCTAATTACAAACGACAGAATAGTCTGTTTATCAATAATGGAAATAATACTTTTACAGATATTACAGGAATTACTGGTACAGGTGATTCAGGTGCCGGACATAAAATAGCATTCGGAGATATTGATAATGATGGTGACCTTGATCTTTATATTGCGAATTCTGAAGGGACCGATCCTCTCTACCTTAATAATGGAACTGATTATAATTGGTTAGAAGTTAAATTAATAGGAACAGTTAGCAATAGATATGGAATAGGTGCAAAATTAAAAATTGTAATAGGCTCTTTATCATTTTACCGAGTAATGGGCCTGCAAACAACTCACTATTCACAGGATGTTACTCCTGTGCATTTCGGCATAGGAGATAATATTGCCATCGATTACATAGAAATTGAATGGCCTAGTGGCATCATACAAAAAATTAATAATCCCTCGATAAATCAGATATTAATCATTACAGAACCTACGTATGGTCAAATTTCAGGCACAATTTCAGTAAATAGCTCAGGGTTAGAAAACGTATTAGTAAAACTTTTAGATACATTAGGATTACCAGTAGATGGTTTTGATGACGTTTATACAGATTCAACTGGAGAATATTCATTTGTTGACATCCCGGAAGGAGATTATCAGGTAATGATAGTGGAGCCACTTGGCTATGCATCGGATGGAAATCCAAAGACTACAACTGTTGTTGCAAGTGAAACCAGCATAGTTGACTTTAACCTTACAGAAGTAGTAGTAATTAACCAGGCTAGAAGTAAGGGGTATTGGAAACATCAATTTGATGTGTATGTTGGGAACAGAGGTAACGCTCAAGAGAGTGAACAAGATTTACTAGACTATATTGCTTTAGTTCAGGAGCATTACAATTTATACTATGATATCTTCACCGATCTAACCACACTTGAAGACTGGCAAGCCATACTAAGTCTTAAAGGTAATCATCCTATGGCAGACAGAGCCAAGCAACATTTGTCCGCTCTTATACTCAATATGGTATCAAACAAAATAGGGCAATACACTGTAGTTACAGATGATGGAAGAGACGTCGGTGATGTAGTTCAGTATGTATCTGAGTTGATAATAGATGGAGATGATACAAATGATGAGCTGGCAAAGGATTTAGCTGAGAGTGTAAACAATCAACAGACGATAGCTGCAGGAATAGTGCCTGAAGGATCTATTGTATTCAAGACTGGTAAGGGTACTAATATTGAGGTAACCACATATGAGTTATTTGATAATTACCCAAATCCATTTAATCCATCAACAAAGATAGTTTACCAGATACCTGAGAGAGGGAATGTATCACTAAAGGTATATGATATGCTTGGTAAAGAAGTAACAACGTTAGTTGAAGAATACAGAGATGAGGGAAGATATGAGATTGACTTTGATGCAGGTAATTTGGCGAGCGGGATATATATTTATCAGTTGAGGGTGAATAACTTTATTTCAACAAAGAAGATGCTTTTGATGAAGTAAACCACCAATACATCTATTATTTTAACCCCCTATCAATGAAAGTTGGTGGGGGTTTTTTATTTCCACTCGATTTTGATTTGATGCAAGAGCAATTAGGGTTATTAGCTGGGGTTGGTTAGAAACTTCCATACTTATAAACGAAAATATTGTTGCTGGAAATTATAAAGTTGAGTTTAACGCAACGGCATTACCAAGTGGAATATACTTTTACAAAATACAGGTTTATCCCGTTAACAGCGGGGCAGTTTATTTTCTTGAAATCAAGAAGATGGTTCTATTGAAATAATCTTTACTTAATAAAATAGATGAGATTAAAATTTAATTTTCGTGAATTTCCGCAAACGCTGAAATTCATTGTATAATATACTTGAAGTGTATTAATAAGAGATTACTTAAATGAGTTTATCTGGAGAAAGAATATTTTTAATTGATTGTAGTCTATTGAATTGTTAGGTTAATTGTGAGGATTACATATATGGGGACTTCCTGAAGAATAAGGTTGTATGTAGAGCAAGGGAAGCTACCTATTTAAATTCGTTTAGCTGCAGAGCAACAATCTGACATAATTAACTGGTGTACAATATACATTTCATTAATTAGGAGCGCCAATATGAAAAAGTATTACATTTTAAAATCCGTGTGGATTTACCTTACCTACTTGATCTTACTCCCACATCTCAATCAAGCGCAAACACCTTTGTATGATTATTATCTTCAAGCCAGTGAGTGCATACTACTTGATGATTACACAACGATTATTGGTCAGTTTCCAAGTGGAATGAATGCTGCAGCCGCTACAGGTAATACGAATATGGATATTCAGGGGGCATTTGCTATGTACATTGATAACAGCACAGCAGGCAGTAATCATAAATTTTCCTATATTCCTTCGGGTGACACTCTTTTTTTTCAACCAGGGCCTGGTGGAAATAGTAGTTATAAATTCGCATCGTTTCTTGTGGATTGGATGACATTGGCAGGCAACGCAGGAAGTATAAGAGTTGATTTTTCAGATGGCAGGGAATTTATTATGCAAGGTTCAGATGCAATTCTGTTGGACAACTTAACGCAGTTTCTAATTCTTGGTGAATTCCAATCAGACCATTCATACCGAGTTGAGATAAGCGGCAGTCCACAAATGCCTATGCAAGGAATATTCGTTATGTATGTTGATAAAGGCGGAACAAAGTTTGGGTATTATGATATTGGAGAATCCTTTTTATTCACTCCTGGTGTTGGCGATTATAAGTTTTGTGCTTTTCAAGTTGATTGGTCATTTCTAGGAGATAACTTTGGCGTCACCAATATAAAAATATATGAAGAAGAGCTTATACCTGTCGAACTGACCTCATTAACAGCAAAGGTAAACAATTCCGGCGAGGTAGTTCTTAACTGGGCAACAGCTACTGAAACAAACAACCAGATGTTTGAAATTGAAAGAAGAATAGAAGACAGACAATTTGTAACATTAGGTTATGTTGAAGGACACGGTACAACAACTGGAATACAGAACTATCAATACATAGATAATATAAGTGATATACAAGCCACATCACTCAGCTACAGATTAAAACAAATAGACTATGACGGCAGTTATGAATTTAGTGAAGTTGTAGAAGTAACAAACCTTGCACCAACGGATTTTGCTCTGCATCAAAACTACCCTAATCCCTTTAACCCGGTTACAACTATAAGCTACAGCTTGCCGGTAAAATCACAAGTTGAGTTGGTAATATACAACGCATTAGGTGAAAGTGTGACGCAGTTAGTAAACGAAGAAAAAGAAGCTGGAACGTATAAAGTTGAGTTTTCCGCCACGGGCGGAGCAACGGCATTGCCAAGCGGAATATACTTTTACAGAATACAGGCAGGTTCCTTTGTTCAAACTAAGAAGATGTTGTTGATGAAGTAAGAAAAAATTTACAAGTAATTTTTGATGGGAAATATTATGAACAAAATATATTTACTCTTTATTGCGTTTATTTTATTCCAACTAACTACGCTTGCACAGCAAGGTTGGTTTTTGCAGAATCCATTACCAACTGGTAACAACCTTCGTTCTGTTGATTTTGTAAATGTAACTACAGGCTGGGCTGTAGGCGATGATGGAACAATCTTAAGAACGACTGACGGCGGCACAAACTGGATATCACAAACAAGTGGAACAACTGAGAGATTGTTGGGTGTGTGCTTTACCGATGTAAATAATGGAACTGCTGTTGGTGGTTCTGGAACAGTCATAAGAACAACCGACGGCGGTACAACCTGGACATTACAATCAAGCGGAACAACAGGGAGATTGTGGGGTGTTAGCTTCACCGATTCAGATAACGGCACTGCTGTGGGTGATGGTGGTACAATCCTAAACACTAAGAACGGTGGTACAACCTGGACACAACAATCAAGCGGCACAACAGCCTCTTTGGTGGGTGTTAGCTTCACCGATTCAGTTAACGGTACTGCTGTGGGTGACGATTATTTTAATGAAGTTGGATTAATCCTAAGAACTACAGACGGAGGTACAAACTGGATACAACAAATAAGCGGAACAACAAATCCTTTATATGGTGTCAGCTTTACCGATTCAGATAATGGTACGGCTGTGGGCTATGGCAATACAATCCTAAGGACTACTAACGGAGGTACAACCTGGTCATTACAATCAGGCGGAGAAACTTATATACCGTTGTATGGTGTCAGCTTTACCGATTCAGATAATGGTACAGTTGTGGGTGGTGATAGTGGCGAATCTCATTATATAATCTTAAGAACCACTGACGGCGGTAAAACCTGGTTACAACAATCGATAGGAAAAACATATATCGCTTTGTATAGTGTCAACTTCACCGATTCAGATAACGGTACTGCTGTTGGAGAAGTTGGAACAATCCTAAGAACAACTAACGGCGGAACAACTTGGATATCACAATTAAACGTAACGACGCATAGGTTATTTGGTGTCAGCTTTACCGATTCAGATAACGGTACGGTTGTAGGCTATGGCAATACAATCCTAAGGACTACTAACGGTGGTACAACCTGGACACCGCAACAAAGCAAAACAGCTGGTGGTTGGAGGGGTGTCAGCTTTACAGATGCAAATAATGGGACTGCTGTTAGTCTTGGTGGGAAAATAATAAGAACTACTAACGGCGGAACAACCTGGGCAGCACAATTAATCTATACAAATGGCCGGCTGATAGGTATCAGCTTCACCGATTCTGAAAACGGTACCGTGGTGGGTGAATATGGAACAATACTGAGAACTACTGACGGAGGTTCAACTTGGGTATTACAAACAAGCGGAACAACAGACTGGTTAAGAGGTGTTAGCTTCACCGATTCAGATAACGGCACAGCTGTGGGGGCTAATGGTATAATACTCAGAACGACAGACGGAGGAAACAATTGGATACCTCAATTAAGCGGAACAACAGAAGGATTGCAGGGTGTCAGCTTTACCGATTCAGATAACGGTACGGCTACGGGTCATAGTGGAACAATCTTAAGAACAACCAATGGAGGCACAACCTGGGAATCACAATCAAGCGGAACAACAAGTGGTTTGTGGGGTGTCAACTTTACTGATTCAGATAACGGTACGGCCGTAGGCAGTAATGGAACAATCTTAAGAACTACTGACGCCGGTATAACCTGGGTATCACAACCAAGCGGAACAACCTCAATGTTGGATGGTGTCAGCTTTACCGATACAAATAACGGTACGGCTGTAGGTGATGATGGTACAATTCTAAGAACAACAAATGGCGGTGTTACATTTGTAGAAGAAAAAGAGATAGATGTTATTCCAACTAAGTATAAACTATCACAAAATTTCCCCAACCCTTTCAACCCGTCAACTAAGATAAGATACTCAGTTCCACAATCATCAAATGTACTAATTAAAGTATTTGATATACTCGGTAATGAGATTGAAATTTTAGTAGACGAACAAAAAACAACTGGCACTTATGAGATAACCTGGTATGCAGAGAGTTTACCAAGCGGAATCTACTTTTACAGAATACAGGCAGGTTCTCCTTCGGCAGGCTCAGGACAGAGTTTTGTTGAGACTAAGAAGTTGGTCCTCCTTCGTTAAACGTGCCCACCTCTGGCGGGACTACGGCGGACAAGTGTTGATGAAGTAATACTAATAATTTTGGTGAGCATTAGAGTGTAGACTTTCTGAGCATCTTCTTGATTAATAACATTTTTTTATTTGAAAATTGAACAAAATAGTTTACTATTAACCAATAATTAAAAAAAGTGTTTGATATCAGAATATTATGGAAGAAGGTCAACCAATTTGTAATCATCCCGACCTTGTTGGGAGGTCTCCCGCAAAGCGGGATTCACCAGCTCCATTTCAAAACAAAATCGCACTTTGTAAAGTGACTTTACGAAAATCTTTGATTTCTGATATGAACACCTGATGATTTTTAATGAGAGTAAACTAAAGAATGCCCTTAGAATTTTATATGGCGAAGAACCGGGTTTATTAAATTATCAATTCGAACGATACAAAATATTAATTGATAGATTCTTAGCAAAATTTGGAGATGATGATCTGCATTTTTTTAGTTCACCCGGACGTACTGAGTTAGGGGGTAATCATACTGATCATAACCATGGGCGTGTTCTGGCAGCCAGCGTTAATCTTGATACAATTTCTGTATGTAATTATAATAATAGTAACGATGTAACAATCTATTCTGAAGGATACGATACACCATTATTTGTTAATCTTAATGAACTGAAAAAAAAGAGAGAAGATGAAGGAACTACTAACGCTTTAATCCGTGGTATTGCTTTTCGGTTTGCAGAACTGGGTTATGGAATTGGAGGATTTAATGCATTTGTATCGAGTGAAGTTTTAAGGGGTTCCGGATTAAGTTCATCTGCATCCATCGAAGTATTAATTGGAACTATATTCAATTCACTTTATAATTGGAATAAAATTTCATCAATGCAAATTGCGCTAACAGGGCAATATGCTGAAAACAATTATTTCGGAAAACCTTGTGGATTAATGGATCAGATGGCATCTGCTATTGGAGGTATAATAAGCATCGATTTTGAAAACCCGCAAACTCCCAAAGTAGAAACAGTGGATTTTGATTTTGAATCTACAGGATATAAAATAATTTTGGTTGATACCGGGGGGAGTCATACAGATTTAACCGATGATTATGCCTCTATTCCCAATGAAATGAAATCTGTAGCAAAATTTTTTAATAAAGAGTTTTGCAGAGATATTTCTATGAATGATCTTCTCTCTAACTGCAAAAAATTAAGAACAGAATTAGGTGATAGAGCTATTCTAAGAGCGATGCATTTTATAGAAGAAAATGAAAAAGTTGTTCACCAGGTTTCTGCACTTAGAAATAATGATTTTAGTAAGTATTTAGAATTAGTTAATCAATCGGGTAATTCTTCTTTTAAATGGCTGCAGAATATTTATTCTCCGAAAGAGGTTTATGAACAAGGTGTTTCACTTGCACTAGCTATTACAGAAAGATACATTGAAGAAATAAAAGAAGGTGCATGCCGTGTTCACGGTGGAGGATTTGCCGGAACAATTCAAGTGTACCTGCCCGCTAAATTAGTTGAAGGATATATAAAATTAATTGAATCGGTTTTTGTGAAAGGAAGTGCAAATATTTTATCTATTCGCTCTGAAGGTGCTATTTACATAAACAGTTATTTTAATACCAAGAGTTAAAATAATTGAAATTACTGGTTACCACCGAAGCCGGATATATTGGAAGTAATTCTGATCTATACAAAGGTAACAAAGAATATAAGGCTTATGTATTAAATGCTTTTTTGCCTGGCAGAAATATCGGTTTTTTTATTTATGTTAGTTTACTTGGTGTCAGAAAAAATTCCAGTTTTGGTGTTTTAAACCAGTCTCAAAATTAAATTAATCCTTCCTCTGTATTTCCTACCAACAATTCCTTAATTTTATTACAGCAATTGATAGTGATGTTGTTATTAGACATTTGGAGAAGAATCGTACTTTTATAAATTGAATATTATGTTAGTAAAATGCTAATAAATTATTATCTCTTTTTAGATTAAGGATATGTTTAAGGCAATAAGAATCGTACAACCTAATCAAATTACTTTAGCTAACTTAAAACTACCCAGGTTACAAGCAGATGAAGTCTTAATTAAAGTAATGGCAAGCGGTATTTGTGGTACTGATATCCATATACTGCGTGGTGATTATATAGCACAGTATCCTATAATTCCGGGGCATGAATTTTCCGGAGTTATAGAAAAAATCGGAGAGAGTGTTAGCCGATTTGAGATTGGAAGCAAGGTTGCGGTAGAACCGAATATAAGCTGTGATAATTGTTATAATTGCCTTAACAACAGACAAAATTATTGTAAAAACTGGCAAGCAATAGGTGTAACAAAATCCGGTGGTATGGCCCAATTCGTGGTTGTTCCTGAAAAATCAGTATTCAATATAGATAAGTTACAATATGAATATGCAGCTTTTATGGAACCTTTATCCTGTGTATTGCATGGGCTGAAGAAGGTAAAAATTAATCCCGGAGACCGTGTAGTTGTGTTTGGTGCCGGGCCGATTGGCATACTCTTTCTGCAAATGGTCCGGTTGCAGGGTGCGGTCCATGTTTCGGTTTTAGAGAATATAACATCCAGGGCTGCTTTAGCTGAACATTACGGTGCTGATCAAATCTTCCAGAATATAAGTGATTTTGATAAGGATAATTTTGATGTGGTCATTGATGCTACCGGAGTTATTTCTTTGATGGAACAAACAATCGATTTAGTGCGAACCGGTGGAGGAGTACTTTTATTCGGGGTTCCTCCGGCAGAACAAAAATTGAAGCTTGAAGGAATGAAACTATTTCAAAAAGGACTTACAATTTTTTCATCATTTACGTCTGTTCGTAATTCTTATCAGGCTATAGCATTATTGGAAGCTGGAAAAATTGATGTGTCTGATTTGATCTCTCACAGATTGCCTTTATCTGAGTTTGAAAGAGGTATAAAATTAATCGAAAAAGGGGATGACGATGTAAAAAAAGTAATGATTCTACCTCAGCAATGATAATCAGAAAGCAGGATTAAATTGAAGTTGGTCTAAAGACATTCACCAAAATTTTACATCTAATATTATTTCGATAGATAGTTGAGTATTATAAAATGATAATAGTATTTGTCAGTTATTTTATTATTTATTCTTCCTTTATAAAAATATATAGGGCAAGAATCTGGTTGCCATTTCAAATAATCAGTTAAACGTTTATACAAATTGTTAATTTTACTTCTTAAGAATTTCTTATGATTTTTACAAAAAAGAGCTAAAATAAGCCTGTTTAAATTTTTTTAGAAAAATTCCTTAAAAACACTTGACTTGAAACGAATATTACACTATGTTCAGTTAAACGTTTAACTAAAAATTTATGCGTCCAACAATAAAAGATGTGGCTAAAGCCGCCAATGTTTCAATAGCAACGGTATCCCTTGTGTTACATAATAATGAACGTATTTCTTCCGAAACTAAAAGAAGAGTTTTAAAGAGAATAAAACAGTTACATTATCACCCTTCCAGATCGGCGCGAGGATTAGTATTAAGTAAAATAGGTAACATTGGGTTTATTATAACCGAGGAACATTTTTTACGTACTGAATCTTTCTATACAAGAGTTTTTCTTGGAACTGAATTCGAAGCCAGGGAAAAGGATAACTATGTACTACTCGCTACAATAAGCTCTTCGTTTAAAAAAGGCGACCCGCTCCCGAGATTCATTTTAGAAAGAAATGCCGATGGAATTTTGATCGTCGGTAAAGTACCTGAAGCATTTATCGAGTCTATTAAAAAATACAATATGCCAATCCTCTTCATTGATTACTTACCACCCAATGGTGATTTCCCAGGTGTTCTTATTGACAATGAAAGAGGGGGAATGTTGGCTACTGAATATCTCATTAATAGCGGGCATCAAAACATTGCATTTATTGGAGGCGAAATTTCGCACCCGAGTATAATGGAAAGATTACACGGTTATAAACTCGCACTTGAAAAAGCCAATATTATTAATGGCAATGGATTGGTTGTCACTAATGATGAGAATCTCTCAAGACAAAACGGATATAGATCTGCTGAAAAGTTATTTATTCAAAATAAAAATGTAACTGCCATTTTCGCTTCCACCAATGCTACTGCTGTTGGAGTTATACAATACCTAAAAGACAATAACTTGAATATTCCTAATGATATTTCACTAATTGGCTTTGATGATGTTGAAGCAGATATAATGATAGATCCTCCACTAACAACCATCAGAGTACCAAAAGTGAAAATGGGAACTGAAGCTGTTCAGTTACTCTTGAATATCATTAAAACAGAAACTACTACTGCAAAGAAAATAATTGTTCCGATTGAGTTGGTTGTAAGAGAATCAATAAAAAATATCAACTAATAAAAATAGTATAATTACATATAAATATTAGCGGATTACAATAATGAAAATCCGTTTGAATTAACTGAATACAGATGTGGACACAAGCTTTGTCAAAAATTGAAGAGAAATCTTTCATGAGTGAGAAATGTGAAGCAAATCTCCATATCATTAATGGGGACTCAAATAATGAGTTCCCATACTTTAGTGCAAAGAACACTCAACTGAAAATATATTCTTTATAATGAGATAAAGTGCATCTACGATCACAAATAAAAAGGATATTCTAACACTTATGTGTGTAATAATATATTTCATTAACCAATCAAGGAGAAAGATATGCTGAAAGAACATTCACCAATTGTTTTATGGGGAATTATACCGATTCTCTTTTTAATTTTATTCGTACCCGCTAAAGTTGATGCTCAGTACATCGGCGGATTTGAAGGAGATTTACCAAGTTATTGGATGAAGGGAGCAGAGCCATCGGGTTCAACTCTTGGATGGGCAACTGATCAGTCAAGATCAATGGGTAAATCGCTGAGGATTACTAAGGAAGTAACAACCGAAGCAGCAGTATGGGAGTCAGAGAATGTGGTAGACTTCTGGTCACCACAGCATCTTGCAAATGTGGATATAAAGATAGGAGCGTGGGTAATGACAGAGGGAGTGAACACAAATCCTGCCACAGAGGATGAGAAGTGGAAAATAAGTTACTCATTCTATAATGAAGCAGGAGCACTGATAGGTGAGACAGTATTGGATATAGATCAGAGTACACCAAGCAGTGGAGCATTTTTTGCAGACACGAATGATGTGGGAGAGACAATACTGCCGGAAGATTCGTGGAAAACAATAATGAAGTTCATAGGCGGTAAGGATGCAACGGGCACGGTGTGGGCAGATGACTTTTTGCATTTCGGAAGAGGCAACCAGTGGGCAGGACAGAACTGGGACCAGGCGGTAGGTGTACCGACTGGATGGTTTTACTGGTTCCCGCCAATAGGAGGAAATGATGGGGTGATAAGCAATGGCTTTGAGAATACGATAGTAACCACAGAGGAAGCTCATTCGGGAACACATTCATTAAAGTTTGATCTACCGTTTGATAGAGTGCCGCACGATGCATTTGTGGGTACGAGGAGATTTATGTTGAAAGGTGCAGGACCAGGGGATGATATAACGGTAAGTGTATGGTTAAAAGCAAGCGATCTGGTGCCTGATTCAGCAGATTTATATCCAACGACGTGGGCAGTAGGATTTACATATGGATTCTGGAAGGGAGTTGGGAACAATGATGGATTTAATAATATAGATGGTTACCCAATAGATATGCAGTTTGTACTTCCGTCAGTAACGCAATTTGACTGGACACAATACACCTTAGATATAACGGTACCAAATGATCCGGAAGCAGTGGCAATGTCGATAAGACTGCATGCATATTCAAGGTTTACCGGAACTGTGTACTGGGATGATCTTATCTTTCCGGCAATGGGTGTTTTAACTGCTGTTGAAAATGATGGTTTTATTCCTGAAGAATTTAATGTGTCCCAAAACTATCCGAATCCATTTAACCCATCTACGACCATTAACTATTCAATTCCTCAACAATCTCGTGTAGTAATAAAGGTGTACGATATGATGGGAAGGGAAATAAATACATTAGTTAATGAAGATAAATCTCCTGGCTATTATAGTGCACAATGGAATGGTGAAAACAGTTACGGCTCGAGAGTAGCAACGGGAATTTACTTCTATCGAGTTGTTGCAGGAAACTTTACTCAGGTTAAGAAAATGATACTTTTGAAATAGATAAACCTGAATTATGCCAGGATACTTATATCTATGATAGTATCCTGGCTTTTTTTTTGGATATTAATATTTTATCTTTTCTTTGTGTTAAAACAAGTATAATTCTTAAAAACATTTTACGATGATTAAGAAACATTTAAAATTATTCTTTGTAACAATTCTATTCTTTCTCATTATTTTTAGCATTAAATCCTTAGCGGGAACTACTGGAAAAATTTCCGGAAAAATAATTGATACTTCAAATGGTGAACCTCTTATTGGTGCAAATGTAATAATTATGGGAACAACCTTAGGGGCTGCTACAGATTTTGATGGAAATTTCTTCATTATAAACATTCCACCCGGAAAGTATGAAGTAAAAGCTTCAATTATTGGGTACAATTCTGTTCTAGTGCAAAATGTAAAAGTATCAGTCGATCAAACCACGAAATTAAATTTTGAATTGCAGGAAGAAGCAGTTGAAATGGCCGATGTAATTGTTGTCGCAACACGACCAATTGTTCAGAAGGATTTAACTTCAACTCAAGCTAACATCAGTGGCGAAGATATTGCAATGCTTCCCCTTGAGACTGTTCAATCTGTTGTTAACTTACAAGCAGGTGTCATTGATGGTCATTTTAGAGGTGGCCGTATAGCTGAAGTTACATATTTAGTTGATGGAGTTTCAACCAATGATGCATTTACCGGTTTACCATCAATGGAGGCAGATGTAAATAGTATTCAGGAAGTTCAGATTCTAACCGGTACATTTAATGCTGAGTATGGTGACGCTTTATCCGGGATTGTGAATCAGATAACTAAATTACCGGGAGATAATTATGATTTTTTATTTTCAGGTTTTTTTGGTGATTATGTATCATCCAGAACAGATTTATTTGATAATATTAGCAATATTTCTCCAACCGGAGTTTACAATCTACGGGGAACATTTTCGGGGCCTATACCTGGAGCAGGTGAATTCCTAAAATTTTTCATATCCGGCAGATATTTTCGTGATGAAGGATTTATTTATGGTGAAAGAGTTTTTAATCCTTCCGATGTTTCTGATTTCTCTGCAAATGATCCTGCTGATTGGATTGTAGGAGCTACAGGAGATGGCACCTTTATTCCTATGGCTTTTGATGAAAGACTTTCATTGCAAGCTAAGCTTACTTTTAAAGTTGGATCTGGTAGAGGAATTGTATTGAATGGGTTATTTTCAAACAGAAAATTTAGATCATATGATCATCGTTATAAGCTTAATCCGGATGGTGATTATAATAAATTTAACGACAGTTATTTAATAAGTGCACAATATACACGTGTATTTAGTAATTCCACATTTCTGGATTTATTGGTATCAGCATTTGAATCAGATTTTAGCCAGTATGTTTTTGAAGATCCATTAGACCCGAGATATGTTGATCCAAGCATAAAAAATGTTGTAAGCGGAAATGCATTTTTAACTGGCGGAACTCAAAATTGGCACTTTAATCATACTTCACAAACGTATACAGGAAAAATTGATTTAACAACTCAATTAACTCAGATTCACCAAATCAAAACCGGTGCAGAATTTAAATACCATAATATTGATTATGAAGATTTTCAGATAATTGTTGATGCATCAACGGGATTTAAACCTACTTTACCTACACCCGGATCATTTAACTTCAATGTTTATAATGCAAATCCTTATCAATTTGCTGTTTTCATCCAGGATAAAATTGAGCTGGATTATTTAATTGTAAATGTTGGTATAAGGTTTGATTATTTTCAACCCGATGGTAAGTTTCTTCTTGATCCTGATAACATCGCCGTTCTTGATGAGTTGCTGCCTCCTTTCCCTGAGTCATTAATGGGAACGGCAAGCGTTAAATCTCAATTCAGTCCGAGGTTGGGAATATCTTATCCTATTTCAGATAATGGTGCAATACATATTTCTTACGGTCATTTTTTCCAGATTCCACCTTTCGAATTTTTATATCGAAATCCAAACTTCAGAGTACCATTAACTGGCGACTTCCCTGAAAATATTGGAAATATTATCGGAAACACTGATCTGGAACCACAGATGACTGTTATGTACGAAATAGGTCTGCAGCAACAACTTTTTAGTGATTATGGTGTTACAATTACTGCTTATTTGAAGGATATTCGAAACTTGCTTGGCAGTGAGATTCATATAAAAAATGAATTCAAAAAGTTTAGCAAATTGATTAATATTGATTATGGTTCTGTAAAAGGAATTACACTTTCGTTTGAGAAACGATTTAGTAATGGATTTAGTGCAACTATCGATTATACATTTCAGGATGCAAAGGGTAATGCATCAGATCCAAATGATGCTTTTGATCGGGCTCAGGCGAATCCGCCAATAGAAATAAACAAACAACTCGCTCCATTGGATTGGGATAGAACTCACTCACTTAATTTTACTATAACTGCCGGAATCCCGGGAGATTGGATAGTAAGCTCGGTGGGAAGGTGGGGCACAGGTTTACCTTATACACCTGCAATCCAAAACCAAAGAACAGGTTTAGAAAATAGCGACAGCAGGCCAACCATTTTTAATGTAGATCTCTATTTAACAAAGTTTTTTAAACTCTACAATCAGCAATTTTCCGTATTCTTAAAAGTGTTTAACCTATTTGACACAGCTAACGAACTGGAAGTATTTTCTGATACAGGAAGAGCGGGATATACATTGGAATTAACCCGTGCACAAGAACAGCCACGCGGAGTTAATACTTTGGAGGAGTTTTTTACCAGACCTGATTTTTATTCGGCACCAAGACAGATTGTATTAGGTGCCTCTTTAGAATTTTAAATCCGAGGAATAGCAGAGGTTTTAAGTGAGATTTAAATTAAAAAACAAATTCATATGTTATCAAGTTTTCTTATTCACTTGTCTTTTCCTGATACCCGGCAATATACTTGCACAGAGACTTGTGGATAAGAACAAAGGAAACCATAACAATACTAAAAAGGGTTTCATGGATGGTAATTTGGTTTCTACTGTTTATTATAACTTCGGTGAAGTGGCAGATTGGCTGAATGAACCAAGCAGGAGTGGTGTTTGGCCAAAGGGTACAAATCATACCTATATTGATGGTGTTGCAATAATTGTTCAGGCAGAAACAGAAGATCCGGCAGGGAACGTAATTCATCCTCTTGAATCAAATTACTATGAATTCACACGACACGATCCTTCGACCGGTGTTACTTATGGTTGGTGGGCATTGCCGGGCTATGAAAATCTATTTAATTCTACTCCTGCAAGAAGCGATGAC
Source organism: Bacteroidota bacterium (assembly GCA_022564295.1). Classification (GTDB taxonomy): domain Bacteria; phylum Bacteroidota; class Ignavibacteria; order Ignavibacteriales; family Ignavibacteriaceae; genus BMS3ABIN03. Next base: position 20,849 of record JADFLR010000029.1, on the reverse strand, counting down.
CCGGATACCTGGCCGGATTCCTGGCCCGATAGATTATCTGATTGGAACGGAGTATGGAATGGATTTTTTGGGAAAGGGGTTAAAAATGCGGACTTAGAAACTTTCTTTGTCTTCGATGATAATGAAGACAAACAATATATGTTAAATAATAATTTCTTTCCTGACAGGGAAGACCTGGATAGAGGTGGACTGGGTATGCAGGTTAGAACCCGGGGATTTCAATGGTCTCAGGTTCTTGCCGAGGATGTAATATTTTGGTTATACGAGATTACAAATATGAGTACAACAGATTATGATAAAGTGCTCTTCGCACAATACATTGATTGGGGTATTGGTGGTCATGATAATTCATCAAATAATGGCGGAGACTATAACGAATTATTAGATATATCTTATGCCTGGTCAACTGTTGGGTTTGGCAGCCCTGGTAATTGGAGTCCGGTTGGGTTATCGGCTTATGCATTTCTTGAAAGTCCCGGTCTTCAGGATGATAGAATTGATAATGATGCTGATGGATTAACCGACGAAATGAGGACTAATGAACCAACAGTATTCATCTCCGACCCAAACCTGGACCCATTTTTACTCGACCCATTCCAGGATACGACTAGATTTAGAGAGTTCTACGGTTTTTCCTGGAAACCCCACTGGGATGCGGATGAAAATGCTAACTGGAGGACTTTTCTTGATGCTAACGATAATGGTGAATGGGACGAGGGTGAGCCGCTTAACGATGATTTAGGCACGGATGGAATTGGACCCTTTGATGAAGCATACTTAGGACCTGATTTTGATGGTACGGAAGCTAACGGATTACCCGATCAGGGGGAACCAAATTTTGGATTATTAGATAAGGATGAATCTGATCAACTTGGATTGACCGGGTTTAAGATCTTTGCAGTACATACTTACGAATTATTGCTTGATGAAACAAACTGGCAGGTTCTTTCCGCATTGCCAGCACCACATGGGCAGTCGCTTGTGGGTGTTAATTTAGCCAATTTTTTCTCGAGTTATCTGTTTCATTTATTTGGAAGAGATAAATATTCAGCAATTCTTGGTTCTCCTCAGGAAACCGGAGAGACTGAAAGATTTTCGATGGGGTTAATTTTTGGAATTGATCAGGATGATGTTTTTCGGCGGAAGAAAACAGTTCAGCAAATTTACAATGCAAATTACAGGTTTGCAAAACCACCGGAGAAGCCAATTGTAAAAGTTATACCGGGTGATCGTAAAGTAACGCTTTATTGGGATGACAGAGCCGAGTTTACGTTCGATGCATTTTTTCAGAAATTTAACTTTGAAGGCTATAAGATTTACCGCTCAACAGAATTTGCGTTTTTAGAAAATAAAATAATAACTGATGCCTTTGGAAAGCCAACCTTCCGAAAACCAATTGCTCAGTTCGACTTAGTCGATGGTGTTGAGGGATTGCATCCAATTGATGTAAATGGGGCAATTTACTATTTAGGAAATGATAACGGGCTCAAGCATTCATTTGTAGATACCACCGTTCAGAATGGGCAAACTTATTATTATGCAGTTGTTGCTTACGATCAGGGTTTTGTTACACAAACAATTGAAGGAAATATAGAAGGAATACCTCCTTCGGAAACCACAAGTATATTAAGAAAAGATATTAATGGAAATTTTTCGACGGATATTAATACTGCAGTTGTAACTCCCAGAGCACCCGCAGCCGGTTTTATTTCACCGGGGATAAAAAACTTTTTTGGTTCCGGACCGGGGACCGGAAAGGTATCTGTTACTATTCTGGATCCGGATTCAATCAGGAATTTGCATACTTACAGATTAGAGTTTGAAGACTCAACAAAATATCATAACAATTCTTTTCCATATTATTCTCTGATAGATCATACTGAAGGAGATACGCTGATTTATTTAAAACAAATTCAAGGTAGTGAAGATCAAACCAACGTTATAGACGGTATATCATTGGATATTTTAAGCGACCTTGATGTGATTATTGATAGAGATAAAACCGAGTGGAAAAGCGGGAATAGTAATTTCATTATCCAGGTTGGATTCGACTCCAGGTTTGCACCGGCTTATAATGGCAAACGAGTTGACTACCCTGCAGATTTTGAAATATTGTTTACAGCGCCGGGAGAAGGTGACACATCATTTTTCGCGGGACCTGAAAACTTTTTTCCGACTATTCCCTCTAATATAGTTGTAAAAAATATTACTGAAGATATTGACCGCTTTCAGTTTTTATTCAGAGATGAAAATAATAACGAACTTTTTGATGTAGAACCCGAATCTGTTATTGGAGATGCGATCTTTGTTGTGTTTGGAGACTCTGCAGGGAAACCAGCTGAGACTTGGTCTGAGGCCCGAATTAGCTGGTCCATGACGTTGGTAAGGGATACTACAATTGCCGAGGAAGAACGATTGCCACCTCTGGAAGGAGATGTATATAAAATTATTACGAAGAAACCTTTCAGAACCGGTGAGTATTTTGAGTTTATTTCTAAGAGCCCGGATTTTGACATATCAAAGGCGCAATCGGAGATGGACAAGATCGCCGTTGTACCAAATCCTTATACAGGCGCGGCTTCCTGGGAGCCAATTTCCAGTTCTATTGGTAGAGGTGAGCGTAGAATATTTTTCATTCATCTTCCAAACCAATGTACAATAAGAATTTATAGTATGAGTGGCAAGTTAGTTCAAACTATTGAGCACAATAGTACAATTAGTGATGGGCAGGAAGCCTGGAATTTAGTGTCAAAAGATGGAATGGATATAGCTTATGGTATATACGTTTACCATGTTGATGCTCCTGAAATAGGGGAAAAAATAGGACGATTTGCAATAATTAAATAAAGGATTACTTTAAGATTTTGCTCAAGAGGTTAGAATGATGAATATCGTAATAAAGAGTATATTCTTTATCATGTTAATACCATTTTATTTAATGGGGCAAAATACTAACGTCTCAAAAGTAGCAACTACCTCAGCCACATTTTTAGAAATCCCTGTTGGAGCTGCAGCTGTAGGAATGGGAGGGGCGTTTGTTAGTGTAGCAAATGATGCTTCGGCGTTATACTGGAATGTTGGTGGAATATCTAAAATAGATAAATATGATCTTCAAATAGCAAACATGGAGTGGATTGGAGATACAAGATTTAATTTTGTGGGATTGGTTCTTCCATTAGGTGATTTTGGAACTATGGGATTTAGTTTCACTGCTCTTTCAATGGATGATATGATTGTTAGAACGGTCGAAAAGCCTGAAGGCACCGGCGAATTTTTTAGCGCAGGTGATATCTCATTTGGTGTAAGCTATGCAAGAAACTTAACAGACCGGTTTTCGTTAGGGTTCACATTTAAATATATACAAGAAAAAATCTGGCATATGACGGCACAAGGTTTCGCAATAGATGTGGGGACATTATTTAGGACTGATATTCTTGGAGGAATGATTATCGGTGCTTCAATTTCAAATTTTGGGACATCTATGAAACTTGAGGGACGTGATACTAGATTCTTTATAAGAGTTGATGAAAATAAGGAAGGTTCTAATGACAGAATTCCGACAAACGTAGAATTAGATTCCTGGGATCTTCCACTAATATTCAGGCTTGGTCTTTCAACTAATGCCATACAAAATGATATTTATAGGTTTACCGTTACACTAGATGCAATTCATCCAAATAATGATTATGAAAGTTTAAATATAGGTGGTGAGTTTGCCTTTATGGAGTTCTTTATAATAAGAGGGGGCTATAATGCTCTATTCTTAACAGATGCCGAAGGTGGGTTGTCTCTTGGAGTTGGTGTTAATTCAACCCTACTTTTTAGCGACACTATATTTCAGTTTGATTATGCTTTTCGTGATTTTGGAAGATTGCAAAATGTTCATATGTTCTCGTTGGAATTTAAATTTTGAGGAAATTTTATTAATTGAAAATCTATAATAGAATTGCTTATAAAAAAAAATATTCCTTTTTACTTATAATAATCTACCTGGGCACATCTTATCCTTTTCAAGACAGCTTAAAATCACAGGCTCCTGCTAACGATTTAATATTAGATGAGATAGTAGCCTCCATTGGCCCAATTATTATCACTGCTGAGGAGTTTTCAAACAGTTATGAATTTGGACCCGCATTTGTTAAAAGAAAAAAAGATTCCAAGAACCGCTATTTGAAATACATGATTTATGAAAAACTATTAACATTGGATGGCTATTCCAGAAATATTGATAAGGAAGAGGAGATTAGCTCATTAATCAAAGACTTTGAAAGTGATTTAGCAACCGAGGAAATGTTCAAAGACGATATCTTAAGTACAATAAAAATTTCCGAAAAAGAAGTTGATACGATAGTTACTCAGAAACAGATGGAGTTAGATATACGGTGGTTGTATGAACAAAATAAAGAGGGAAAAGATGATCTTTTATTTGAACTAAACAATGGAGCTTCTTTCGATTCCTTATATCAGTTACAGTTTGAAGATTCAATCTACCTTGATGACAGGAGTATGAAGATAAATAGATTCCAGCTTGGTAAGAAGAATCCGGATTTAGCAGAAATAATTGATACACTTCCTGTAGGACAGGTATCTAACCCAATAGAAGCAGATGATGGCTGGTATTTATTTAAGATTCATAACGTTTGGCAAAATATTATAACTACCGAAGCTGAAATGATAAGATTGAGGCAAGAATCCGTTAACTGGTTAAAGAAAAAAAAGATGGATCAATTATCAGACGAATATGTCAATCAACTATTACTTGAAAAAAATCCGCTTATTAAAATACAAAGTTTTAATCTTCTTAGATCTTATATCGGTTTGTACACCCTTTCGAAGGAAAAATATAATTTGTGGAATCTGTCTGATAAACTTAACCAAGCATTGGATGAGCTAAACGTAACTAAAGAAAATATTGCGCAAACAATACTCGTCAAAATGAATGATGGAACAATATTATTGGAAGAGTTTCTGGTTTGGTACCGGAATAGAAGTCAATATATCAAATTTAATAAAACGAATTTGCGAAGCTTCTCAAGCTCTGTTGAAAGCCTGGTTTGGCGTATGGTAAGGGATAAGTTACTTACCGGGCAAGCATATGAAAGAAATTATCATACTACTGAATCCTTTACTAAGCAAGCGAAATGGTGGAAAGACAAAATAGTTTACAGTGCAGTTAAAAAAGACATAGTAGAATCAGTTGAATTGGAGGAAGAGGAAGTCAAATATAATAGTCTAGAAAGTTTAGATGTTAAATCCAACGAAGAAAAAATAAATACGGAAATTACTAGGCAATTATTTCTCAAACTTAACAAGTTAAAGAGTGAATATGAAATTAATATCAATGAAGATGTTCTCGAAAAGATTAATGTGTCTGAAGAACACAATCCTAAAGCAATAGATTTTTATACTGTAAAAAAAGGCGGATTAATTCCCAGAACTCCATATCCCACAATTGATTTTGATTGGATTAACTGGGAATGAAACTAAATTTAATTTAACTATTAATAGGTAAATGAAAGAAATTATAAAGTATTTACATATCATAATATTTTTACTCTTTGGTATCCTTACATCTTGCGGGAATGAGAACGATCATGAAAATAAGCTTTTGTATTGGTCTTCAAATAACCCGGATGAAATAGAATTTGCAAAGTATGTTGTAAATAAATGGAATAAAGAAAATCCTGATAAAGCATTCATTAAGTTTCAACCGGTTCCGGAAGGGCAATCAAGTGAGGAAATAATTTTAGCAGCAGTAGTAGGGGAGACTACTCCCGATATTTACTCCAACATGTGGCAGGGAGATGTTGAAGTTTATGCACAAGCCGGTGTATTATTCCCATTTGATACACTTGACGGATTCATTGACTTTATTTATGAAAGATGTGATAGTAATGTTGTAGAGGAAATTAAATCCTTAGACGGGCATATCTACCAGATTCCATGGAAGATCAATCCTATAATGATGATTTATAATCAAAATATCTTTAGAGAATTAGGATTAAGTAATCCTCCACATAGTTACAGCGAATATTTAGCTGCTTCAGAATTATTTAAGAAAGATGCAGACGGCGACGGATATGTAGATAGATGGTTCGGATATTCTGAGGTGATTGTTACCTGGTGGCAAAGGTTTTTTGATTTTTATCCGTTTTATCTGGCTGCATCCGGAGGAGCGCCTCTAATTGAAAATGACAAAGCAGTATTTAATAATGAATATGCTATCGGTGTATTTTCTTTTTTAAAAAAACTATATGATAACGAATACTTTACCAGGGAAAGGTTATCGGCGAGGCAGGATGTATTTCTATCAAGTGATGTTGCGACAAGATTCACTGGTCCGTGGGAAATTGTGCACGCAGAGAAGTTTAAACCGGAAGGATTTGAATATGATTTTTCTACAATACCTGTACCGGATGGTTTTGAAGGTCCTATTTATACTTATGGTGATCCAAAGAACATAGTAATATTTAATACTTGCAGTAACCCTCAATATGCCTGGGAGTTTATAAAATTTATGATCAGTAAAGAAAACGATTTGAAGTTACTTGAAATTACTACTCAATTACCACGCAGGAAACATCTCGATACCGATAGCTTATATTTGAATTATTTCACTGCGAATCCAAAAATGAAAACATTTGCAAAACAATCTAAATATGTAAAAGGCACAGATTCAACACCCGTTTTAAAAGAAGTATTCGATTTAATCTCGCAAGAGTATGAAGCTTGTGTTATCTACGGTGTAAAATCTCCTGAACAAGCAATAAACGACGCGGCGAATGCAGTAAATCTTTTATTTATTGAATAAATTTATCCAGGCAGTAATGAATAAAAAAGCAGTTCCGTATTTATTAGTATCACCGTATATTATTCACTTTTTAATATTCATTGCTTTCCCGGTGATATTTTCAATTGTGCTTACATTCCATAAGTGGAACATCATTTCTCCGATGGAGTATACGGGATTCGCTAATTATATAAGATTATTTCAAGACGCACTCTTTTTAAAATCGATCCTGAACACGCTTATATTCCTGGTAATTCATATTCCACTTCAAATAATTGTAGCTTTATTTCTGGCAGAAGTGCTAAATCAAAAAATTCATTTGAGAGGATTTTTCCGCGCTGCCTTCTTCCTGCCGGTTGTTGTATCCGGCGTGGTTGTAACAATACTGTGGCAGCAGCTTTACGGTTTTGATACGGGATTACTTAACAAAATACTTGTTACTTTGGGATTCGGGAAGGTCGGATGGCTCATTGATCCAAAGATTGCCATGCCTTCAATTGCGCTTATGGCTACCTGGAAGAATGTAGGATTGTACATTGTATTGTTTCTGGTCGGTCTTCAAACAGTTCCAAAACACTATTACGAAGCCGCAGATCTGGAAGGCGCAACTCACTGGCAAAAGTTTTTTAAAATTACTTTGCCAATGATAAATCCAACAATTTTCTTAGTCGTAATATTATCTACTATCGGTGGTTTTTCGCTATTCATCGAACCATACGTATTAACAGGCGGAGGTCCGTTAAATAGTACGCTTTCAGCAGTCTTGTATATCTACAAGCAAGCATTTTTCTATTATCATATGGGTTATTCAGCAACGTTAGGATTGTTCTTTGCGCTCATAATATTAAGTGTGGTAATTATTCAAAAAAAGTTTATTGAAAGAGAAGTTTAATTAGGATGAAGAAAGCAATATTTTATCTTTTACTTGTTTTTGGCGCTTTAATGTTTCTTTATCCATTTTTATGGATGATCACTGCTACATTGGTTCCCGAAAGTGATATCAGTAGTTTTTCAATTATTCCTTCTACTATATCATTTAATAGTTACACACAAATGTTTGATAAGATTCCTATTGGCAGGGCACTTCTGAACAGTATATTTGTAGCATCGTCAGTAACGGCAGGTGTTCTTATCTTTGGTTCGATGGTGGGTTATGCATTATCACGATTAGAATTCAAAGGGAGAGATCTGATTTTCTATGTTATCATCTTCACTATGACCTTACCGTTCCAGATAACTTTAATTCCACAATATATTATCATGGTTAAACTTGGTTGGGTTGATACTTACTATGCTTTAATTATTCCATATTTAATGAATGCTCTAAGTATAATAATGTTTAGACAGTATTTTAAAAGCATACCTCAAGATTTAATTGATGCTGCAAGAATTGATGGGTGTAATGAGTTAACAATAATTTTCAGAATACTTTGGCCGAATGCTATTCCGGCTTTAGTTACTGTTGGGATTATAACTTTTATGGCTTCCTGGAACGAAGTTCTCTGGCCGCTGATTGTGATTAGAAATGAAGAGTTAATGACTATGCCTCAATTAGTAACTCTTTTTGCTGTTGGAGGAAGAGCTGAGTCTCAGTTAGGAGTTAAGCTTGCCTCTGCAACAGTTTTAGCGCTGCCAATTGTTTTAGCGTATCTATTCTTCCAAAAATATTTTATCCAGAGTATGGCATCTGCCGGAATAAAAGAGTAAAAAATTATTTAATAGTATTATAAAATGAATGAAATAATAAAATATAAAAATAATCCAATAATTACTAAAGCTGATGTACCATTTAATGTTAACAGTATATTTAATCCGGGTGCAGTTAAGTATGAAGATAAATATCTGCTTCTTTGCAGAGTGGAGATGCCAAATGGAAGATCGAGTTTTGTTTTAGCTGAGAGTGATGATGGCTATGATTTTACAGTTGCTAATAAGCCCTGTTTAACACCTGAAGATCATAAAGATTGTTATGAATATGTAAAATGGGGAATAGAAGATCCTCGCATTATTCCGATTGATGATAAATATTATTTAACATATACTGGTTACTCGAAATATGAACCATTAGTAATTTTAGCAGAAACAAAAAACTTCAAAAACTTTATAATACACGGACCAATAACTGAACCTTCAAATAAAGACTGTGCTATTTTTCCGGAAAAAATAGATGGATATTATTGGAAAGTTGATAGACCAACTGCCGGGAACAGAAATGATATATGGATTAGTAATAGTCTTGATCTGCTGCACTGGGGTGAATATAAATTACTATTAGAACCAAAGTTAGGTACCTGGGAACATCACAAGATCGGTGCGTCCAGTACTCCACTTAAAACAAAAGAAGGTTGGTTAATATTATATCATGGTGTAAGAATTTTTGGTACCTCAATGATTTACAAGCTTGGAGTAATGTTATTAGAAACAAACAAACCATGGATTGTTAAAGGCAGAAGTAAAGAACCAATTATCTCACCGGAATTTGATTACGAAAGAGTTGGCGATGTTGGGAATGTTACATTCTCAAATGGATGGATAGTTGAGAAGAACGGTGAGGTAAGAATTTACTATTCTGGTGCTGATATTAATATCTGTGTAGCTACTACGAGTATTAGTTATCTATTATCAATGTGCAAATAGGGGAAACTACTTTTATGAAAAAACAGGTATTAATATTCATATTTTCCTCACTATTATTATTTACTTTTAATTGTGACTATCGATCGCAAGGGCAACAGAATACCGGTTCAATAATTAACACTGCACATCTGGATTCACTCTATGAAGATATATATGTTGATAATAAAATATTTGGAATAATTCATATTTATAGCGAATATCCTGATTACAAATGGGTAGGCGATACAGACGAAGGAATTGCCTGTATTGATGATGCTGCACGTGCAGCAGTATTATATTTAAATTATTTCGAATCTTATACAGATGCATCAAGTATATTAAAAGCAAAGAAATTGCTTGAATTTATTATTTACATGCAAGCAGATAATGGTTTCTTCTATAATTTTATCTTTTATGATTACTCTATAAACAAAGATCATAAGAATAGTATAAACGAACCAAATTGGTGGAGTTGGAGAGCTATGTGGGCACTTTCAAATGGATATTTACATTTTGTGAATGTTGATAAAGATTTTGCAGACATTATTTATAAAAGTCTTGAGAGAATAACTGAAGAATTAAAAAAGATAATTAATGCAGAGAAAGAAATAAAAATCATAAATGGTAAAGATATAATTACCTGGCTCCCTCAAAAATCCGCGAGCGATCAGGCTTCAATAATAATACTGTCTCTTCTTAATTATTATAAGTTTAGTAAAGATGAAACAATTCCGGAATACATCAATAACTTGTGTAATGGAATTCTATCTGTACAAAGAGGTAATTCCACCAATTTCCCTTATTCCGCATTTATGAGCTGGGAAAATCTATGGCACGCTTACGGAAATTTACAATCTTATTCTTTGCTTAAAGCTTCATCTCTTTTAGAAAGAGAAGACATATTAGTGGCAGCAATTTCGGAAATCAGCTACTTTTATAAATTCTTGATGAATGAAAATTACTTGAGTAGTTTTTATATTGATCAGAAAAACGATAGATACATTCCGAGAGAAACAAAACAATATTCACAGATTGCTTATAACTTCAGGGTTATTGTATATGCCTGCATAGAAGCATACAATATCACCAAAGATTCTTCATACGCAAGTATAGCTGGTGAGATAGCAAGTTGGTTTTTCGGAAATAATTTAGCAGAAGCACAAATGTATTTTCCCTCGTCAGGAATTTGTTATGATGGAATTAATTCACAAAATGCCATCAATAAAAACTCAGGCGCAGAATCTACCATTGAAGCTTTATTAACTTTGTTAGCCATTGAGCAAAATAGCATTTCAAAAAAAGTGCTCAATAAGTATCTTGTACAAAATACAAATTAAAGTAATAAAATTTTTTAACAAGAAATAAATTTTAATTATGCAAGTAGAAAGAACAAAAATTGTATTGAAACCGGACCAAAGAAGGGTACTATTTCTACCATTTAAACCAGCTAGAGACGAGCAAATACTTAAGATAGCTGCCAGGGTAATGTCCCTTACATATGCGGAAGTTGATAAAGAACTCGAGGAGGTATGTAAAGAATTTGTTGATAGGCATCATAAACTTTATGAATACTTTCTAAAAAGGTTCGATCAAATTTCCAGCTATTTAATTAGCGATAGAAAACTGAGAAAAAATAGAAAAATGCTAATAGGTGCCTATTTTACCGCAGAATATTCACTTGAATCCGCTGCTTTATTCAATCCTTCAATGGTCTTGCATCCGGATCAATCAAATCTTCCTAAGGGAAGCAGGCGATTTATATTAAGTTTACGAGCTACTGGAGAAGGTCATATCTCATCAATAGTATTTCGATTAGGGCTTATTGATGTTAATAATAATATTACTATCGAAAATCCTGCAAGGTTTGTTACAGCACCCGAAGTAATTCCAAATCCAAACTACGAAAAGCAACTCTTTGAGAGAAAATTAATTGAATTAGGTTTAGCCAACAATTTTGCCAATGAAGTGCTTTCTCAGCTTGGAGATGTGTTTTCTCTTTATGAATTGGAAGAACGTGTGGAAAGTACAATTTATAAAATTCGCACTCGTAATGGTCAAAATAATGAAATAGCCGATGGAATTCTTTCGCTTGCACATTCCAATTATGAAATCGTTTATAACAAAAAACATCATCTATCCGAACGAATTATTTTCCCTCATAGTCCGACCCAAAAGAATGGGATCGAGGATGCACGTTTTGTTCGTTTTGTTAATGATGATGGAAGTTATATCTATTACGCCACTTATACTGCCTTCGATGGAAAAGTAACTCTACCTCAATTATTGGCAACAACAGACTTTCTTAGTTTTAAGATTAGTACGTTGAATGGTCCGGAGGTTCAGAATAAAGGAATGGCTCTATTTCCGCGTAAAATCGATGGGATGTATGTAATGCTTTCAAGGCAGGACAATGAAAATATTTATATAATGTTTTCTGACAATATACATTTTTGGTATACTAAAAAGATTCTCTTAAAGCCGACCTTTACCTGGGAAATAGTACAATTAGGTAATTGCGGATCGCCTATTGAAACAGAAAAGGGCTGGCTTGTTATAAGTCATGGTGTTGGTCCAATGAGGAAATATTCTATTGGTGCTTTCCTTCTTGACTTAGAAGATCCGACTAAAGTTATCGGACGGCTTAAAGAACCCTTACTCAACCCAAACGAAAACGAGCGGGAAGGGTATGTACCAAATGTGGTCTATAGTTGCGGCAGTATGATACATGGTGATGAATTAATTATACCTTACGCTATGTCGGACTATGTAAGCAGCTTTGCTAAAGTTAATGTAAATGAACTTCTGAAAGAACTTACCTCAAAGTGAAAAAGATTGTTTTAAATAAAAATTGGAAATTTAAAGTTTCTGATGTATCAAGAGAATTGGGAAAATTTACAAAGTGGATGAGTTGTTCTGTCCCGGGTACAGTTCATACTGATTTACTTGAATTAGGATTAATTGAAGACCCATTTTTCGAAGATAACGAGCTTAAATTACAATGGATTAGTAATTGTGATTGGATTTATAAAACGTCCTTTGATTTACCGGATGAATTCAAAAGTGATTCACCGGTTATAATTGTATTTGAAGGGTTGGATACTATTGCCGAAGTATGGTTGAATAAAGAACAAATAGGCAATTTCAATAATATGTTTAGAAGATATGAATTAGATATCACTTCAAAAATAAAAGATAAGAATAATGAGCTCGAAATAAAGTTCACTTCACCGATAAAGTATGCCAAGTCACTGGAAGAAAAACATGGTAAACTATACGTTGAAGTAAACACCGAAAGAGTTTACATCCGGAAAGCACAGTATTCTTTCGGCTGGGATTGGGGACCATCTTTTCCCACAATGGGAATTTACAAACCAATATATCTGTTACAAAAAGATAAGGCATCAATAAAAAATCTGAAGTTCAGTACTCTATCAATTTCAGAAAATAAAGCAGTAGTTGAAGTAGATGTAGATTTAGAAGGCATTGTAAATTCTGATTGTATTTTAGAAATCAGCCTCTCGCTTAAAAGACAACTAATTGAAGAGATAACTGTTAAAGATGTTTTTAACACAAACAAAGTAAGGGTGGAAATAGATAATCCGGCACTATGGTGGCCTTCTTGTCAGGGCGATCAACCACTTTATATATTATCAGTAATACTGAAAAATAAAAATAAAAAGATAATTGATTTAGATAAAAGAAAAGTTGGCATTAGAACAATTGAATTAATTCTCGAGGAAAATGGAGAAAACACATTCAAGATGTTAGTAAATAAAAAAGAGATATTCATAAAAGGAGTCAACTGGATCCCCACGGATTCATTTCTACCAAGAGTATCTGATGAGAGATATAGAAAGTTTTTCTTTTTAGCAAAAAAAGCAAATTGTAATATGATAAGAATATGGGGTGGAGGAGTTTATGAACGAGATATTTTGTATGAACTTTGCGATGAACTTGGTTTAATGATTTGGCAGGATTTTATGTTTGCCTGTGGCTCATATCCTGAACATGAAGAGTTTATAGAAAATGTAAAAATAGAGATTATACAGAATGTAGAAAGATTGCAACATCATCCCTCACTTGCCTTGTGGTGTGGTAACAATGAATGTGAATGGTTGTGGTATCAAAATAGAGATAAGGATATTACTAAATTACCCGGGCACAAAATCTATCACAATCTTATACCCAATTTACTAAAGGAAGCTGATCCGATGCGACCGTACTGGCCATCATCACCATTTGGATTGAATGAAGACCCAAATGATCAAAGCAGTGGAAATACACATCAGTGGAATATATGGAGCAACTGGATTGATTACACAGAAGTTATAAAAGATAATAGTCTGTTTGTTTCAGAATTTGGATTTCAAGCCCCGGCTAATAAATCAACCTGGACAGCGGTATTGTCTAAAGATAATCGCAGTTGCGATAACCCCATGTTCGAATTTCACAATAAACAGATTGAAGGACAGAAAAGAATTTTTCAATTTTTATCCGATCATCTTCCAATGACTTGTGAATGGAATGATTTTATTTATTTAGCTCAGCTTAATCAGGGTTTAGCATTAAAAAGTTGTATTGAGCATTGGAGAGCTAACTGGCCCCGAACGAATGGAACAATCATTTGGCAATTAAATGATTGTTGGCCTGCCATAAGCTGGTCTATTATTGATTCAGATTTAGCACCCAAGCTATCATATTTTTTTGTTAAGGATGTTTACTCAGATCAAATAATTACTATAATTAAAGAAAATTCTACCATTAATATAAATTTTAATAATCATAGTAAAACGAAAACAATATGTGGTCTCTTAAAACTTCATATAATTGAACAGCAATCTGGAAAAGTTATAAAAGAATATGATAAACAGTTTTCCATTCAAAATTGTAGAAATAATATTATTTACAAAGTACCAATACAAGAGTTAAGAAATAGCGGAGACAACATTTTGATCGCTTCAGTTTATAATGAAAATGACAAGCTTCTCCACAGAAATTTCTATTTAGAGCAAGAATGGAAGAATGTTAATTTACCGGAAGCGAAGTTAGAGATTGAATTTACTGAAGAATCTGATACATATGTATCAATTAAATCAAATACTCCAACATTCTTTGTTGATCTATCTCATCCACATATAAAATTTGATGCGAGAGGGTTTATTTTATTACCTGGTGAGACTAAAAAGATCAAAATAATTCAAAATTGCAATGCTCAATTTGAACCTGATAATATAAAAGTATATTCATTAAATAAATATTTGTCTTCATAAAATTTATATCTGATGAATGATTAACAGGATAAAATCTATAATAGTTCTTACAATTCTAATGATTTGTTTTTCGAATAATTCAGCTCTTTCTCAGCAAATTAATATTAATAGAATTAAACAAATGCCAAATATTCCTGAACCCTATGAAATGAGAAATTGGGAAGAGGTTGTAGAGGGTTATGATTCACTTGTATTTGATTTTAACCAAACAGGTCAATATTTACCTTTAATTTGGTGGAGAACGAATACGGTAAACTATTCTCATATTAGTTTTGGATTGCACACCGTGGTTGGAACTAATTCTCCTTTTTCGGCTGAAGCAATTAACGTTCTTCCTGCAGTTATTAGTGCAAGCCTGGTTGGGATGGATAAATCTAACCAAAGCGGAAACAATTGGGTATTGATGTGCGAAGAATATTTTAATAAACAAAATGGTGCTGATGTATATTTAAATCATCCGACAGGAAGTAGCTGGGATGACTGGTGGTATGATACAATGCCTAATATTTTTTTCTATCAGCTTTATGATATGTATCCAAATACTGGTGATTTTGAATATCAGTTTACAAAGGTTGCTGATCGGTGGCTGGAAGCAATTGAGGTGATGGGAGGAAGTTCAACTCCCTGGCAAAAACCATATATGAATTATCGCGCATTTAATTTAATAACGATGACTCCATATTCATCCGGAGTACCGGAACCGGAAGCAGCTGGTGCCCTTGCATGGATTTTATACAATGCTTACATGGAAACGGGCAATGATAAATACAGGATTGGTGCAGAATGGGCAATGGAATTTCTTAATGAATTAAATTCTAATCCCTCATATGAACTTCAATTGGCTTACGGTGTCTATCTTGCAGCACGAATGAATGCAGAAATCGGAACAACATATAATGTTGAAAAATTAATAAACTGGTGTTTTGATGTTGGTCCATTGCGTAGCTGGGGGGCGATCATTGGTCATTGGGGTAATTATGATGTACACGGATTAATTGGAGAGGTTAATGGCTCAAACGATTATGCATTTTTAATGAATACATTTGAACAAGTAGGAGCGCTCGTTCCATTAGTTAGATACGATGATAGATTTGCAAGAGCAATAGGCAAATGGGTTTTAAATGCATCAAATGCTGCTCGATTATTATATACGAATTATTTACCAGATCAAAATCAAGATAGTGAAGAATGGGCACATCAATACGATCCGAATTCTTATATTGCTCATGAGGCGCTTCGTGAAACTCAGAATGGGCAAAGCCCCTATGCAACCGGTGATGCAATAAGCGGAGGCTGGGGAATGACCAATCTTGCATTGTACGGGTCATCTCATGTTGGTATTTTAGGTGGAATTATTGATACAACAACAGTTCAAAAAATTCTTCAACTAGATCTTTTAAAAACTGATTATTTTCACGATGCTTCTTATCCAACTTTTCTTTATTTCAATCCATTCAACGAAAATAAGATGGTAGATCTTTATGTCGGAAACGGTTTATCGGATATCTACGATGCAATTAGCAATACTTTTTTAAAGATTGGAGTTACCGGGACAACTACAATCATAATTCCATCGGATGAGGCGGTTGTAGCAGTTATTACACCTTCGGGTGGTACTATAACTTATGATCTGGACAAAATGTTGATCGATGAAGTTGTGGTTGATTATCGATCGGGACAATTTGTTCCTAACTATCCTCCTCGTATAAAAAGTCTGGCTGCAGATCAAATAATTATTCTCTTAGAAGATGATTCCAATATTTATTGTACTGCTGAAGATAGAGATGATGATTCCCTTTTTTATTCCTGGTTCACATCTTCCGGAACAATAAATGGAAGTGGTGCAAATGTCATCTGGAACGCACCAAACTTAGAAGGGAGTTACGCTATCATCTGCGGAGTTGAGGACGAATATGGGAATCAGGTTAGTGACACTATCTATATTGAAGTCGTGGAATATATAAATAACGATCCAATCATTAATAATATAACTGCTGACCCAAGGAAAATTCATATTGGAACACAGTCTCAATTAAGTTGTGATGCTTTTGATCCAGATGGTGATGAGATAAATTATACCTGGTCATCTGTACAGGGTTCTTTCAGTGGCAGCGGTTCGCAGGTTATATGGACTTCGCCGATTGAAGAGGGTAATTACTATTTGAATTGTGTAGTTCAAGACGTATTTGGGGGTATGGATAAGGATAGTATTTTAGTTTCTGTACGTGATTCAACTATTAATCAATCTGGTGATCTTGTAGCTTATTATCCATTTAGCGGTAATGCTAATGACGAAAGTGGATTTGAAAATCATGGAACTGTTAACGGTGCTGCATTAGTTGCAGATCGTTTTGGTAATCAAAATAGCGCTTATCAATTCGATGGAATTAATGACTATATCAAAGTTCCAAACTCTGAAAGCTTAAATTTTGAGAATTCAATAACTGTAAATTTCTGGATAAAGGTTGGTGATTTTTTTGAGCGCGAAGCTTACCCGCTTTCTCATGGTAATTGGGAAAATAGATGGAAAATTTCCATTACAGATAAACGTATAAGATGGACTGTAAAAACTTCTTCAGGAATAAAAGATTTGGATTCTGAAACCGGGTTAACTCTTAATGGTCTTTACAATGTTACAACTGTATATGACGCATCTGATTATGAAATTTACATTAATGGTAAGTTAGATGCATTATCAACATTTTCCGGATCAATATTACAAACGAATATTGATTTTATGATTGGTCAGGTACTTCCGGGAAATAATCAATACAATTTTAAGGGTGTACTGGATGATATTCGTATTTATAATTATGCTTTATCCTTTCAGGAGATAAGAAATTTATACGATATTACCACAACAGTTGATGAACAATGGAATAATCTAATCCCTGATCAGAATGAATTATTCCAAAATTACCCAAATCCATTTAACTCCAGCACAATCATACATTACCAGGTTAAGGATGCTGCCCCAGTTATTTTAGAAGTATATGACATTCTTGGAAATAGAATTCGTTCTCTGGTAAATGAATATAAATTAGCAGGGCATTACACTTACCACTGGGATGGTAAAGATGATAATGGACGTCAGGTTCCCAGCGGTATTTATTTTTACACATTAAAAACGAAGAACTATAATCATACAAAAAAGTTAGTGCTTTTAAAATAATATTTTATCACAATATTAAAATAACCGGGTATTAAAAATGGCTGAAGTGAAATTAGTAAATGTATCCAAATCTTTTGATGGCAAAAATAAGGTTGTAAACAACATAAATCTTGATGTACAGAATAAAGAATTTGTAGTTTTAGTTGGTCCTTCAGGGTGCGGGAAATCAACAACATTAAGAATGGTTGCGGGATTAGAAGAAATATCATCCGGCGAAATATTTATTGATGGGAAGTTAGTTAATGACGTTTCACCTAAGAGAAGAGATATTGCGATGGTTTTTCAAAACTACGCCTTATATCCGCATATGACTGTATATGATAATATGGCGTTCGGGTTAAAGATACGGAAATATCCAAAAGAAGAAATAAAGAAAAGAGTTACAGAAGCAGCAAAAATACTTGATCTTGAACCGTATCTCAAACGAAAACCAAAAGCGTTATCCGGAGGACAAAGACAGAGAGTTGCAGTTGGAAGAGCAATTGTCAGACATCCAAAAGTATTTTTATTTGATGAGCCGCTTAGCAACTTAGATGCAAAATTAAGAGTTCAGATGAGAACTGAAATTTCCAAATTACATAATCGATTAGAGGCTACAATAATATATGTTACTCACGATCAGACAGAAGCTATGACGATGGGAGATAGAATTGCGGTTATGAAAGACGGAGATCTTCATCAGATAGATACTCCTATGAATATTTATAATTATCCTGTAAACTTATTCGTGGCTGGATTTATCGGAAGTCCTCCGATGAATTTTATTAATGGGAAGATAATTGAAATAGGCAATCTTAAATTTGTTAATGATGATAAATCATTCAGTGTAGATTTAGACTCAAACAGCTATAATGGAATAAAAAACTATATTGATAAACCGGTTGTTCTTGGTATTCGCCCGGAAAATATTTACCACAAATCCGATGATAGCCTCAACCTTAAAAAACATCGTGTAAAATTAGAAGTTGCTGAACCGATGGGAAATGAAACTATACTTTATTTCAAATTAAGTGATTCTAAATTTATTGCCAGAGTCCCCGCAATTGAGAAACCTCAACCGGGTATAGAAGTAGATATTTATTTTAATTTGGATAAACTTCACTTTTTTTCTTTAGACGATGGAAAAGCAATCAGATAAATGATTGTTTATTTTTCTACAAAACATGTTTTAATAAGAAATGACAATTTAAACTAATTGTTTGCTGCACTTTATTGATTAACCACTAAAGAATTATATACCATTTCGATTTCATCTAAGTTACACAAGTTGACCGCTTAAATATAAAAACTGTTATCCAAAGAACTCCTTTCGGAGAAGCCCTGGCATTTCTTCACTTTCTTTTATCCTACGCCTTAAACCAATCTGCCGTAAGCAGAAGGCGTGGCAATTCATAGTCTTAATAAATAAAATTTTCTCTCTCACAAAAAAATATTAGCTAAATTATTTGAATTGCACCGCCCCTCAGGGCGGTGACTAATAACCCCAAAAATTCAAATGGGCTTTAGCCCAAACTTGAAAGAGTTAGTGAGAAAATAAAAACCGTTGGGGTTGAAACCCCATAATTTTTCTTATCTTTTATCTCCCACGCCGTGAATGGCGTGGCTATTTATATTTCCCAATAAAACTTCCGAAACTTAATTGAATTGCCACGACCTTTAGGTCGTGGGATTGAATAATAAAACAAGAATTGGCTTTAGCCAAAACTTGAACATTCAATTAAAAACTTTTTCTATATTATCACTATAAATTTATTCTTAAAATTATATTAAAATATAAAAATGCCATACATCAAAATTTGGATTCATCTTATCTTTTCAACCAAAAACAGAGATAAACTTATTTCTAAAAATCTAAAACCATCATTACTGAAACACATTAAAGAAAACTCAATCAAAAAGAATATTTATATTGATTTTATGAATTGTGTCAATGATCATATTCATTTATTAATTTCCCTAAATTCAGAGCAATCTATTTCGAAAATTACTCAACTAATAAAAGGTGAGTCATCTCATTGGATAAATAAAAATAATCTTATACCTAATAAATTCGAATGGCAGGATGAATATATTGCTGTATCAATAGGTCATTCACAGGTTAATAAAGTAAGAGATTATATCAAAAACCAGGAGGAGCATCACAGGAAGAAGACTTTTCAGGAAGAGTATGATGAGTTTATTGAGAAATATGGATTTGAGATAGTTCGCAAGTGATGTAATGAAAGTTTGGGCTGAAGCCCATCTTCGTTTTAGTTTTCTCTAATCCACGCCTTAAAAGGCGTGGCAATTCATAGCTTTAATAAATAGAATTTCCTCTCTCAAAAAAGATAAATTGTTAATATGTTTATGAATAGCACTGCCCTTTTCGCTCCGGCGAGCGTCCGTCCGACCTCGTCGAATCCTGACACGGACAAGATGGGGAGCGAGACGAGTAAGGCGGAGATAAAAATCAAATGAAAACCATCCGGGCTTTAGCCCTAACTTGAAAGACTTAATGAGAAAATAAAAACAGTTGGGGTTGAAACCCCATAATTTTTCTCATCTTTTCTTTCCCACGCCATGAACCTGCCTTCCGGCAGGCAGGTGGCGTGGCAATTCAGTGCTCTTTTAAAAAATTTTCTCAAAATTAATTTCACCTTCAATCCAATCTAATCAGCCAGCCATTCACATTACAATAAAATAAATATCTTGTAGTTCGAAAAAGTAACATCTAGTTTTTATATTTATTGATAAGAATAAATGAAAAAACTTTATTATTTATAACAACATATCACTTCCGTCAGTTTTAACTGACGGTTATTATAATCCTAAAGCTATATACGGCTTTAGCCGCATTTCCTTTTATGTGGCTGTCAAAAGGACTCCTTCGGAGAAGCCAAAAAACTTCCTTGCTGCATCTTTATTCTGTTCACTAAAGTGAACGGCAAGTGATATGATTAAAATTATTACTTAAGAGATGCTTGTTTTTTATTACGAGTTAAACCTATGCTTTAATTGAAAC
>JADFLR010000011.1 GCA_022564295.1 Bacteroidota bacterium | reverse complement strand
GCGGTCGCTTTGAGTTGCTGGTTATATTTGCTTTTTTATTATTGATAACCACTTTTCGTAGGTGGCAATTTTTTGTATTCAGGTTTTGATATAATTATAGATATTATAAAATCCTTTAATTCCATTAAATCTTTTACTTCAGGGAAATTATCATTTAATGGATAAGTCCAGATTGTTCTTTTATCTTTTTGTTGATATTTTATTCTTAATATTTGTTCACCAGGATTTGGGTCAGTTATCTTTGTTATACCATTTACCGGGACGTATTTAAAAGTATCCGGCAATGAAAAATAGTTTATTGAATTAGCCTTTTCTAATATTTGATTCAGTTCTTCCGGTGTTAAAAAAAATCTGATTTTAATAACTCCATCCAGTATCATATCTTTTTGATATGTATTTTCGAAGGTATCTAACACATTCTTGTGACCATACTTAAAATAGACTTGGACATTACCATTATCAGTTTTGATTAAAGAATTTTGACAAGATGAAAGAAATAAAACCGAAAATAACAGGACAAAAAGTATGTTCTTTATTTTCATTTTATATCTCCCTTATTTATTTGCTGCAAATATAACTATTACTTATACTGCACAGAATCATTGACTAAAGAACGTATATATGCGTGCAGCTGCATATATATATTCCAATTTGTTTCAATACTCTTCAAATTACAAATATTTTAAAACTGTAGTCTGCATAAATATATTCCTGGTAGTTTATAGCATATCACGCTAGGTATAAATTACCATATTTTGCACTAATTAGTTTGTTATTAACTTTTATAAGAGGAAATTTACTGTTTAATACTTGCTCTGCAAATCTGAAGGAATATTTTTGTAACCTTAAGCTAAAGAAATGCCCTGCTTATGGTTTATGCAATTTTTCTTTAATAATATGACCACATCAAAATTAGTCTATTTGTAATGTCAAGTCAATTGTATTTATATGAATTAATGATGCTGCTCAATTACACTCGCAGTTTCAATAATGGAACTAATCAATAGATTTTCACATTTCTCAATGCTGATTATAATTACTTAAGACTTAGATTATTGTTAGTTGTTCTGCAAAATTAAGCGGGAATTTTTTAGGAATTATGATTGAGTTGTCTTTGAAGAATTTTTTTAGTTCACGATAATTTTTAGTTAGGTGCATTTCTTCCGGAAATTTTTTAATTTTTTCATCATCTCCGCCATCACTAACATCAGTATAATTAATACTAAATAATATTGTTGAAAGGATTAAAAGAAGTACTCTTTTATTTTCAACAGTGAACATTACTCCAACAAAGAATTAAGTACAATATTAAAATCATTCAAATAAATTAATATTGATGTTGAAATTTTTCAGCCGTTCATCACAACAATTATCCTTTGATAAATAATTTGCACCACTATCTTAAAAAGACTTACATTTTAAGATTTTATTATTTATTATCATGCTACTAATAACTTTTACATAAGATTAATTCGATTGGAGGAAGATGGTTATGTTTATACAATTTAATTGGGGCAGGTCATTTCTACTTAATAGATTTAAATATTTTCTTATTCTTATATTAATATTTATTTGCTCCAGCAGCGCGTTTGCACAATATGTTCCCGGAGTAAATAATAATGTTACAATGTTGGCAAATTTGGATGAGTACAGTGTTTACTCAAATATTTGGGGTTATATAGATCCATCGGGAAATGAATATGCTTTGATAGGACACGATGCCGGAACCTCTATCATAAACATTACTGATCCTGCCAATCCTGTGGAAGTGACGATGATACCCGGACCAACAGCTCCCGGTACAATCTGGAGAGAAATACAAACGTATCAGCAGTATGCATATGTTGTATCCGAACATACATCGCCAATCGATTTAACAGGGATACAGATAATTGATCTTTCCGGTCTTCCGGACAGTGCAGTCTTGATTAAAAGATATATTTGGCCGGGTGTTGATTCAACCAATGCAAGAGCGCATACAGTTTCAGTTGACGGTCAGGGATATCTCTATATTCAAGGTGGCACTGCTACTTTGGGTGGGGTAGTTCAGAATGGCATACGAATTTTTGATATTTCTGATCCGGTAAATCCTCTGCCACTTAGCACTTACGATACCAAATATGTGCATGATGTTTTTATTCAGGATAGCATTCTTTTTGCTTCCAATATTTTTACTCCGCCGGGTACAATAGATATTTTAAATATTGCTGATCGCTCAAATCCTCAACTAATAACCACACTTACTTATGCAGGACTTATGGCTCACAATTCGTGGACTACGCCTGACAGAAATTATCTGGTTAGCAGTGACGAATCTGCAGGTCAGACAATAAAGATTTGGGATATTTCCGTTTTGTGGGATAATGATCCAAATAATAATGATGAGATTGTCTTGGTTGGAGAATACATAAGCGATACAACCCAGATTGCGCATGAGCCGAGAATAATGGGTGACTATGCTTTTATCTCTCATTATGTTGAAGGAGTAAGAATACTTGACATATCAGATCCATCCGATCCCGTTGAAGTAGGTTACTATGATACATTTCAAGGGACTGGTGGGGTTTTCGACGGTGATTGGGGTGTGTATCCGTTTTTCCCTTCACGCAATTTTGTAGTTTCTGATATTCAAACCGGTCTCTACATTTTTCGATTTGATAGTGTAAGTGCCGGAGGAATTGAAGGGGTAATTACAAATAAGCAAAGCGGATTACCGGAACCAGATGTAGAGTTATATTTTATCGAAGCAGGGAAGACCATATTAAATTCATCAGACGGCTCTTATAGTTTCAGAACTAACGAAGGCGATCATACGATTGTACTTTCCAAATTTGGATTTATATCCGATACTTTTTCCGTCACTCTGCCTTCTGGAACAAACATTGTTCAGAATTTTACAATCGGAGAGAACCTTGCTCAGTTAAGTTTATCTTTTGATTCCATAAGTGTAAATCTTCCGGTTGATTCGATGTTAACCGAACAGCTTATAATTAGTAACTCAGGTCCATCAGGAGTTTTAGAATATACGCTTGATGATGTATCAGGTCCTTTTGAGTTTTTAAGAGGTTACAAAAAAAATTTTTACACTAGAAAAAATTGGAATGATTTGAAGATCAATATTAATACTTCAAATATTTCTGACATTCATATTTCAAAAAGTATTAACACGGTTCAAGGGTTAGGTGATACGATAATAATCGATCCCGCCGGAGATCTAATATTCGGAACCGGGGGAGACATGACAGGCGTTTTTGCAACTAAGGATATTTCGTCAGTTACTATTGAGTTTCAGTTTCTTAATAATGTCGATCTTGACAGCACATTTATAATATTTTCTTTGGATACAGATTTTGATCCTAACACAGGAGCATTCCCGGGTGGATTTGGTCTTAATCTACCGGAGCAAAATATTGGATCTGAATATGACATAATTGTTGATGTACCCGGTTTATTTACTTTCCCACCGCAGCCATTAATGTATTATATTTTTGAGGGCACAAATAAAAATCCATCCGGCAATCCGGTTGCGATCGGTAGTATTTCTGTTAACGCTGATATTATCTCTTTGACAATTCCTCTTTCCTCGATTGAGGATGATGGCAATATGGCAATAGCTGGATTTGGCGGTCACTTTGATGCTGGAGCAGGGGGTCCAACAAGTATTGATTACATTCCCGATGTGGGCCATGGTACTATTGGTGTAAACCCGTTCAGCGATCTTCCATGGCTAAGCTTATCGAGTATGGAAGGAAGTTTGAACTCTGGCGAAGCCGATACAATTGAAGTTACTTTCGATACAAACGGATTGGAGAAAAATCAGACCTATAACGGGTTCATAGCAGTAACAACGAATGTTGCCGGTAATGAATTTGTAACTATACCTGTTAGCTTGTTTACCGGTCCGCCGGTTTCGGTTGATGAGGAGGAATTAGTCCCCATTGGGTTTGAACTAATGCAGAATTATCCAAATCCATTTAATCCATCAACAATTATTAAATACAGTGTTCCTGAAAATGGTTTTGTTAAGCTTTCTGTTTACAATTTAGTTGGTGAGGAAGTTAGTGTCCTGGTTAATCAAGAAGTTGATGCTGGATTTTATGAAGTAACATTTAATGCAGCCAACTTATCGAGCGGCATCTATTTTTATAGATTACAAGCAGGTAATACTATTCAGATAAAGAAGATGGTTTTGTTGAAATAAGATCCCCATTGAATTGCTTTTTACAAATCCCTGCTTAATAACATAGGCGGGGGTTTTTTATATCCAATAAATCAAAGATTCTAACCACTCACTTACCCTTAACAAGCTGTTCCTAAAACCACTTAAAATTTTGATTATTTGAGGTTTTCCCTTCTTTGTAGGACTATGGACTACAAGAATTTTAGCATTTGGCCTACATACTTATGTGTTTGAAATCATTATAATATCTCAGCTTCAATCACTGATTTTTATTTGTTGATTATTAGTAAAGATATTGTCCTGTTTTTATGCTAATATTGTTGCAAGTTGACCATTGTTGATTGAATTTGAATTCAACACTTTTAGGAAAGTAGTAGTACGAGATTTTGTTTTAACGAGATTATTCCAACCTTTTTTTTCCCCAAAGTGTATATCTATAATAATGCCGATATTGGCAGTAGAATATATATTAGGCATACACCTAGAAGGAGGGTTCCAATGAGTAGATCGATAAAAATGATTATCAGGCACATAACATTTGTTATGTCATTTGGGTTTATTCTGTCTCCTGTCGTAGCGCAGGAAAAAGTTGAAGCCGATGGCTCGATTTTATTACCGGCCCAAAAACAGAACGATATCGCCATAGATAATGCTACTCAGCAGCGGTTAACGCTCTCGGGGCGCTGGCAATCTTTTGTCCAAATGCACGGACATTGGTCTGTTCAATGGAATGAAGCCACCCAAACTCCGCACCGCGCATACGGTAAAGCCGTTAAGATCGATGGATATTCGTTCATTACTGAAGAAAATGTTGAAGCTGCCGCCCGGACTTTTTTGAGCGAAAATGCTGCTATGTTGGGTATAAATCCAGAAGAATTGCGGCTCGTTCGGGCGAAGAAAGTGAATAGAAGATGGTATGTGACTCTCGTGCAAATGAGGGAAGGGATTGAGGTATTATTCTCCGAAGTTGAATTACGTATTTTTGAGAATGGCAATGTTATGGCTTTTGGAGTGGACTTTTATGCGTACATCGATATTTCATTAAGTCCTTCTATTTCCTATGCCGCTGCAAAAAACCTATCCACAAAGCAGCTGATATTTGATGCGGCAACGGATCGTATTTTCGGTGAGGAGAGACTGTATATTCTTCCAAGGAGGGAAGGCCTATCCATCGATTACCACTTGGTTTATAAAGTTAAAGTCATGACTAAGGAACCCATTGGAAATTTTGTAGTTTTTGTCGATGCCCAAAGTGGGGAGATTATCTGGAGACTTAATAAAGTGCGCAATGCCGAAGTTCATGTTCAGGTATCAGGAGAGATACAGGAGATTGAAGCGACAGACCCATTCGTTGTGAAGCCTTTCAGAGATCAATATGTTATGATTGGGAATGAGACGTTAATCACCGATAGCCTGGGTGAAGCGATGACCGATATCACCACTCCTCAAACACTCACAGCCAGGCTTGAAGGCCCTTTTGTAAATGTAAACCGCCAGGACGGTCCTGATGCCTCCATTACCATGACCGTAAATCCGGGTGATTCGGTTTCAATTTTATGGGATGACAGCAATTCACATCCTGCGGAGCGAGACGCCTTTTATCATACCAATCTAATCCACAATTTCATTACCACCCTGGATCCTAACTTTACCACAATTAATTACGAAATGCCCTGCGCAGTGAATATTGCCCAAACCTGTAATGCTTTTTGGGATGGCATAGGAATTAATTTTTTCCTGGCAGGAGGAGGCTGTCCCAATACCGCTCAAATCGCCTCGGTCGTGTATCATGAATACGGGCATGGCATTAACGATAGATTCTACGAGGAAAATGGATCGCCAGATGGTATGCTAAATGGAGCAACCCACGAGGGGATGGCATTTGTGGTGGCGGCATTGATCGAGGATTGGCCCGGGGTATTTCGAGGTTTCTTAGGCGTGCCGGGCGAGCCGCTGCGAAACCTGGACAACACCAACCGCTATCCAGATGACATTGTGGGACAAGTACACAATGACGGTTTAATAATCGGCGGCGCTTTCTGGGATTTACGGCTTAACACCGATCTGGCAACTGCCAAATATTTGCACCATTACGCCATGTACGGATTACCGGATGACTTCAATACCGGCATCGCTTTCAGCGAGTGGTTTTTGGAAACCGTCATTGCCGATAACGATGACGGAGACCTGAGTAACGGAACCCCTAATTATATAGAGATTGCGGATGCTTTTAATGCTCATGGGATCGGAACAGCCCTTTTTATGAGTTTCTCTTTTTCCCATACTCCCGTGGAAGATACCCAAGATACTTTGAATGCCTATCCGGTGAATTTTCATTTAGAAGGAATCGGAGTAAGCGGCACAGAACCGGATTCTGTATTTCTTCATTACTCGTTGGATAATTTTCAAACCATTGGGGATGTACCCGCAACCCTGATTTCTCCGGGAGAATATCGTGCTGAAATTTCTGCTCAATCCATAGGAAGCATCGTAAGATATAATTTTAGTGCCTACGACCCAATTGAGAATATACATATTACCATTCCTTCCAACCTGCCATTCGGAAATGCTTACATATTTCTTGTGGGTTTTCAAAGCGAACTCCTGGATGAACTGGAAGTTGCATCCGGCTGGCAGGTTGGCGCACCAGGCGATGATGCCACTACGGGCATTTGGGAAAGAGCCGATCCCGAACAATACGATTTGGGATTTTTTGGGCTATCCTTTTTTGTGGCTCAGCCCGACACTGATCACACAGCAAGCGGGCAATTATGTTTTGTTACTGGTGCCCCTGCTACTGTACTCCCCAATCCTCAGCATGTACCTGATGGAAAAACCACCCTGTTTTCCCCGGTTTTTGATTTGTCGACATTGAGCAAGCCTGTCATACAATATTATCGGTGGTTTGCCACCATTTCCGCAATGTGGTCCATGGGGAACGGGGAATGGAAAGTTGATATTTCCAACGATAACGGGCAAACCTGGGTGAATGTGAGTAATACTCGGGAAGGCACAAACGATTGGGAAAGGATTCGCTTTAAAGTAGCGGATTATGTTCCAGCGACAGATTCCGTACAACTACGCTTCATAGCTGATAATTTTTTTCCTAATGCACCTTCATTGGTAGAAGCGTTAGTCGATGATTTTCAAATCTTTGCGGTTGACAGTAACATAACGGCCATTGACAGTACAATCGCTACGCTCAATATACCGAGGAAGTTTGAATTAAGCCAAAACTATCCAAATCCTTTTAATCCAAGTACAATAATTAAATACCAAATTCCAGAATTGAGTATTGCTACAATAAAAGTTTATGATGTTTTAGGTAGTGAAATCGCAACCCTTATTAATGAAGAAAAAACAGTTGGAAATTATAAGGTTGAGTTTGATGCAACAGGTTTACCAAGCGGTGTTTACATCTACAGACTAACTGCGGGCAGCTTTACATATTCAAGGAAAATGATGTTGCTAAAGTAAGTGCTGCTTATAATATTACATTTCAAAGCCCTGCGGCATTATAGCGGGGCTTTTTATTTTAATTTAAAGGCCACTACAAGAAATTGATATGGTTTAATTTTATTTTTCTTGACATTAGGCAAATATATGTGCAAGTTGATTGAGTTTTAAACTCTGGTTATATCTTCCTAATAATAATCAGACTATTAACTACGCACTTGAGAGAAACGTATAGAATACAGTTACTCTTAAATTTGTTGCAGAATGTAGTGCTTCCCCCAAGGCGTTAAGTTTAGCAAAATCCATTAACGGGAATAATTGCTGTGCTTCCTGATTCCCTTTTAATGAAAATTTATTTCACAATAATTTATTAAGGAGGGTTCTATGAAGAAATCACTAAACAGTGGTAATGAGATTAAACACAAGAGACTTATTAGTATCGCCCGATCGGCATGTCTTTTGTTGTTCCTAAGTGGATGCATTTCATTAATGTGTGCAGCAAGTGTAGAGTTAGTTGTAGACAAGGTAAGAATCTACAATCAGATGGATACACCAATTTGGGTAATCGTTGCTGAGAACCAGAAACATGTTACTGCAAAGGAAACAAAGACAGTAGGTAGTGTAGAATTCGAAATATACTACAAGTATATGGTTGAAGGAAGTGCGAAGATACCCATTGAAGGCGTACCGGTTGATGCAACTGTTAAGAATTCATCTGAGTTCAAGAACAAGCTGTATGAGTACTGGGAGAAACACCAAAAGGAAGAATTCGAATGGAGCGGTTTCATAAAACCGGGTGCACTGGAAATTGCCCCAGGCAAATTCAATGATTTTTCACTCAAGGGAGATGAGCAGATATATTATATTACCATACGAACCAATAAGCCCGATGATCTGGATGATCTGGCTACGGCAACTCCAAGAAGTGAAAAAATTATTTATGTGGACTCGACTGGGCACATAAATGACGGATCTCCCGGGGGTGAGCAGATCAAGAATGGAATGCAAGTCTATTTCGAATCGAAAGCTAAGGTTATTGGCGATCCTCAAACGGCGAATAATAATTGGGATGCTGGTACATTTGGTAATACGAAAGGATCCCATCAAATCGTCACATGGAACGGCCAACCGTTGGAACAAGGAATGTTTGTACGGATCATCACGAACAGTAAAACCCTTAAGACGGCTAACTACAAGTACATGTACTCCGCACAAAGAGGCTGGGTCTACTACGATAAAAAAAGGGACAAGACAAAACAGCAATGGAAAATCTCCAAAACTAACGATGAAAAAAATTCACCTGGTGATAATCTTCACTATGGAGATCAGGTAAAGATCTCGAACGGGAAGTGGCCAAAAGCTAATCTTGGCAAGAAGGACAAGTGGTTGCAATGCGTAAATGACGAACCATCTGTTTGGACTCTTACAAAATAATCGGGTGATGTTGCTAAAGTAAGTGCTGCTTATAATATTACATTTCAAAGCCCTGCGGCATTATAGCGGGGCTTTTTTAATTTAAATTAAAGACCTCTGCAAGCAACTGGTATGATTTCATTCTATCTTCAAAATCAGCAGTGATGGTTACAATTGTAAACTCATTAATAACTAATTCCTTTGCAAGCTGCTCCAATTTATTTTTTACTTCATCAACCGAGCCGATTATTGTTCCTTTTCTCCTTACGCTTAAAATCATTTCTTCCTGCAAAGAGTAATCGGCATTTTTTGCTTCTTCGTTAGTTGGAAAAGGGATATCTTCTCTTCTTAAAAAAGATTTAACAAACCATAATTCGGAAGATTTTGAGATCCGCAATGCTTCATCATCCGTTTCTGCACAGATGACATACACAGCATGATTAACATAAGGTTTAGTTAAATGTTTTGATGGAGTAAATTTCTGATGATACATTTGCATTGATTGGATACATTGTTCATCATTAATAAAGCTGCCGAATGAATAGGGCAATCCTCTCTCACCGGCATACACAGCACTTGCAGGTGATGTGCCGAGAACCCATAATTCCGGAACAGAATTTATTTGCGGGACAGCTTTAACTCGTTTGTTAAGAGTCGTTGTCTGTTCTAAAAAAGAGATCAATTCATTATACTTATTGAACGTTTCATCATCTTTTAACATATTGGGATTTAAAGCACGATTTGTAAAGGCATCACTGCCGCCTGCCCTGCCAATTCCTAAATCAATTCTTCCGGGAAATAAATTTTCCAGCATGCAAAACTGTTCTGCTACTTTTAGTGGTGAGTAATGAGTAAGGAGAACTCCACCCGAGCCAACACGAATATTATTTGTTAACGATGCTATTCTTGTTAAAAGGATTTCGGGGCTTGCAGATGCAAACGCTTTTGTATTATGATGTTCCGAAACCCAAAACCGGTGATAGCCAAGTTTATTTGCTTCCTTTGCAAGCTGTAATGTTTGCTTAATTGCATTGCCGGCAGAAGTACCATTAACAATTGGGGATTGATCAAGTATGCTTAATCGCATCTTAATTGATAACGTTCGAGACTATTTCGAAGAACCCGACATAAGTTCCGATAACGCTTCCGAGACTTGCAAGGATAAACACCAGAAAAACTTTAAGCAGTTTATTCTCCCACCATTTTTTCAGTTTATTCAAATCAGTCATCACACTCTCAAACTCCTTAACAACCGGCGGCTGAAAAAACACCTGAACGAAAGCCGCAACATATCCCGCTCCTATAACAGGTGTTAAACTTGTAAAAGGTGCTGCTATAAATGAAGCTAAAATTGTAAAAGGATGAGCTAGTGCAATAGCGGCACCGATGGCACTCGGAATACCGTTTGCAAGAAACCAGAAAATCGCATTGTCCCCCGCTTCGGTAAGTCCTTTACTATAGCCAATATATGCAATTGAAGCAGTTATTATCACCGGAATTCCCCATCCAATTATTTTACCAATTGGTGCAGACTTCGGTATTTCTTCTATCGTACTTAGATCAACTTCCTCATCATTATTAAGATGTGAAATGATGCCTTTAACATGCCCCGCACCAACTACCGCAACAACTTTTTTCCCATCGGAACGTTTCATTTTTTCTGCAAGATATGTATCTCGTTCATCTATCAGCACTCGTTTTAGCACTGGCATTGCTTTGCCAAGCTCTTCCATCATTTCCGAAAGAACATCTTTACTTCTAAGCTCTGCAAGTTTTTCTTCAGTTAGTTCCTGCTTTTCGAATAAGCCGGCCAGACCGCCTGTTAAAAATTTTAACCGCTGCCATAAACTCATCGAATTCCACGAACGGCGGAGTGTTATTCTAACTTCCCTGTCGCAAAGTTCTATTGGAAGTTGTAGTTCCTTCGCAGTCTTTGCAGCTTCAAGTAATTCTGTCCCGGGTGTTACCCCAAGTTTCTCGCCCAGCTTTTTTTGGTAAGATGCAAGAACAAGATTCATCAGTAAAGTACTGAGTTGTTTTTCTTTTATGATGGTTTTCAGGTCAAGATTTTCCCAGCGGTTCTTTTCCGATAATGCCTTGTATCTTTTTTCATCTAACTCGATACAAACGGTATCGGGCATTTCTTTTGTTATTACTTCCTTAACCAAATCAGCGGATTGGCGGGAAATGTGAGCCGTACCAACAATTATAAACTCTCGCCCATTTTTATGAACCGTTTGAACGTCTTCGGAATAATTATTTTGTTTTGTTATAGTTTCTTCAGTCAAAGGAATTTCCATAATGGTTTAAAAAGAATTGCAAATTTAGGTAAAACCGATAAAACATCTAACCTAAAAATATCGACACGTTTTGATAACGTGTCGATGTAATCGACATATAATTTGGAAAGATAAAAAAAGGTTCTCTCAAAATGCAGAAAATGTCATGCTGAATTTATTTCAGCATCCCTTTTTAAACTCTTATCGACGTATTAGATTCCGGATCAAGTCCGGAATGACATATATAGGACTACCTCATATCTAGAACAAATTATTTGTGCATCTTCTCAATTTCATAAACTGGTTTTATATCTACCGGCAGTACATTTAGTTTTTCCTGCAAAAATTTAAGCGAGGGGGAAAGAACAACATACTTTGCTAAAAAATCTTTGGCACCCTGGTAATCTCCTTTTGCCTGAATCATTAATACTAAAGTTGCAAGTTCTTCAAGTGCGGGTCCGATCTTTTCAAAATTAACCTTTACTTTTTCAGTTTCCTTATTAAACTCAAAACCGCCCTTTTCTATCAGGAAGTTATAAATAATTGCATTGCCGGCGCCGTGTGCTTCATTAATCCCAAACCTTGTTGAACGGAAAATTCCGGCTAAAGCTGTTACCCAGGTTTCATTCTCAAATGATTCCGGGAAGACACCTTTTTTAATCATAAGGATGTTGTTATACATTCCGAGAATGTCGGCTTTACATTCCTCCAATTTCGAATAAGTTTCCTGCAATTCTTTTTTTACTTCGGTTTCTCTTCCATCTACATTAATGTAACCGGGACCAATTCCGTGAGACATTTCGTGCATAAGTGAGTGTGTAAAGAATGAGTTGAACGTAACGTATTCTAACTGCTCAGGCACTAATACAATTTCTGCAATTGGTTTTAGAAGTTTATTATATTTCGCTTCCGATACATTTTTTAACATAACCTTTTTCGAGCCCTTTATTTTACGTACCCGCTCATCATTCGGAAGATTGAATGCAATTGTTTGAATTCCCGCTTTTGTATCACCAGCAGTAAATATTTCATTCACAACAGCCAATGGTGATTCGGAACCACGTTCGAAATTTTTGTGTTCATCGGGGATCGGAAGGTGAATCTCCATATCTCTCAAATAGCTTTTGAACACTTCCAGCTTTTCACTCTCTTCTCTATCCCTTATAGTTAAAAAACATTCGAAAGCAGCTTTAAAATTAAATAGCCCATCCTCATAAACTTCATACGGTCCAATTACGATTTCTATATCGTGATCTTTCAAATCCATCCACTTCATATCGCTTTCAAAGTAATCGTTGCTCTTAAATGCAGCGGCTCTTGTTGTTAAATATTTTTTTAGTGATGGATTATCTGCAATTTCAGCAGCATCTAATAAAAGCGCTGCTGCTTCGGTTAGCTTGTCTTTGTAATATTCGCTGTATGGAATTGCAACAAGAGATTCCCCATCTCTCCGAATAACAGTAAACTCTGATATAAATGCTTCTTCATCTTCAGGATGGTCTTTCAGCCACTGTTCAAATTCTTCTTTTGTCATATCTTCAGGATAATAATTTGCTCCTAGTGGTTTCTTTTCTGTTCCCATGAATGGTTTATCATGCTCTAACCTGTTAAACGGACCGAACATAATATTAAACAATTCAAGCTGGAGTTTTGCCTCATCGGTGTTCATAGTTTCAAGTTCGGCTTTTATCTCATCATTCTTTGAGTAAACCTGGTCAAGGAATATTTCATCCATAATTTTTGCAGCACGGTAAAGTTTTTCCACAACAACTTTCTGTCGTTCATCAAGAGTGCTTGCATCGTACTTAAGTTCTGTCGGTACAAACTTTGCAATTTGTTCTTTTAGCATTTTAATTTCCCCGGATTGATCCTCTGCCCCCTCATTCTGTGCGTTACATCCTGCAAAAATCAGCACGGCTGTTAAGAGAAATGGAATTATGTGTTTCATTATTCTCGCCTATTAGTTTTTAGCTTAATGGGATTTTTTTTGATGAGAAATATAAGGAGAAAAATAGTCTTGCCTGAAACCGAAAATTCTATTTCATATCTTCCTAAATTAATATTTACAAAAATATATAGAGAAAGTGATTAACATTCTTCTTAGTTTAATCTCTCTAATTTTCAACAATTTAAATGCAGGTGCACGTATGCAAAAAATATTAATTACGTTCCTACTATTATTTGGGTTTATTGTTGCTAATAATTCGCAAACCCTGGAACGTAAAGATGTCCCCGAAAAGTACAAATGGAATCTTGCAGACCTTTATCCCACAGTTGATGCATGGCAGGCAGAAGTGGATATGCTTAATGCAGAGGTAGAAAAACTCGCAGAGTTCAAGGGTTCGCTCGGCGAAAGTTCTAAAAGTCTTCTTAATGCTTTACGAGTTTCCAACGATCTTATTAAAACCCTCTGGAAAGCATGGGTTTATGCAGGTAACCTCAGTAACGAAAATCTTAATGAGAATCAGGCAGTAATGCAGCAGATGAGAACACTCGGGACAAAGTTAGGTGAAGTAACTGCTTTCTTCGAACCGGAAATTCTTGAAATTCCAAAGGAGAAAATCGATCAGTTCTTTAATGAAAAACCGGAGCTGAAAAATGATTTCGATATGTACATTGACAACATACAAAGATTACGCGAGCACACTCTTACAGAAGCAGAAGAGAAAATACTCGCAAGCTTTGGATTGATAGCCGGAACCCAGAATGAAGTTTACGGAATATTTAACAATGCAGAAAAGCCATTCCCAAAAGTTACCCTCTCAACTGGTGAAGAAGTTGAACTGACTCCTGCATCATATACCAGATACCGAACAGCTGAGAACAGGGAAGACCGGGAAAAGGTGATGAAGGCAATGTTTGAAAGCTATGGTGATTTTAAGAATATGCTTGGTGCAAATCTGGGCGGCAAGGTTAAGAAGGATTGGGTTTATGCAAAGAACAGGAAATATGAGTCTTCATTACAGGCATCGTTAAATTCAGACAACCTTCCAACAGAAATTTACTCAACATTAATCGAGCAGGTAAATAATAATCTTCCAACACTTCACCGCGCATTAGATTTAAAGAAAAGAATGCTTGGGCTGGATGAGCTGCATTATTACGATCTTTATGTACCTCTTGTTGCAAAAATTGATATGAGCTTTACTGTGGAAGAAGGGCAAAGCGTTCTTCTCGAGGCACTAAAACCATTAGGTGAAGAATATGTGACAGTCCTTCAAAAAGTTTACGACGATAGATGGATTGATTATATGCCAACAGTTGGTAAGAGAAGCGGCGCTTACTCTAATGGTGGAGCATATGATGTTCATCCCTATATTTTAATGAACTGGACTGATGACTTTCTTTCTGTCTCAACGCTTGCACACGAGTTGGGACACACAATGCACAGTTATTTCTCCAATAAAACACAGCCCTTTGCAAAAGCAGATTATGCAACGTTTGTTGCAGAGATTGCTTCAACGGTTAATGAAAATCTTTTAAATGATTACATGGTTAAGAACGCAAAAAACGATGAAGAAGTATTGTACATTCTTGGCAGCTACCTGGAACTATTAAGAACAACTATTTTCCGCCAGACATCTTTTGCTGAGTTTGAATGGGAAATTCATAAAAAAATTGAAGGCGGTGAACCGCTAACCGGTGATGATATGTGTAATATTTATTTCGATATTGTTAAAAGATATTACGGGCACGATGATGGACATTGTGTTGTTGATGATTACATTCAGTATGAGTGGTCTTACATCCCCCACTTTTTAGGATATACATACTACGTTTTCCAGTATGCAACATCTTTAATTTATGGTACTGCATTAGTTGAAAAAATGATTGCAGACGGACAGCCAGCAGTTGATGACTATTATAAAATCCTTAAAGGCGGTGGTTCTAAATACTCACCCGAATTAATCAAGGATGCAGGGATTGACCCAATGTCTCCAGAACCTGTTGCACTTACAATGCAAAAGATGAACAGGGTGATGGACCAGATGGAAGAGCTTCTGGAAAAGATGGGTAAGTAAAAAAATTACATTGCAGGGATGTTACGGAAACATAGTGACATCCCGGTAATGTTATAATGGAGGGATATGAAATTCAAATATTTGTTTTTATTTGCTCTTCTTTATAGCAGCATTTTGTATGCACAGGAAGTTAATTCTGACTCACCAGGTTCCAGCCAATCAAAAAAAATATTGAGGAGATTAATTATTGGAATTCGCGGCGGTGTAAAACTGCCTGGGGAAAGGATAGATGCAGGACCCTGGGGCGGTTTATATGTTAACATGCCAACAGGTAAGGGCTGGAGTCTTCAATTAGAATATAATATCTGGGTTGCAGAACGAGATTTACGCGCAGATCTGTTTGCTCCTGAGTGGGCTATGCTGGTAGCATATAAATGGAATATTAAAAGGACCTATATTAGAATGCTTGGAGGAATTGGTGGGATTTCATCTGGTGAGTCCTGGTTTGGAGGTAACAGAGATTTCCTCCTTTCATTTAATATCGCGTTGAATGTTGGATTTAATTTTTCTAAACATATAAGTGGATTTTTGCAAATCAGGCATCAAAGGGCAGCAGAATTAAATGCTGGGGGTGGAATCGGATTTACCCCGTGGTTATTGGGGGTGGGTTTTGAGTTTGATTTTTAGAATCCCGCAGTAACATTTTTTGAGGATTCTCCACCTTCCTTTTATTATTGACTGTGTCGCTCCTCCGGAGCTTAGTATATGCAGTGCAATTATAAAGTTACTGATTTACCGCCGCTCTGCGGCTTTAATGGAAAAGGAAATCTCCTCTACTAATAGAATTTTGCGGACATCTTTTTAGCTGCAGAGCAGCGACATTTTAGTAAAAGAATCTTACCAAAAACTACAGAGCTTCAGAGAAGCGAAACAATATTACTCATACCATTCGAACAAATATTGTTTTTTATAATCGACACCGAATTTTTCTAATAATTCAAGATATTCTTCTTTAAAAGTTTTTCTGCGATGATGTTCCTCTTGATTTTTTATATACCTCACAACCATAGGAACTTGAGATTTGCTGTATGTAAATGCACCAAAACCTTTCTGCCACGAAAATTTACCTTGAATTAATTTGTTGTCGTTAATGAAGTTAGTCGAATTCGATTTAATATCTCTCACAAGATCTGAAATTGCAATGTCTGGTGAAAAGCCGAGGAAGATGTGCACATGGTCTGGCATACCGTTGATGATCATTGGTTTTTGATTTTTCTTTTTAATAATTCCGACTATGTATTTGTAAATATCATTTTTAATTCTGTTGTGAATGAGGTTTTGTCTGCCACGAGGAGAAAATATAATTTGAACGTATAATTGAGTATAAGTGTTTGCCATTTTTATTATCCAAATAAAATTATAATTAATCTTTTATCTATAATATTTAAAATTGTGCCGTTCTTTCGGAGCTTAGTATCTGTTGTGCAAAAATTACTAATATACTGCCGCTCTGCGGCTTTAATGAATAATGAAAAACACCTTACCAACAAATTATTGTAGTTACTTTATTAGCTGCAGAGCAGCGGCAAATCAGTAAATAATCCTATCAAAAAAACAAAGCTTCAGAGAAGCGAAACAAAGTTACTCGTTAGGAAACCACTTATACATCTAATACGTTACTTTAGAGATAGCTTCATCTTCGTTTTAATCATCAAACAGATTAAATCTAATTCTTAATATACTGTCATTATAACCTGTTGAGATTATTTTAAACTTCCCAATTTCTTTTGTTTGAAACAAATGAAAAACAATATCTTACTAAAGTGTTCATCAATTTCCCACTTTAATGGATTTAACTGAATGTACTTTCTAATTCTGTACAAATCTCGTTCATTTCGGATTATGTGGTCGTAATAGTTTCTTTGCCAGATTGGATTGCCATGTGTGCTTTTCATCCGGTTTATTCTTTTCGTTACTATAGATTTAAACCCACGAATAATTGAGCCCAATGTTTGTGACGGTGATTTAAACTCATTTGTAGGGGCGAAATGCATTACGCCCCTACTTTCAATTATTATTATGCCATGGATATGGTTTGGCATGATGATATAATAATCTAAATCTATGTTTGGTCGAATCTCCTTGGTTCTGATCCACTCATCCTTTGCAAGTATCCCAAATTTATTTAAAACTAACTTGCCATTTCTCACTTTGCCAAAGACACAGTTTTTATCCTTTGTGCAGATTGTAACATAGTACCAATTTGGGTTTGCGTAATCATACTCATTCAAGCGGTTGGATTGACGATGTTTTAAAATATTAAAGTTTTTCACTTAACCCATCAAATAACTTGAATCTTACTCTCAACTTACCATCATTAAAACTGGTTGAGATTATTTTAAACCTACCAATTTCATTTGTGTGCGAAACGTGCAGACCGCTGCACGGGCAGGCGTCGTAATCACCAATTTTTATTATTCTAATTGTATCGCCAGCTTCATCCGGCAATTTGGCTAAGTTATATTCTTTCCCTGCATCATCTTTTGAAATAAATTCTTCAACAACTTTCAAATCGTTTTGAATAACTTCGTTTACTCTTCTTTCAATTTCTTCAAGTTCTGCGCCGGTTAAGTCTCTTTCAAAGTGGTAATCGCATTTTGATTTTTTCTTTTCTATGTGATTGCTGAATGACCTGCCGCAGTTAAACATTCTTATCATTGTTTGGTTTAAAATATGTTCTGCAGAATGCATCTGCGGATGATATTGCTTGTTCGATTTTACTTCGTTCATTTTTACACTTTTATTTTTAATTAGTTAAATATAATAAGAGCAAATAGTTTTTTCTTCATAATAAGCAAAATGGCTTTCACTTTTAAATATATTTTCTTATATACTTGCTCTTTATAAAAGCATTCTTAACAATTTAAATGAGGTACATAAAAGTGAGGGCTGCAAAATCAAAAGCGTTTTATTTTATACTTGGTGTTACCATAGCAGTTGCGGCTGTAATTTTATCTGCAAGTGTTTTTTTAGCTAATGATAATTTGACCGAAACTAAGTTAAACCCGGACGAACAATTTCCGCAAGGTTACAAAATAGTAACACCTACTATACCCGGTCAAATCGAGTTTGCCGGAGAGAGAGTTCCGGTTGAAAATTTTGAAGTGCTTGAACGTATTGAAAGAGAGTTTATTGTAAACACGTACTTTCACTCATTAACAATACTTGCAATAAAAAGAGCGAACAGGTGGTTCCCGGTAATCGAACCGATTTTAAAAAAGAACAATGTGCCGGATGATTTCAAATATCTTTGCGTTAGCGAAAGCACACTTGAAAACGTCGTATCACCTGCCGGGGCTACGGGCTTTTGGCAGTTTATGAAAGCTGCCGGGAAAAAATATGGTCTCGAAATAAACAGCCAGATTGATGAAAGATACCATGTTGAAAAATCAACACAGGCGGCTTGTGAGTATTTAAAAGATGCTTATGAAAAGTATGAATCGTGGACCATGGCAGCGGCTTCTTACAATATGGGAACTAACGGAACAGATAAGCAAATAGAGCGACAGAAGACCGAAAACTATTACAACCTTGTGCTTAATCCCGAAACAAGCAGATACATTGCACGCAGTATTGCCTTTAAATATATAATGCAAAACAGCAAAGCTTATGGTTTTGATATAAAAGATGATGAGCTTTATAAACCACTAAAATATTTTGAAATAACTTTGGACTCTTCGGTAAATGATTTTGCAGATTATTCAATTGCATTAGGATTAAACTACAAAACATTGAAACTTTACAATCCCTGGTTAAGAGATAATTACCTCAGCAATCGAAACCGAAAAGTTTATAAAATAAAAATCCCTGAAAAAGGAAGTATTAAAATAATTAGGGAGTAGTCAGAATTAAGAGCTCAGGAGCCAGTAGATTTTGAAATTATTCTTTCTGCTAATTCTATCGCCATTGTAATCTATAAATGAAGCTATTCTCCCAGTTTATAATTAGCCTTATTAATCAGATAGGAGATCAATCGTACCGGAACTGTTGCCGGGGTGCAGCCATAATACTAACGAAGAAGTATCACCATAAAAATTAATTATCCAATCTGCCGAGTTAATTATGCTTGTACTGTCTATAGATTTTCCCGGAAAAAGAAACATATCAATTTTTGAATTTTGATTTGCTGTTCTGAAAGTTTTCACATCATTTCTCGGCAATAATAAATTTAGTACTTCCGGGCTGTCGATGTAATTTGCCGAAGGATCGATAGCAACTACGGCAAGTGTGCCAAGCACGGTTCCCATTATATCCTTTGCAGATGAATCTTTTATAAAGGAAAGCATTGTTTCAAAATTCACCGGTGATTTGATAGGTTCTGATCCAAAGACGGGAATGTAAAATTCATTCGCTTGCAGAGAATTAGATTGCACAACGTAAACAAATGCATTAAAAGAATCGGTGTTCAGCAAATCTATTTCGCCGGATGTGCTTACTTCTCTGCCGTAAATAGATGCAACCACTGCGTCTTGTGCAAAATCACTTTTTGCTTTGTTCATTACTTCTTCCAGCTTTTCTTTTGCTGTGATCTTTCCATCCTGCAGATCGTTTATTATGTTTTCAATATCACAAGAAATAATTGTGAGTAAAATCGGCAGTAAAAGAATTGAAGGATATTTCTTCATTTTTGTCTCTCATTTTATTAGATAGTAACTACACCGGTTTTGAAAAGACCCTTATTCAAACAGAAAAGAATAAGGGCGCTCTAAGTCTTCCTTTAATTCATTTAGATTTATGTTTCTGGATTTTCTAAGTAATTTTTTGCCATCAAAAAAGAATACGCTTGATGGAGCTGTAATAACGGAATTCTGTGCAGCAAGTTCTTTTGCATCTGATACGTTAACATAAGCAAAACTGATCTTCGAAAATTCATTATACAAAAATGGGTTATGCGTAAGTCAGGACATTGTCCTGACCTACGTTAATCTTTTAAAACTCAGAATATTATTAATTTGCATTTCCTGAAATTAGTATATTGATTGTTTCCAAGGCGAGATTTAGTGCTAACCTAAATGATAAAATGAAGGGAAGGGATTACCTATTTACCATGGTAATCAAAGTAAGCGAGACTCAAGATAGAGTTAGTGGAGGCTAAGGATGTTCTTGATTCCCTTAGTAATTCCTTCCCTTAAAGTATTAAAAAACAGGTAATAAGTGTTTCCTCCATTCAGTTATTAAATTCAATTATTCGATATTTAAACGATATTTTCTCGTTTAAAAAAAGTATTGATATAACAACAATACATTATCGCACCCAATCTGCTATTTCATTAACCTTCCGGGAATTCAAAAGTGGAAATAGTTTCCATTGCATCCTCGCTTTTTACTGTTAAAGTTCCGCCCAATTCTAATGTTCAGTCAACATTAATTTATTTGTTAAACCTACTATTGTTTTTCTTACCCAACTTGCTAAACACTTCAGGTAACTTATCGAACTCATCCGATTTGTTTAAAAAATAATCCGCCCCGTGCATTAAACATTCCGCTTTATATTGTGAGTCAGGATAATTTGTCAGCATAATAATCTTCAGCTCTTCAAATTCATTCCTAAGTTTTCTCAAAACCTGCAGACCACTTTCTCCCGGCATCTTTATATCGAGTATTACCACATCAGGATTTGTCTTTCTCACAACTTCGATTGCTTCAAGTGAATTACCCGCTTCACCTATTACTTTAACACCGGGCATTTCGGAAATAATATTTGCAACGCGCTCGCGAACGAGCAGAGAATCATCTACAAGAACAACATTCATGATTTCCTCTACTGTAATCTTAGGAGGATTTTTTAATTGTACGGGGCAGAAATTCATTTGATTTATCCAATGCTCCTTTAATTTTCATTTAAACATAGAAAATAGTACTGAAAGGTAGTATAGGTAATAATCTGATATTTCTGTAGTCCTCAGTCCTACAAAAGTTTAGGACTGATTGTTTCGGTTTCGTATTTAAATACTATCTAAACGCACGCAGAAATATTGGTCTTTTTAACGAGATCATATCTTAGTAATGTTATTTATATTTGTTTCTGATGTAAAGAGCACAAAATTGGTGGGTTATTTTAAATTGCTTTTAGTTGAACAACATCATTTTCGTCATCACCAGGGAGGGTAACGATGAAGCGATTCAATTATTAAATATTGCAAAAGTTTTCTATCAATCAATCAATTTATTTTTAATTGCATAAGATGTGATATCCACTCTGGTTTGCAATTTCATTTTTTCATAAATTCTTGCTTTATAAGTGCTAACAGTTTTGACACTTAGAAATAGATTGGCAGCAACTTCTTTTACGGTATTACCCGAAGCAATCATTTTGAATATATCAAACTCACGATCGGATAATTTTTCATGCGGAAATTTATCTCCTTCCCATGAAAAATCTGCCAGTTTTTCAGCTAACGAAGGAGTGATATATTTCCTCCCCAAATAAATTTTTTCTACAGCGTTAACTAATTCTTCCGAAGCACTGTCTTTTGTAAGGTAACCAGATGCACCAGCTTTAAGAACACGCACAGCATATTGTCCTTCGGGGAACATGCTTAGCATAAGCACAGGTATTTTTGGCTTTGCATTCTTTAATTCCTTTAGTACCTCCAACCCACTTTTGCCGGGCATTGAAATATCGAGAACAACAACGTCGAAGTCCTTCTCTTTTATTTTCTGCATAAGTTCCTTGCCGTTGGCAACACCATCAATTTCAGTAACACCTGAAACACCCGTTAGAATTTGTTTTAACCCCGCCCTTACAACCGCGTGATCGTCTGCGATTAATATTTTCATTTGTTAAATAAATCCTTTCAAAACATACTGCTGAAAACTAATAAATGATACTGAACAATAAAATTATTTTAACAAAATATTTTACTTTTTTGGGGGTTTAAGTGTTTGTTGTTATTTTATCCTATTCTCATCTGTTGTTACCTATCCATTATCGCATCAACTATAAAATAATGTAGGAATTTAAACAATTATTTCGAATAGTTTGGGAAAAAATTCCAAATAAATATTATCATAAAATTTTACGCCCCCTATGAAACACCTGCCGTATTAAAGGGAGGCAATTCTAAATGATATATCAATGTTTATAAACCGCCATGATTAATATGGTATAGTAACTTTAATAGTCGTACCTTTTTCATGCTCACCAATTATTTCCATTTCCCCTTTCAAAATATTTACTCTTTCTCTCATTCCAAAAAGACCTAGCGACTTTGGACTATTGATTTGTTCTTCATCAATACCAACTCCATTATCAGCAATTTCCATAACCAATTTATTATCATCATAAAAGTTAAGCTTTACATCTAATTTGTTAGCGCTAGAGTGTCTTGCAACGTTTGTTAAGGTTTCCTGAAATATTCTGAAAACAGCAATGGATATTTCATCTTTTATGATAACATCTGATTTGTTTATTGAAACATTACATTGAACTTTAAATCTGTTTTGAAATTCAGCCGCCTGCCACTCAATTGCCGGAATCAACCCAAGGTCATCAAGTATGCCGGGTCTTAATTCGGTTGCAATTCGTTTAACAGTTTGAATTGTAGAGTCTGTAAGATCAAGCATCATTTCAAATTTAGCCATTTTGGCTTCCGCATCCATTTCCGGATTATTTTTCATCCAGGAAATATCCATTTTTAAAGCAGTTAAAGATTGCCCAAGGTCATCGTGAATTTCTCTTGCAATTGTTGCGCGTTCTTCTTCGCGTATCTTTTGCAATCTTTCTGCAAGGCTTCTTAGCCTGTTATGTGATTCTCTTATTCTTTTCTCTGCCTGTTTCCTTTCAGTAATATCCGTAACTATACCAAGGATCGCTGACTTTCCTCCATAAGATATTAATTTTGTGTTAATGATAGATTCTATTCTCTTACCTGACTTAGCTCTGAGTGCATATTCCATTGGAGGAACATCTTTCCCCTCCATATGACCCTTAAAATTGGCCATCAACGCTTCTAAATACTCCGGTTCTATTAATTTCCTGAAATCGAAATGCGAAGAATAAAATTCATCTCGGGTGTACCCCATAAATTCTTCACATCCTTTATTTGCATACACAATTTTTCCACCTTGATTTATAA
Source organism: Bacteroidota bacterium (assembly GCA_022564295.1). GTDB lineage: Bacteria > Bacteroidota > Ignavibacteria > Ignavibacteriales > Ignavibacteriaceae > BMS3ABIN03. The sequence goes on along the minus strand of JADFLR010000011.1, from coordinate 118,667 downwards.
AGATCATATTGGGTGAGTTATCGGATAGATTTCTAAATTTTTCTTCGCTTTCCTTTAAAGCTTCTTCCGCCTTTTTTCGTTCAGTGATATCTCTGATAGCGGTAACTCTAAAACTACGCCCTTCATAGGGCAACATTTTAGCCTGAACCTCAACGGGAAAGATAGAGCCATCATTTTTTAATGCAAAATGCTCATAAGAACCTTCAGTACCAGATTTAATGTTGTTCATCACTAACTCACGTGACTCAGGAGCTACAAATTCCATAGCGGATTTACCTATGATTTCTTCCGGTTTATATCCCATCATTTTGGCCAACTGATCGTTTACATCAACAATTTTTCCGCCGTCACTAATCACTATCCCTTCAAATGCTGCCCCTGATAAACGGCTAAAACGTTCCTCGCTTTCCCGGTGCGCTTCTTCTGCCTTCTTACGCTCGGTTATATCAACCGATACTCCAAGAACAGATGGACTTTGCGTGCCGGATGCTGTAAAAGGAATTTTAATTGTCTGCAGAACATGTAATTTTCCTTTAACATCCGTAAACCGACCCTCAGGAATAAACTTCGGTTTGCTGTTCGAAATAACCTCGGCATCATCCTTTGTAAAAACCTGAGCTTCCTCTTTTACGAGTGCAATTTCCATTTCAGTTTTTCCGATAATTTTTTCCGGTGTAGTTCCCATTGACTCGGCACTCGCACGGTTTGCAAGGATAAAGCGACCTTTATAATCCTTAGCAAATATATAGTGTGGTACCAGATCGATAACCTGCCGTAGACGCGCCTCACTTTGCCTCAAAGATTCCTCGGCTTTCTTACGATCTGTAACATCTATTATTACTGATAGAGAGTGGATTAATTCGCCGTTTTCATCATATTCCGTTATCGCGGATAGGAGAGCGTCCATAACCTCCCCGTTCTTTTTAACATATTGATAAGGAACATCGCGACAACTGCCTGTTTCATAAAACTTTGGCAGAATCACTTCTTTCGCATAGCGGCTTGATTCTTCGGTCATAAAGTCGGTAGAATAATGTCCCAGAACTTCATTAAGTGAATATCCCATTTCTTTTAGCCAGTATTTACTAACGTTTGTCAGGCGACCTTCCTTGTCTATCGAATGAAGCATTGCAGGAGTCTTTTGATATAAAGTTCGGTATCTCTCCTTGCTTTTTCGCAATGCTTCTTCTGATCTTTTTCGTTCAGTGATGTCCTGAATAGTGCCTATCATTTTTACCGGATTACCCTCACTATCGAGTTCAAGTTCCCCCAGTCCATGAACCCAACGCTCTTCGTCATCCATTATCCGAATTATCCGGTATTCCTTATCAAATTTCTGATGCCGTTTTAATATAATTTCATCAAAATATTTCAGTATTTCGTCTCGTGAATCAGGGTGTATGATATCACTCCATCCATCAATATTTTTAATAAAATTATCATCGATGCCAAATAAGTCATCCAAGATCTCAGAACTTGTCCACCTCCCTTTTGCAATATCAAGGACATAAGAACCAAGATGGGCAACCTTTTGGGATTCACTCAAGAAATATTCGCTCTTCAATAGTTTTTCTTCCGCCCGTTTGCGCTCGGTAATGTCATGGAGGATCGCGTGCGCACCGCAGAATCTCCCTTCCACTATCATAGGCACCACGTTGGCTGTCACGAAGATAGTGTCACCGTCCTTGGTTCTCAGGGCAGTGTTGTAGGATGAGATTGTGTGTCCGGAGCGCACTTTAGGGATACCAGCTTGAGTGATCGGGCGAAAGTCGGGATGAATGATATTCATAAGAGGTTTACCGATGAGCTCGCTACGGGAATACCCGAGTTTGCGTAGCTCTGTCTCGTTGATGTCGACGATTCTGTATTGTTCATCTACGATGTGAATCATATCAATGGCGCTTTCGAAGAGGTGACGATACTTATCCTCGCTTTGTTGTAACACTTCTTCTGCCTGCTTACGCTCGGTAATGTCCCGTAATCCACCCACGATGAATTCAGGCTCACCGTTAGTGTCGCGGATTAGATTATAGCTGCCGTGGACCCATTTGTATTCCCCAGACTTGTGCATTATGCGGAACTCGCGTTCAATAAATCCAATACCCCTATTGTCCGCTTCAACCAGATCCTTTACGAAATCTATCAGGTTGGGCAGATCGTCGGGGTGAATCTGGGCCGCCTGCTCTTCAAAATCCATACTGTACATCTCTTCCGGTGTACGGCCTAAAATGTCCATCACCTTTGGGCTCACATATTCGAATTTGCCGGTGTTAATGTTCTGGCGGTAAAATATATCGCTCGATCTTTCCACTATCTGCCGGAATCGTTCTTCCGACTCATACATCGCCTCTTCTGCACGCTTGCGCCCGGTTATATCTATATCGGTTCCGGTTACACGTATTGGACTACCATCCGGATCACGCTCAACAACTTTCCCTCTGGATAAAAGCCACTTTTTATCCCCACTTTTTGTAGTAATCCTATATTCTGCCTGATAGGTTTCAGTTTTTCCATCGAGATGTGAGTTGAGTTTATCCATTACAGATTGCAGGTCATCAGGATGAATATGCGATTTCCAGAATTGGAAACTCGCTTCCATCTCTCCCGGTTCGCACCCAAAGATTCTGTAAGCAGCGGGATTGTAATAGGTTTCATTCTTTTTCACATTCCAATCCCATAGCCCGTCGTTTGTAGCCTCCATCGCTAAGCGGAATTTATTTTCACTTGCTCGGAGCGCCGCCTCTGCACGCTTTCGATCTGTAATGTCTCGAAGAATTGCTGTAAAGAAAACTTCCTCGCCTGTTTTCCAGGTGGAGATAGAAAGTTCCAATGGAAATTCGCTGCCATCTTTTCTGAGTCCGGCTAACTCAACCGTTTTTCCAATAATTTTCGTCACCCCTCCCGAAGCCACTCGCCGTAAACCGTTTCGATGGTCTTCATGATATCGTTCGGGCATGATCAGTGACAGCGATTGGCCGATTATTTCGTCAACTGAATAGCCAAACATAACCTTTGCACTATTGTTCCAGCCAACAATGTTCCCCCGGTTGTCAATAGTAATAATGGCATCGTTTGCTGTATCCACTACGGCCCGAAAACGCTCCTTGCTCTCCCGCAGGGCTTCCTCCGCCTGCTTGCGCTCGGTTATATCTGTTAATGCGCCTACTATTGCTACAGTGTGCTCTCCCTCAACCACAGGAGCTTCGTTAACTTCTACCCATAGTTTCCGCCCTTTTTTACCAACTAATTCAAGTTCATAGGATGGCTGGACTTTGCCGGTTTTTATTGCCTTTTCGGTTAAGATAAGACCAATTTCATTATTTGGATTTTCGGTTACAAATTCATTCCATCTTATCCTCACTTCTTCAGGTTCACAGTCAAAGAATTCTCTTGTTTGCGGACTAAGATATGTTAATACGTGATCGGGGGTGTGGGAATAAAATAGATTTGAACTATGTTCAATAATATTGCGTAGTTTTATTTCATTTGCTTTAATTATTTGTTCTGCCAGCTTGTACTTGAATTCCGATTGTTCAAGTTCTTCAATCCTATTTTTCAGAGATTCGATTTCTTCAATCAATTGTGGTTTAGTTTTATCGTGGTAGTGCTTCATGATCTATTCCTGCTGTTTTCATCCAATCGTAAAAAAATAATAACCGCAATATTTTTTATAATATTTATAAAATTACGGTTCATTGTTCGATAATAAAAATCAAGGATCTCCTTCTATAGAGAAAAACATTAAGAATTGAGGGAGTTTAAAAACTTATAAAAAAATATGTTGGCAATAAAAAGCTTAGTTAAAGTAAAGTGGAATGTATCCGTTTGCTAATTTGGATAATACATTTGCTGTTAACTGATATTTCTCCGGCTTGTCAAAGAAATAGTCAGCCCCGGAAGCATAACACGTAGCTTTATACAAACTGTCTGTAATATCAGTAATAATAATAACTATAGTTGATGGAAAGAGTTTTTTTACTTTTTTTATAAATTCAATATTTTTTTCGGAGAGTACTTTTATCTCGTGAATAACAACATCCGGTGTTTCCATCATATTTTTTCCTGAAGAAGCAGAGTTTCTGACCTGCCCAATAATTTTGATATTCGGAATATTAATTGTTATTCTTTCCAAACGATGTTTAATCTTTGCTGAATTATCAGAAATAACAACACTAAAAGATCTATTAGCCACCAATATTTTCCCTTTATAATTCTCTAATCTGTTCTATCCCCATAAGTTAAAGATACTAGTTCCGAATTAACTTGAAGTAGGCGAATTGCTCATAATCATGTAGGCATAATGCCTACAAACAGTTGCTATTGATAAAATATGCTGTTCAGCAAGTATTATAATTAAATGTTTATTTTGTAGGAACAATCTGTGCTAAGCTGTTTAGTAAACCAAAAAACGTTTGACTAACCACAGGCTTGAAATAGTGAAGATAGGACCACCACTCACCAGGGTTTTAACCAAAACAACTAATTCATTAAATTTGCAGCAAAAAACAAATTTAAGAAGCGCTGCAAAATGTCCGAAAGAATGATAAATCAGTTTATTGAAATGGTTAAGATAGATAGTGTGTCTGGCAACGAAGCACAGATGATAGATTATCTTCTGAAAGAATTTATTAAAATTGGTGCCGATGCAGAAAAGGATAGTTACGGAAATCTGATTGCAAAGCTTCCTGCAAAAGGTTGCGAAGGTAAAGAACCGATACTGCTATCGTGCCATGCCGATACAGTAAAGCCCGGCGTTGGTATTCAGCCATTATTACAAGATGGTGTTATCAGATCGAAGGGTGATACAATTTTAGCTGCTGATGATAAAGCTGGTATTGCAGAAATGCTTGAGGCATTGCGCATAGCAGAAATCAGACCTCCGGTTGAAATTGCAATTAGTAGACAGGAAGAGGTTGGATTGATTGGCGTTAAAAATCTGGACTTTAGTAAAATAACAGCAAAGAAAGGATTCCTTTTAGATAATGACACGCTTGATACAATTGTTATCGGAGGTCCTTCATACTTTGCTATTGATGTAAAGGTTATGGGAAAAAGTGCACATGCTGGGATGGAACCAGAAAAAGGTATAAATGCAATTCAGGCAACCGCAAATGCAATAGCTGCTCTTAAGCTTGGCAGGTTAGATGAAGAAACAACTGCAAACGTTGGGGTAATAAACGGGGGAATTATTAGAAACGGTGTTCCGGAAACTGCAACTTTTTTAGCTGAATGCAGAAGTCTTAACCACGATAAAGCTCAGGCGCTTGCGGATGAAATGGAAAAAATAATATTAAATGAAGTTAAAACTTACGGTGCTAAAGCAGAAATTAAAATTGAAAACCTTTGCAAGGCAGTGGAAATACCTGAAGATAGCTGGTCAGTAAATGCATCTAAGAAAGCGTTGAAAAAAGCCGGTATTGATGCCACAACAACTTTCATTACGGGATTTACAGATGCATCAATTTATAATAACCATGGAATTGAAATGGCTGTGGTCGGTATCGGTGCCCAACTTGAGCACTCGTTAGATGAACATATTTTTGTTGAAGATATGGAGAAGGCGCTAATAATGATTGTTGAATTGTTAAGATTATCATCTGAGTAATCGCAATATATTTATTCATCTCAATTTATTGATTTTATTCATCAATGCTTCAACTCTATCTGCGTCAACTTCATTTTGCCAATACCCGCCTTGTTTAAAATACGAGCCGATTATAAATGCATCTGCTGCCGAAAAATAGTTCTCAATATTATCTGCTGTTAAACCGGAACCAATAAGTACTGGAATGTTTACTACATTTCCGACTTTTTTTAATTCATCAATATCTGTTTCCTGCCCCGTGGAGGTACCAGTAAGTATCACACCATCGCTTAAGAAAAACTCCGCAGCTTTTGCTGTTTCAACAACATCAATATCCGATGTGACTGAATGCGAGCTGTGTTTCTTTTTTATATCTGTAAATATCAAAATATCTTCAGCACCAATCTGCTTTCTGTAACGCAGCAGTTCACCTGCATCTGATTCCATTACTCCTTCATCTGCAATATGTGCAAAGACAAATCCTTCAGAACGAATGAAATCCATCCCGGCTGAATGGGCGGCAGCCAGCGCTTCTTTATTTGCACCGGCAAGAATTTGAATTCCGCATTGAAGCTGAGATGTCTTTTTAACTTCTCGTCCGATTATGCTCATTAAGGAAATTATTTCGGGGCCGACATTTATTTTTAAATATGGTAAGTCATGCATATTCTCAATTGCAATTGCATCTATACCGGAATTCTTATAAGTCATTGCTTCTTTCACGGCTCTATTGATAATGTTCTCTACATCGCCTTTGTATTTCGGTGTTCCGGGAAGAGCATCAACGTGTATCATCCCAATTACAGGTTTATGAACCCCGAGTAATTTTCCGTTTTTCATTTCGGTTCCCAATGAATTCCGTCGCAGGGAATATAATCTTCGGTCGGATGCTTATCGTGTTTCATACAAAGGATTGCAGAAGGATCGAAGTGTACACAGCTTGAGCAAATAGTTGAATCGAGAATATTTTTACTTTTAACATCAAACTTTTTTAATCCTATAACTGTCGGATGAATTATTATAAGGTAAGCTGCAGCTATTGTAATAATGTACCACAGTTGGTCATCAATATGAGATTTTAAAATCCAAACCGCTGCAATAGTTATTGCGGTTCTTATTATCGTCCAAAAAACTATTTCGCCCACAACATAAAATCTTGTTGAATTAAAAAAAGAAGTTTTATTAATGTACGTCGATAAAATACGGAATAAAGACTTTCTACAAAATCCTTTAGTGTTGCCAAGACGGTTTAAATGAATGCCCTAACTATTTGGTTCTGCAATAAATAGTTAAATCTCAAGGGTAGGAATAGAGATTAAAAATTTAAAAAATATTTAATTTTTGTTTCCGAAAGCGGTAAAAATTACTTATATTTGTAATCTAAGTGAGCGCGGGTGGTCTCGAACCACCGACCCTCTGCTTAAAAGGCAGATGCTCTACCACTGAGCTACGCGCCCTTAAAAATTAAGAACGCAAATATATGAATATTGCAAAATTAATACAAATTTAAGCAACTTAAGGAATAAACATTATGCCGGGAGCAATAAATAAAAACACAAAAGTTTTAATTTGTGATGACGACGAAACCCTGTGTTACTTACTAAAAGAACAACTGCTTGAAGAAGGTTTTGCGGTTGATACTGTATATGATGGTAAGTATGCAATTGAAAAAGTAAAAACTGATATTTTTGATGTTCTTCTTCTTGATCTTAATATGAAGGAAGTGCAGGGGGAAGAAGTTTTAAAATTTGTTTCCGAATATAATTCTACAATTCAGGTTATTATACTTTCGGCACAAGGAGAAATGCGAAAAGCAATTGAATGCATTAAAGCCGGCGCTTACGATTTTATTACCAAACCTTATGAATTCGATAATCTTTTATTAACGCTGAAGAGAACTTTAGAGCATAAAAGCCTTCTTGTAAAAACAGAACTTCTTACTAAAGAAATACATAAAAAAGGATCTGATTCTATTATAGGAGAAAGCCCTTTATTAAAACGCGTATTAAACCTGGCAGACAAAGCTGCAATGGCCGATTCAAATATTTTGATTGAAGGTGAAACAGGAACCGGTAAGGAACTTATGGCAGAATTCATCCACAAACATTCTGCAAGAGTCGAAGAACCATTTGTGGTAATTAACTGTGCCTCGCTGCCCGATCAACTGATTGAAAGTGAGTTGTTTGGTCATGAGAAAGGTGCATTTACCGACGCAAAAAGTACTAAACAGGGATTGGTTGAAATTGCTCATGGTGGTTCTCTTTTCCTTGACGAAATTGGCGAATTGAGTTTAGCCCTTCAACCAAAACTTTTACGCTTTTTGGAAAACGGAGAGTATAGAAGAATTGGCGGTATAACAACTTTAACTTCAAATGTTAGAGTGATTGGCGCAACAAACAAAAATTTGTTAGAAGAATCAGAAAAGAAAACTTTCAGAAAAGATTTGCTCTTTCGGCTAAACGTAATTACTTTAATAATACCACCTTTAAGAGAAAGAAGAGAAGATATCCTTCTGCTGGCAAATTATTTTCTTAAAAAGAAATCCCCGGTCAGAACTCTGAAAAGGTTATCCCCCGAAACGGAAGAATTATTGCTCAATTATTCGTTCAACGGAAACATTCGCGAACTTGACCATATAATAGAACGCGCAATAATTTTTTCAGAAGGTGAATATATTGTCCCGGATGATCTAAACCTTCCCCATGTTTACCAGAAAGACACATACAATCAGGCAATCGGAGACAACGATGATATTGAAGAAATTTTAAGTATGGACGATTTGGAAAGATGGCATATTCAAAAAGTGTTGAACAAAAATCATTGGGATAGAACAAGAACAGCTACCCAGCTTGGAATAAGCCCCAAAACTCTTTACACTAAAATTAAGAAGTATGAATTAAGACCCGTCAGCTTTTAATGTCCAATGATATACTTTCTAAGTACGCCGCCGAGGAGTTTTTAGCTCTTCAGAATGCGGCTGTTGCATTTGCAAAAAACGACCTGAAAATCGCCTGGTATAATCATAGCTTTAAGAAAAACTTTCGCGCCGGCAGAATAAAGGGCATAAGTATAACCAATCTGTTTTCTATTTCGGAAACAAAAATTCTTTCTAACATTAAGTCTAAAAAGTCGTTTGTTCATCCGCTTAATGATTCAAACAGCAATGTTGTTATCACACCTATTTTTAAGAAGACGAAAAAAGAATCGTTAAATGGATATTTCATTGAGCTAGTTCAGTTAAGACAAAGTGACTCCGGAGTAAATAATGATTTGAAGTTAGTTGAGCGAAACATTGCATTTTTAAACGAACTTGAGAAACTTCTTGTACTTCTAGTTAAAGAAAATTCGCTTGAACACATTTCTGAGCAGATAATTTCAAAAAGTGTGGAAATAAGCAAAAGCAGTTTCGGACTGATCGTTTATCAGGATGACAGTGGAAAATATGAATTTCAATTTCACAACACTAATAAATTTATTAAGGATGAAAAAGAAGCGGAGAAAGCCATACATCCTGATTTTTCATTCATTAACAAATGGTTGCTGTTAAATAAAAAATCGTTGCTGGCATTAAATCATCCTAACAATATCGGTTTTAACCTAACAGATATTCTTAACTGCGAATCATTAATAATTTCTCCATGTTTTTTTGAAGACCGGCTTTTAGCAACTATTATGGTTGGAAAAAGTAAAGGTACATACTCTGCTTTTGAAATAAATATTGTTGAGCAACTGTCAGCGCTTTTATCTTTTGCAATAAGCAATCTTAGAACAAGAGAATTGAATACTGCACTTGAAAGCCGTTTGTTACAGGCGCAAAAACTTGAAACAATCGGTAAGCTTTCCAGCGGAATGGCTCACGATTTCGGCAATCTTCTTTCCAGCATTTTCGGCAGTTTAAATTTATTAAGAAAAAGAGTACCTGACACTGATGAAACAAAGAAGTTAATAGATAACATTGAAAGTTGTTCTAGACGGGCAAGTGACCTTACAAAAGGATTGCTATCGTATGGTAAATCAACTCCGAAGAGGAAAGAACTTGTTAAGCCAAACCTCTTAATAAATGAAATTTCAAAAGTTGTTACACAAACATTCCCCGGCACTATTAAATATATTGAACACGTCGATGAAAACCTGCACGATATTTTAGGCAACAGCACAGAAGTTTACCAGGTATTGTTAAACCTTTGCATAAATGCAAAAGAGGCAATAGAAGGGAAGGGAACAATAACACTTTCGGCAAAAAATATTTCCATCAAAAAAAAGGACATCATAAATCATCCTTGGCTTAATAAGGGTAATTATGTTCTTTTTACTATTAAGGATGACGGTTCTGGAATTGAAGAAAAAGATTTACAGAAAATTTTCGATCCTTATTTTTCAACGAAAGACAAAGAGACGGTTTCCGGGCTGGGGCTGTATGTTTCGTACGGAATAATTAAAGCACATAAAGGTATGCTTGAGGTTACAAGCAAGGTTGGTGCTGGTACTCGGTTTGATGTTTACATTCCGGCTTTCGAACCGCAAAAAGAAAAGAAACCATCATCGCCCGATAAAATAATTCTTCTTGCAGACGACGAAGAAATGCTGAGTGACTTATTGGCAGAACTACTTGAATCAAATGATTATAATGTAATCAAAGTTTCTTCGGGCAAAGAAGCATTAAGAGTTTTAACTGAAGAAATAAAGGTTGACCTTTTAATAATAGATTATAATATGCCGGAGATGAATGGATTAGAAACAATTGAGAAGATAAGGAAATTAAATTTCGATATACCGGTGATACTTTCTTCGGGAACTACCGATTTTGATGCTGATGAAATAATGGACAAGTATAAAATTAAAAGCTGGGTACAAAAGCCATATGTTTTCGAAACAATGTTAGAAACTATTCAAAGCGTTATTTAGCCCGCATCGTCTGCTTCAACTTTAATCATCTTTATATTTTTTGTATAATCGGATAAAACCGGTTCTTTAATTGCGTTCAATTGGTCAAGAACATCAGTAATTTCTTTTACTGCTATATCGATATATTTGAGTTTACCCAGCAAGGTGTCTTTTGAGATTTCATCTTTTTTCAACTCTCTTTTTATAGCTGCTGAAGATAAGCTTAAGAGAGTAAGCGGCTGCTTTATTTTATGATTGGCAGTAACGACTGTTGCAAAAAATGTGTTCCGCTTTTCTACTTCTACCAATAGTTTGTTTGCTTCGGAAAGTTTAAGTGCAGATTTAACTCTCGCAAGCAGTTCAACTTTATTGAATGGTTTTTTAATGTAATCATATGCCCCGGCATCAAGCCCTTCTTTTGTATCTTCAGCACCGGTTTTGGCAGTAACAAGAATAATGGGAATAGCAGATGTTCTGCTATCGTTAACAAGTGTTTTACAAACTTCAAACCCATTGATATCGGGCATCATCACATCCAGCAGAATAAGATCCGGTATTTCAGTTATGGCTTTTTCTATTCCGCTTTTACCATCGTAAGCAGTTAACGCTTCATAACCTTCGTGTTCAAGCCGTTCCTGCAGCATAAACACATTTTCAGGTAAATCATCAATTACAAGAATTCTTTTCATTGGCTCACGCACCTATTTTTTTTGAATACTTGATTAATCTTAAATGTAATTATTGTCGATTTGACCGGTTTGGGTATGTAATCGTTAAATCCATGTTTTAAGATAATATCTTTATCATTTGCCATCGCTCTTGCAGTAACCGCAAATACCGGAATGTCTTTTACTTTTTCATCCTTCCGAATGCTTTTAATGGTTTCAAACCCATCCATTTCGGGCATCATAATATCAAGCAGAATTAAATCGGGAGTTGAGTGTTTTAAAACTTCCATACACTCGATTCCATTCTTTGCAAGAATAGTTTTACAATTACAATCTTTCACCATTTCATCAATGGTAAATAATGTATCGGGATCATCATCAACAATAAGTACTTCTCCCATATATTCTTTTGTCTCTTCTATTTCGATAGATTCTTCTGTGCTATTAATTTCCTGTTCATTATCGCCGGCGGAAATTACTTTCGGTCTTTGTTCGTGCAGTTCAATCCTATCTCGCACAACTTTTAATACATCAAGCGGATGCCCCTTTGATTTAACCGCAATATCTTCAACAATATTGTTTAGAGATTTTCGTTCATCTTCACTTAAATCTTTTGCAGTACTGATTAATATTGGAATATGTTTGGTTCTTATATCCGATTTTAATTTGTAAGATAGTGTTATCCCGTCAACTTTAGGCATCATTAAATCAAGTATTATAAGATCCGGCTGAACCTCTGCAATTTTGTTAAAAGCAAACTCACTGTCTTTTATATACTCAATCGAGATTTGCTCATCCTTAAACTCACTTTTAAATTTTTCAAACTCAAATTCATCATCATCAACAAGTACAATTTTCTGTATCCTTTTCTTTGCTAAACTTTCCAGGCGTGAAATTACAGATAATAATTTATCTGCAGAGATAGGCTTAATGAAATACTCAAATGCACTTACACCATAACCAATTTGCTTATCACCATTAATTGAAATAACTATTACAGGAATATCTTTTGTCACTTCATTTTCTTTAAGCTCTTTTAAAACGCTCCATCCATCTTTTTTAGGCATCATTATATCCAAAGTAATTGCAAAGGGTTGTTTATCAATTGCCATTTGAATTCCCTTGTCACCATCCTCGGCAAAAATAACTTCATAACCCCTGGATGTAAGATACTGCCCGATGGTATAACGAACTTCCTTGTTATCATCAATTATAAGAATGGGATGCCTTCTGTTTTTAATAAGAGTAGAAACATCAATATGATCTGATATTTCTTTTTTATTTGATGAAACATATTTAAGCGGGATCTTAAAAGTAAAAGTTGAACCGTATCCCATCTTGCTTATTAAAGAAAGATTGCCGCCGAGCAGATCAGCAATCTTTTTGCATATAGATAATCCAAGACCCGTTCCTCCATATTTTCTGGAGGATGATCCATCCGCCTGCCGGAACTCTTCAAACACAACTTTCTGATCTTCTTCTGAAATTCCGATACCGGTATCGATTACATCAAATACAAGCCTCTCATCCGAACTTGAAATTTTTAATTTTACCTCGCCTTTCTCTGTAAACTTAGTTGCATTGCCTAATAAGTTAATTAAAACCTGAACAAGCCTTCCCCTATCTGTGTGAATTACAATTCTTGTGTTAATCTCACGTTCAATATTAAATTCAATCCCTTTATTCATAACCAACGGGGAAATGGAATTTGATACTTCACCAATCAGTTCTTCAAGCAGCACTTCTTCTGTTCTGATTTCCATTTTTCCCGCTTCAATTTTAGAGAGATCGAGGATATCATTTATTAATGTCATTAATCTTCGTCCGCTGTTAAGCACCACGCCCAGCCGTTCCTGATTTTTCTCATTTAAATCTGCTTTTTCTATAATCAGTTCTGTAAGCCCTAATATTGAATTCATCGGTGTGCGGAGTTCGTGCGACATACTTGCAAGAAACTGAGATTTTAACTTGGTGGATTCAACAGCTTTCTGTTTCTGAATTTCGAGTTCTCCTGCCTGCTCTTTTAATTCCTGATGAAGTTTAACCAGGGAATCGTTCTGTTTTTTAATTTTCACATTTTGTTTGTAATAATCATCATTAAGTTTTTTAAGCTCTCCAACGAAATCCTCAAGCTGCACCAATGCTTTTGCATTAGTAAGACCAATAGCAAGCTGATCTTTTATCTTCTCCAGGTACTCTCTTGCTTCTTCAGTGGGTTTGTTTACCGAACCAAGCTCGAGCACCGAAATTACTTTGTTGTTATAGATTACCGGCACTAATAAAAGGTACTTCAACTTAAAATTCACAAGTCCAACGGAAACAACCGGCAGCTCATCTTCCGAAACAATTTCAACAATCTCTTTGCTTTGAACAACACGATCGGAGAAACCAAAATTTTCTTTTTTAACGCTTTTTGCTTTTTCAAATCCATATGCACTCAATAGCCGCAGTTCATCATCTTCAACAGAATAGAGAGCACCAACAACAAATCCACATGTGCTTATTATTTTATTAAGCGCTGCTTCAGATATCTCATTCAGTGACGGGTTTTGATTAATTAACGTTATAAATTCTGAATACTCTTTTTTTGCTTTTTGATTTTTAGCAAGTTCGTCTAACATTAAATTAAATGCCTGCCCCAGTTTTCCTATTTCATCCTTACTGCGTATGGTGATTTTGTTTTGAAAATCTCCTAATTTAGTTTTTTCTGTGGCATTGCTTAAATCTATTATTTGCTTTCTCAGTTTTCCTGTAAAAAGAAACGTGAGTATCAGCGAGAGTGCAATTCCTGTTATTCCAATTGTTATAAAAAGATCTCTCAGAGTTGAACGCAACTCGGCAGCTTCGCCCATTTGTGTAAACATCAGAAAGGAGATTTCTTTGTTATGCTGATGATCGGTAGCTGGTTTGTATAGTGTTGCAAGTATATCGTTCGATTCTATGCCCTGTGTGTAAATTTCAAAATTCTTTTTCCCATTTAAATACTTACCTGCTTGAGCAAGAATATAAATGTGATTTTTATTTACTGCAGAGTTCGAAAAGTATGCGGGAATATCGTTCCAGATAACAGCAACATCGGCACTGATTTTTCCGGCCAACTCATTTAGCAGTTCTTCATCTAAAATTAAACCATAATAAATTACTCTTTCAGAATCTTTTGCTTCTGAGATGATCGCATAAGGATTATGTTCTAAAAACCTATCCAGCGTAAAAGGTTTTTTAGGAATGTTTACATCGGAAGTATATGATTTTCTAATAATTCTTTTTTTGCCATTCCGTTGAGCTTCAAGAACGAAATCCAGATTGTTTGTTCTTAGGTTTCTATACCTGAAAATATTATCAATATTTTCGGAGGTCAGCCCTATAAATTCATCTTCGGAATTAAGAAGCGTTTTGTGGTAAGCGTAGGCAAAATTATTTGCAGAAGTAATCAGTCCTTTCGATTTTTGAGAAGTAAGCGTTTTGTACATTATAGAATAGAAAGCAATTGCTGTAACGCCCATTACCAGTACAACCACCACAAAATTTATGAGTATAATTCTTAAACTGATTTTCATACACTATACTTCTCGCTGAACTGTTTTACGAATTGTTATTAATAGCTCATCAAAATCATATGGTTTACTTATAAAATCGCTGGCTCCCAAATTTGCCGCTTCAATTGCACTTTGAACATCAGCATATGCAGTAAGCACTATAACCCTAATGTTGAGGTTATTGTAATGAAGTTCCTGCAAAACTTCGAATCCATTCTTACTGGGCATTTTAAGATCGAGCAGAATCAGATCGACCTGGTTGTTTTGAACATATTCCAAAACACCTTGGCCACTTGTAAGAAAATATGTGTCGTATCCAATTTCCGTTAACTCTTCCGATAGCATAGTGCAAATGTTAACGTCATCATCAACAATTAAAATAGATTCCATAATTAATTATATTCCTTATTGGAAATTCCATCTGTTTTGTAATATTTAATTCGCTCCCGGTCTCTTTCGATCTGAGTTTTAATAACATTCTTTGTATTCGGATGAGCGAATCTTTCTTTCAGTGTAGGTACTAATTCAGCTTTAAGTAAGATGATGAGTTCTTTTTTCCTGATAATTGTTTCATCACTTCCTGTAAGATACCTTATACCAAATACCCACCACGGAAGGTCTTTAAGAAACGGAATACCGTTTCGTACTTTTACTTCTTCGTTAACAAACAATCCGCCTATTACGGTTTCTTCTCCATCAAGCATTATTACCTGTGTAGTTGCGTTCGTCTTTCTAATTTCTGTTGTGGTTTCGTTTTGAGAGAAGGAACTTCTTTCTACAAGAATATCAAGTAAAATATAATCCAATCCTTCTTCATTATGAATGTAAGGTGTAACCTCTATAATTGTTCCTGTCGGGAAGAATTTTTCAACGGTATTGCCTGCAAAGTCTCTAGTTCTTACAGAAAAATCGGAACCAACCTGAATGCTGCCTTTACTTTTATCTCTTACAATAATACTTGGACTCGAAATAATTTCGCCCAAACCTTCGTCTTCAAAAAACCTAAAAAGTGCAGTTGCCTGACCAAAAAAACTACCTATGGAAAAATCTGAAGCAATACCCAAATTAAACTCGGATTGTAAGCCGCTTTGGGTCGAACCTCCGCCTCCTTCTTCACCCGTTTCGCTGCTGGACTCTGATCTTAACAAACCGGCTAAATCTATACTTTCGCCACTAAGTAAAATATTCCAATCAATTCCTATCTTTTTAGATTTTTGAACATCCATTTCAAAAAATACTGCCGATATTTTCACCTCTCTTGAATCCACCGACGCATAGGTATCTACCGAACGCTGTTCATCAACTTTCTTGCTTTTAATAACAATGATATCCTGCTTTTCATCAAAGATGAGATTAGCATATTGCACAATAATAAGCAGGGCTTTATCGTACGGCATATTAACTATTTCAACACCAATCGGATCTGTCTTTTCAATAGTACTTACAATTCTTTTGCCCGTAATGCTTTCACTAACCTTGCTTAAAAGTTCAACTGCCTGATTGAAAGGAAGTGACTCGGACATTGTTACAAGTTCATCTGGATTTGTATAATCCTTAAATCTTCGCTCCCAGTATTTTTGCGGGAAGATTTGCAGTACCAGAAAAAGAGATAGAATAAAGTATGTTACAATTGTTTTCATAATATTTCTCTCAATCAGTTTTTATTAATTTTCTCGATCCAGTTCAAGAGTTATCTTTTCAATTATTCCGCCTTTATTAAGAATAAAATTCACAGTGTTTTCTTCGTAATCTATCTGGGTTAGGTAACCGAGGTAAACCTGTTCACCTTCCCAAACGAGATATGTGTTACCATGTGTATCAGCGATAAAGGCACCTTCGGGAATGAGCGCAAGAAGTTTGCTGCCTTGAACATCAAGTAATTCGTCAACATTCGGGGGAATCTCATTCCTTATCAGCGGATAGAAAGCATCATAAATCGGACCAGTTCTAAGGTCATTTTCGACAAGTTCTTCGGGAGCAAATCTACTGTCATTAGAAAAATATACTTGTGAGTTCATCTCAAAACTTATCAGAAACAAAGGAATTCCTTCTTCATCTGTTTTGATCATATTACTAATATTCAGCGTAGTGATTTTTTTAAGTTCCTTGCTTTGCTCTATAGAATAAATAAGCCGGAAAACTTCGTTGTAGAATCCGCTGCCGGTAAGTTTGTATTCATAAAAGAAAAAATCTTTCTGCTGTTCTCTTTTCTGAAACTCAATGTTAACCTGTGTATGTTCCGAAAAATTGGAAACAACATTATTTATAAAGTTAAAAAACTTAATTGAAGAAAGATCTTTGGGAATGTTAAATTTTCTGCTTTGCAGAACCGAATCTAAAATTGCAGACCTCACCTTTAGCTGTTCATATCTTGCGGCAAGTTCAACGGGATCGTATGAGTTTGCATTCATCTCGTTCAGCTTTTCCTTCTTATCATTTAGATCACTTCGCTGAAACATAAAAATGTAAATTCCACCAATTAATACTATAAGCAGCAGCAACCCTAATAAACTTAATGTGCTTCTTAATTTCTTATTCATTTTCTTTTGGATAAGTTGATATATTAAAAGTTAGGTTGAACTTATATGCATTCCGGTCTCTCAACGATTCATATAGCATACTGTTTAACGTTGCCTGTTCAATCGAATAAGCAAAATCAGTTAATGCATATCGAGAGAGTGAATATCCTTCGGCAATTACAGTTTGCTGGTCTCTTCTTGAAAGTTTTGACAACCAGATACTTTTTTTCTTGCTGGTAAACTTGGAAATGTCCCTAAGAATCTCATTCCAAACGCCTGTACCCGCAGTAGCCGAATCTAATATTGCTTGTGTCTGGTCGAAACTGCTGATCTTCCCTTCCAGTTGCGCTATTTTGCCAAGTGTTTCCTGGTTTTGTCTCATAAGTAAAGTTTTTTCTGTAATTTCGGCATCAAGTTTAGAAAGTGTGCTGCTGTTTTCTAATACCTCTTGTGTTATTAAAAAGCCGACAACAAAAAGCAAGGGAAGAATTGCATAACTTTGCCAGGAGAATTGAAAAAATTTCTGTTCTTCACTAACTGATTTAGGAAGGAGATTTATACCTTCATGCAGTCCGCTGAGCTCATCGTAATAATCTACAGCTGTAGCAATTAGAATGCTGAATGCAGAAAATCTTTCTTTGGTTTCTTCATCAATATCGGTTAAATCCAGGTCATCAAATTCAAGCCGGCTAACATTTGCTTCAGGAAATGTTCCGTAGAAGGAAAGAATTAGGTTTTCGGAATCGTCTTCACCACAAACAATAATATTATCTAATGATGGTATTCCTCCGTTCTCCATTTCAAGAAGAATTTTTGAGAAGTAAACATCATACGTATGGAGGTTTGAAACACCAATATCAAGTGTAGTTCCGATGTGTTTTAATCTTCTACCCTGCAGAAAGATTAATTTGCTGTATTCTTTTCCTATGTAAACAATAAGGGAATGGTCGTCGGGGAAGAATTTCTTTTTCTTAGCAACATAATAAGCCAGAGAAATATCGGAACTTTTAACTGTTGGCACACTGTAAAATCTTTTACCATTTTTAGCCGCAACTGAATTAATAAGGTTTATGCAGGCAACTTCCCCAACTAGAAATACTGAAAGCAGAGACTTATCGGATAGTTCAGTAAAATCAATACTATCTTTCTCAACCGATACATTTTTTGTTTCAAGTATTTCATCAATAATAGCTTGCTTTAGTTTTGCAGGTTTGCTCGATCTCGAACCTTCGTACAGATGGTAATAAATAGATGGCTCTGTTAATGCGGGAATAAAAGAATACTGGGATAAGTTAAGTCCCGAAAGCACTTTTTGAATTTCATCAATACTGGAATCTTCAACATTACTTTCAATTGTGGTTGATTCCCCTTCCAATCCTTCAAGTTGAAGTCCGTCATCCAAACTAATTCCAGTGGCTCCGGCTTCAATATCAACAGCTGAAGGCGTAATACTAACCGAGGCAGTTCTGAATACTTTTACTTTATCGGAATCTTTATCTTTACCGACTACAGCAAGTTTTGTGTCGTTTCCTTCACAGTATATGCAGACTAATGGTTTCATTTTACTAATAATATTTGTTGTATTCTTGTTTTATTATTTGCGTATGTAATTGCAGTTTCCAGTGAGATCTTTTTCTGCATATAAAGTCTTTTAAGATCCTGTTCCATAGTTATCATTCCCTGTGCACTGCCTTGGTTGATCATCATATATATTTCGCTTGTGTTATTGTTTTTAATAGCTGCCCTTACGCTCGGTGTAACTATAAGCACCTCTTTAGCAAGTACTCTTTTACCCTCTAATGTAGGAACCAGTTTTTGGGATACTACCGAAATAAGCACATCAGCCAAACGGTTTCGTACACGTTCCTGCTCTATTGGATGAACCTCAGCAATTATTCTATCCAGCGATTCAGTTGCAGAGGAAGTGTGTAACGTGGAAAATACTTTATGACCTGTATCGGTTACTTCAAGTGCTGCCATTATAGTCTCGGGGTCGCGCATCTCACCCACAACAATGATATCAGGATCCTGCCGTAATGCCTGAACTATTCCATCTTTGAATGAAAGAACATCACGACCTATCTCCCTATGTTTTATAAGAGAAATATTCGATGTATGAACATACTCTACTGGAGATGCTATAATAATTATATGTGCGGGATCGAATTTATTATGATGATCGATTATAGAATCTAAGGTAGATGATTTGCCTGAACCGGTTATTCCTGTAATTATTGTTAAACCAAACTTTATATAATTATGACTGAATGATCTTATTGTTAGCGGATGAAACTCTAATGATGCCAATGGACGAATAAACAGGTTTATCAGTCGCATATTCATGGCTAATGTATCAAGATCAAAATAGGCGTCGGCTCTGAATCGTACATTAAGTTTCCTGGTTTCGTAAAAGTAGGTATAACTAAAATCGAGGTTTCTGTTTTTTAGCAGATGTTCTTTTTGATTTTCGTTAAAAAGATTAATAATTATTAATGCGGCTTCATCTTCACTAAATTGTTGTAACTCTTTAACTCTTTCCTTTTTTCCATGAATTCTCATCCATATATAACCTTCATTACCGTGCCCGCCAATTTCAATATCCGAAGCATCGTTTTCAATCATATATGTAAGAATTTTATTTACATAATTTCTAAGTACTATTTTATCCTGTTCATCTAATTTAATGGCGTTTTCCACAATAAATCTAACTCTATCGGGGCCAAAAATCGATTCGGGAATTGTACTTATAAAATTCTCAAGAATTCCTTTTTCTTCAGTTGCGGTTGCAATGGGGCTTTCAAACACTGTAATAATCTACCTAATTTGTTTGTATCCTATTATCGTTAACTTCAATATATATAATATAAAAAAAAATTTTGTAAAAGTATCACTTTAATAAATATATTTAATTTCTTTTATTTGAACTATTTAGACTGTTATTACATATATATATTTTTAATTGATTAACCTAACCCTAAGTAAAGAAAACAATTCTACCAACTGATTTACTCATCTGATGTTGAAGAAAGAACCTCTTCAATTGATGTTAAGCCAAGCTTTACTTTTGCAAGTCCGGAATCCCTTAGATTATAAGATCCATCTTTTTTTGCCTGAATTCTTATGCTCTCTTCGTCAACTTCGACGCCAGATTTGACGATTAGCTGACGGATTTCTTTTGTAAAGTAAAGAGCTTCGTGTATTGCCATTCTTCCTTTATAGCCGGAGCCGCTGCATTCATCACAGCCTACCGGCTTATAAACAGTGTGGTTTCTCCATTCTGCTATATCTAATCCGGCTGCGCTCATCAATGATTCGTCAAAATTACTTAATCTCTTTTTACATTTACTACAAAACGTTCTAATCAACCTCTGTGCCACTATGAGATTAATTGCATAAGCTATCAAAAAAGGTTCTATTCCCATTTTATAAAGACGTGCAACTGCACTGGGGGCATCATTAGTATGAAGAGTTGAAAATGTTAAATGCCCTGTATTTGCAAGTTTAATTGCAGTTTCAGCAGTTTCTTTGTCTCTCATCTCACCCACTAAAACAATATCCGGATCATGCCTAAGAATTGACCTGATTGCCATTTCAAAATTCATTTTGCGGCCAATCTTAAGCTGGCGGGCTCCTTCAATAACATATTCAACCGGATCTTCAACGGTAAGAACATTAACTTCGGGAGTAATCACCTGATAAAGTGCGGCAACAAGCGTTGTACTTTTACCGCTACCTGTTGGTCCGGTTAATATTACCATTCCTTGCGGCTGGTTGATAGCTTTTACAAATGCTTTTTTTGCATATCCAGTTAAACCTAATTTTTCAAGGTCTCTGATAACATTTCTATCGTCTAAAATACGTATTACAACACTTTCAAATTTATTTTTTATTTCTGTGCCTACTACCGGTAGAACTGATACTCTGAACCTAATTATGTGGTGATCTATCTCGCGTTGTATAAACCCATCCTGACCCATTTCTCTTTCAAACCTATCCATTCCCTTTCCACGATCCTTAACTACTGCCACTACAGCTTCCGGTAAAGTGCTTTCCTGTACATGCCATAATTGTAAAGCACCATCAACTCTCATATATATTTCAGTTTTTTTTCCCGAGCAGGGGATAAAATGGATATCGCTTGCACCTTTTCTAACAGCTTCTATCAAAGCGCCTTCAATCAGATTTATTAAAGCGCTTCTATTTATTTCCGAATCGAGTTCTTCTTCATCAACAACATTTTCATCAGATTCTTCCACGTGGAAAAGATCTTCATCTTCCTCCATTGCCTTTAAAAATTCGTTTTCGGGCGGAAGAATTATTTTAATAAGCTTTTCGTAATCTGATTTTTTTATAAATATTACTTCATACTTTTTAGCATTCAGTCCAAATGCTATACGTGGTATATACCTGTCAGTAGGATCGATAGACGCGAGTATAAGCTTATCCTTTATTCTTTCATCATACATAAAAGGAATAACATGGTGATTTATCATCAACTCTTTTAGCGATTCATCCGCCTGATCTATCATATTCTTTATTGATTCAATACGTTCTTCGGGGATTTCTTCGGGCTTTGTTTCCAGCTCGCGAAAAGCGTAGAGAATAGCTACTTCCCTGAATATCCTGTCGTGATCAAAATTAAAATCCTCTACAAGTATTTGTGCAAGATTTCTTTTTATCTTATGATTATCATTTGCTTTAGCAAGCAATGCCTTTTCGAGAATAGCTGAATCGATTATACCTTTTTTAAATAGCAGATAACCGATTTTATCCGTCATTTCAAGATTTGTGTCGATCATCCGATATTTCTCTCCACTTCAATTGTAGTGCTACCTACACCCGGACTTTTAGGTCTTACAGTTGCAGTCTCGGCTGATACTAAAGTGAGCGCAATCATAACGACCATTATTACCATTGCAATTATAACCTGGATAATTTCAATCAGGTTCTTTAAACGATAGACTGTCTCGCTCTCATAATAATTAGCCAACATTAAAGCTGTGTTTTTAATTGTTCCGGATTCTTCACCGGAATGAAATCTTGATAATGCTGTCTCGGTAAACACCCCGGACGCCTCGAATGCTTCTGTCATTCCAACTCCCTTCTTAAGCATCAAGGGTATAGCTATTTGTTTTATCCTGCTCTCAAAATATATATTGCCTGCTGCTTCTGAAGCTATTCTTATCGGCTCTATACTATCAGCAGAACCATGATAAAGAGTATAAAATACACGGCAGAAAACTTCGATAAGTGTTTTATGAATCAGAGAGCCAATAACAGGCAACTTCAAAATGTATCTATCATACAACAACCTGCCTTTTTTTGTTTTTCCGTAAAGTACCATCGCGATGGGGGGTAGAAACATTACGGCTGTAATAAGTAGGGGATTTTCGATTAAAAAATCACTAAACGTAAGTGTGAATGCGGTCATTGGTGGAAGTTCAATACCGAACCTAATAAAAAGTTTTGCGGTTTCCGGAAAGATGTATCCAACATAAAACATAACTGCACCGAATAAAACAAACATTGTTACCGCCGGTGTTATTAATGCACTGCGCAAACTTTTCCTGAATTCCTGCCTTCTTTCGAGGAACTTTGCAGTAGCGAGATAAATCTCAGCCATGTTTCCGCTTTTGGAAGCAAGCCCGAGCATATAAGCGGTAAACTTGCCAAATATTCCCTGGTATTTTTGAAAGGTGACCTCACTGTCTGCTCCTTTTTTCAAATCATTATTAATTTCTTTTAAAGTGCTTTTTAAAGCGGGATTTGGTGTGTCATTAATAAGAAGAGTTAAAACTTCGCTGTAAGCTAATTTCTGATCAAGTAGTTCGGCACTTATTTTTACAAAAGTTACTATCTCAGCGATTGGGGGTTTCCTCTGAAAATCCAGAAGTTTTTTATTTACTGATAAAACTTTGTACCCCAGCCGGCTAAGTGCTTCTTCCACTTCCTTTTTACTAAAAGCTTTTTGATCACCCCTTATCGGTTTTTCATTACCTTTTCTTACCTTATAAAGGTAAGTGGATTTTTTCTGAATTGTGTTCAGCTTAAGTTTATTCTTTTCTGCCAACTTCTGTATTTTCTTTTTTCCCTCTGAGGCAGAAACCGCAGACAAAGTACCTGAAATGTTTTGACCATTAAGTCGTTGTGCGGTAAATTTAAACTCAACCATCGTTTTTTCTCTTTAATTATTAAACGTTGTTACTCTATATCAAATATGGTTCCGAAATTTTTGTGGTTATCTTTTGTGCAACTAAAATTATTTTATAAGAAGAGGTCAAAAAATTCTTTTAAAAAAAGAAAGGGCTGTAAAAATTACTTTTACAGCCCAAAATAGGATCGTACCTACTAAGTTTAGTTTATAACCGTAGAAATTGTTGATCCACTCACTGTTGTTGTAACTGTCCAACCATAACTGGTACCAGAAAAAGGTGTCCCGGTAATTGTTGCATTTGTGAGGCTAAGCCCGCTTGCTACATATGTACCGTTGGCTGTAGAATCTAAACCTGTAGGAATTACCCAACCTACAAAGCTATTTCCGCCACCGCCCATTGATCCTGGTTTTTTGTAATACTGCTGTGCCATTGCACCAAGATTTGTACAGTCTGATACGATACCGTCTTTGTTTGCTTCTTCAGCACTGGCATTAAACAAGTTAATACCTACTACAACTGCGATACCAACTACGATAACACCAAGAACGATTAAGAGAAGTTGTTGCTGACCCATTTTATTACTCCTATGTTTGTTTGAAGGATTATTTAATTAATTTAACTACTTATTAAGAAGATTAAGAGCTTAGTTAATTATTATTGAATTTATTGCATCTGCTGTTACTACTGTTTGAACCTTTATCGAATCATTGTCAGTTACTACTTCAGTTCCCGTGCCAATTATTACTATATTATCCGGAGAAACCTGAGCAGTATAAGATCCGTTTACTGTTGCTACCAACGATGAGGGGATAGTCCAACCGGTAAATCTTTTACCTCCTCCACCCATCATTCTCGGTTTTTTATAAAATGCTATTGCAATTGAACCAATGTTATGGCTTTCGTTTATCAGTATTTCTCTTTTTCTGTCTATGGCATTTCCTCTGAAAAGGTTTATTGCTACAACAATAGCAACTCCAACGACTACTATGCCTAACAGAACTAACAATAACTGCTGCTGACCCAAATTAAACAGCCTTTCTTATTTTATTATTGGCGTCGAGATATTCTAAAAATATGCCAATAAGCAAGTACAGCAGAATAGCTCGATTTGTTATTATTTCGTAAAGAAATTGTTGCTGTTGTAAGTATTACAGGTAACTTTTTCTCATGAAAAGCGTTATCTCAAGGCGAAAAGTTATTTATTTTTTTAGATTTTGCATTGTTTTTTAAATAAACAGCTATAGATTTTGGGTAGTATAAAAAATGTGCCAACTTTTTCTGAGCAATTTTTTCCATGAAGTTAAAATCAATTTTTAAGTGGATTGTAATTAACAAAACAAAGGAAATAATTACTATTTATTGGTAAAATTTAAATGGTTATTTGAAAATGACTTCTTTTTAGAAAGTTTTTGCGGATGAATAATGAATAATTTACTTAATAGTTGAACATGAGTAAGGTTTAAACTTTCTTCAAAAAAAACTAACCTCACAAGCAGATCGCCGTTGTAGTATGTATTTTTAACCACATTAATGTAAATGTGAATTGTCGGGTTGAACTAAATGCTGGATTACACCCCAACCAGATTTTATTAGTATGGCATCATACCTTCTATAGAAAATGAACTGCCTATTAAGAAAACATAATCTTTAATCACGGATATTTATTAAGAGCCCGCTCCCCTTCCAGATTTGCAATCAAAAAAAAGAAGTGTCTAGCCCTGCGATTGTAATATGGAATTTTGAATTAAACTGTTATTAGAATCTTAGTAAAGCAACCCGACTAGGAAGATGTATGTTGGTTTTTATATTTACATTATAATGTGTTTACTAAAAAAGACTTTTAGCAAAACTTTGGTACAAGTAGTAAAATGCAAGAGTGCTTAATTCTCTATAGAAGATAAACGAAATCTATTCTTCTCTTATTCTGATATGAAGTTCCTTCAACTGCTCTTCACTTACTTCCGAAGGCGAATCATCCATCAAAGAGACTGCGCTTGTTGTTTTGGGAAATGCAATCGTATCCCGTATTGATGTCTCTCCGGCAAAGATCATAACCATTCTATCAAAACCGAAAGCAATTCCTCCGTGCGGCGGAGCACCATACTTAAAAGCATTCATCAGAAAACCAAACTTCTTCTCTGCTTCCCCTTTTGAAATACCCAATACTTTAAACATCTTTGCCTGTAATTCCGAGCTATGAATTCTTATACTTCCGCCTGCTATTTCGTGCCCGTTTAATACAAGATCGTAAGCTCTTGCTTTTAATTTACCGGGATCGGTATCAAGCAGTTCAACATCTTCTAATCGGGGTGAAGTAAAGGGGTGATGCATAGCATAAAACCTATTTGTTTCTTCATCCCATTCCAGTAACGGGAAATCAGTTACCCATAATAGTTTTGGTTTTGAATCCGGGTTAAGAAGTTCCAACCGTTTTGCCATTTCTATTCTTAGCCCGCCCATTTGATTTAGAGTTTTTAATCGTTTACCGGCAAGTATTAAAATCAGGTCGCCCGACTTTGCGCTTAAAGATTTAATAAGATTTTGCTTTTCATCATCGGCGAGAAACTTAGCAACAGGTGAATCGATTCCATTTTCATTTACTTTCATCCAGACCAAACCTTTAGCGCCTAATTTTTTAACATGCGTTGTAAGATTATCAATTTGGTTTCTGCTGTATGCGGCACAACCCGGCGCCACTAATGCCGAAACAACTCCGCCGTTGTTAACAGCATCTTTAAATACTTTAAATCCCGATTTTTCAAATACACTATTTAATGTTTGTAACTCTAAATCAAAACGAAGGTCTGGTTTATCAGTTCCGTATTTTTCAAACGCATCATCAAATGTAAGGCGCTGTATTGGTGTTTGGAGTTCAAGTTGCCAAATGTCTTTAAATAAAACTTTCATCAGCCCTTCAACGATTTCAAAAACATCATCGATATCGACAAAAGACATTTCAACATCTATTTGGGTAAACTCCGGCTGGCGGTCTGCACGCTGATCTTCATCTCTAAAACATTTAACTATCTGAAAGTACCGGTCGAAACCGGATACCATTAACAGTTGCTTGTAAGTTTGAGGAGATTGTGGCAGAGCATAAAATTTGCCTTTGTGTATTCTGCTCGGCACAAGATAATCTCTTGCGCCCTCGGGAGTACTTTTCATCAGGACAGGCGTTTCAATTTCAACAAAGGAATTTTTATCAAAATATTTTCTTACCAACTGGTACATACGATGGCGGAGTAATAGTGTTTTTTGAAGAACGGGTCTGCGCAGATCGAGATACCTGTACTTAAGTCTCAAGTCTTCAAATGCATCAACTTCATCTTTGATAGAAAATGGAGGTGTTTCGGCTTCGTTCAGAATAACAAGCTTATCTACAATAACATCTATTTCGCCGGTTGTCACATCTTTGTTTATTTGATCATCCGGTCTTTGTCTTACTGTTCCCTCAATAGAAACAACAAATTCATTTCTTAATTCTTTTCCAATTTGGTGTGCTTCCGGATTATGTTCAGGTTCAATAATAACCTGGGTCACTCCGTAGCGGTCTCGTAATTCGATAAAAATAACTCCCCCCAGATCACGTTTTCTATTAACCCAGCCGTTAAGTACAACCTTTTCATCAGCGTTTGTTGGTTTTAATTCTCCGCAAGTGTGTGTTCTTCTTTTAAATTTCATTTTGATCTTTTTCATTAAATAATTTTGAGGGCGAAAATTAATCATTAATAAAAGGGTAAACAAATTAAATTGAATAAGAGTGGCTTATAGCTATATCAATATTATTTACAGATCATTTCTTCATTAAGATTTTAATTCTTTGTAAATTTCTATTATGAACACCGTCGAATTAATAATAAAAAAACGAACCGGGAAAGCTCTTTCGAAAGAGGAAATAATTTTTCTTATCAACTCATACACTAAAGGCAAAACTCCTGATTATCAATTTTCTGCTCTGCTGATGGCGATACTATTAAAAGGAATGACAAAAGCAGAAACATCACATCTTACCGAAGCAATGCTGCACAGTGGAAAGGTGATCGATCTTTCTTCGATTAAAGGACCAAAGATAGATAAACACTCAACAGGCGGCGTGGGAGATAAAACATCGTTGATACTTGCGCCTATTGTTGCTGCAGCAGGAGTAAACGTGCCGATGATATCGGGACGCGGACTCGGGCACACTGGCGGAACGCTAGATAAACTCGAATCGATCCCCGGATTCAGAACCGATCTTTCATTAAAGGAATATAAATCTGTATTGAAAAAATGCGGTGCTGTTTTAATTGGGCAAACAAAAGATATTGCTCCCGCAGATAAACTGATTTATTCATTACGCGATGTTACAGGAACAGTTGAATCCATTCCTTTAATTACCGGCAGCATAATGAGTAAAAAACTTGCGGAAGGAATAGACGGATTAGTGTTAGATGTGAAAACCGGCAGTGGTGCATTTATGAGAGAGACAAAAGATGCAATCGAACTTGCCAACTCTCTTATAAGCACTGCAAAGGCATTCAACAAAAAAGTAATCGCTTTCATTACAGATATGAATCAACCGTTAGGAGATTACATCGGCAACTGGCTTGAGGTTTATGAATCGATAAAGATATTGCGTGGCGAACAGAAAGGAGATCTGCTTGATTTAAGCTTAAACCTTTCCGGCGCAATGATCTATCTCGGCGGCATAGCGGGTTCGATAAAGAGAGGTGTTGAAATTGCAAAAGAACAGATCAACAATGGAAAAGCTTTCGAGAAATTTGTTCAGATGGTTGAGCTTCAAGGCGGTAGTACAAAATTCATACGTCATCCTGAAAAATATCCAAAATCCAAATTCATAACCAAATTAAAATCAACCAAAGACGGTTATGTTAAAGGGATCAATACATTTCAAATAGGAATGGCTGCTCTTGAGCTCGGAGCCGGCAGAAAAACTAAAACGGATAAAATCGATCCGAAAGCAGGAATAGTTTTTAAAATAAAATTAGGCGGCAAAATTAAAAAAGGAGGTGTTGTTGCAGTACTTCATTCTCAATCGATGGATAAAATAAACACAGCGAAAGAAATAATTTTAAACGCAATAACATTTTCAAAACAAAAGACCACTAAACCCAAACTCATCAAAAGAATAATAAAATAGGGAATAATAAAATGGAAAAGAGAAAAGAAATAATCGAAAACCTGATTAAAAGTTACTGGATGGAAATTGAAACAGTAATAAACTACATTTCAAACTCAATTAATCTTGACGGTGTAAGGGCTGAAGAAATAAAAAAATCTCTGGCGCTGGACGTTACTGAAGAGATAGGACACGCTCAATCATTAGCAAAACGTATTAAAGAACTCGGCGGACTTGTTCCCGGCTCAGCAGATCTTAAACCTGTGCAGTCATTTCTTCAAACCAAAGAAGATACTACCGATGTCGTTTCTGTTATAGAAGGTGTTATAACTGCTGAGGATGGTGCTATTAAGCAGTACAACAAAATAATTAAATTATGTGACGGCTTAGATTACGTTACACAAGATTTATGTATACGACTTCTAGGAATGGAAGAATCACACAGAATTGAATTTGTGGGGTTTTTAAAAGAATATAAGTAAACTTCTTAAAGCGGTAGATTATTTCTGCCGTCTTTACTTTTCCTCCTGCATCTCTAATCTTTTTTACATAATTTAAACCTTAACAGAAAACTTTTTACTGTAAATTTAATTCATACATTTTATAAATTAATTAGAAGAGGTAGTATTATGCTATTTATAATTGCATTAATCGCTGGTGTAGTTGCATTTTTTGTACATAAAAATGCTAAAAAAAAGAGGAACAAACAGGAAGCAACTTTTGCTTTAATAGGGATTGCTGTTGCGCTGGTAATTGCACTTACGCAATGCTGGACTATTATTCCTGCTGGGCATACCGGAGTTATAGACTTTCTGGGAAATGTTAGTGATGAAACTTTGAAACCCGGGGTTAGCCTGGTTAATCCTATGGCAAAGATTGAAAAGATGAGCATCAAAACTCAGGAATTGAAAGAGATGATGTCCGTTCCATCTAAAGAGGGGCTAAGTGTTAATCTGGAAATAAGTTTGCTTTTTAAGTTAAATTCTGATATGGCAAATGAAATTTATAAAACAGTGGGACCAGAGTACGCGGAAATTATTTTAGTCCCGCAGTTTCGTTCCGTTGTAAGGGGTGTAACGGCTCGTTACGAAGCAAAGGCTCTCTATACTGCTTCCCGTGAAAAGCTTGCCGGAGAAATTTTAGACGAACTGGGAAAATTAGTTGGTCCAAGAGGCATTACTGTAGAGCAGGCTCCATTAAGACAAATACAACTTCCGGCGCGCTTAACACAATCTATCGAAGAGAAATTACAAGCTGAACAGGATGCTCAGAGAATGGCATTCATCCTGCAAAAAGAAGAGCAGGAAGCTGATAGAAAAAGAATTGAAGCCAGAGGTATTGCAGACTTTCAGGATATTGTATCGGTAAATATAAGCAACATGTTACTAAAATGGAAAGGAATTGAAGCAACTGAAAAGTTGGCTAGTTCTCCGAATACTAAGGTTATTATTATCGGATCTGGTAAAGATGGTTTGCCACTAATCCTGGGAGGAAATTAATCCACAGATAATGACATTAAAATGACTTGCTGGTCAGAATTTATATTGCTTTTGGTTGGTTAATTTTTTAATTTTCGACTGGCAAGTCATTTTTAAAAGGTAAATTAGAATGCTCCCTGTTATACACTTTCTAAACATTCTTCTTCCCATATTATACCTGGGAACATTTTCAGTATATTTCTATGATTTTATGAGGGGTGAAAAGAAATTTATTAATGTAAAACGTCTTTTCATCTTCATCACTTTACTCATACATTTATTTTATTTAATGATTAGAACATTTGAGTTTGAGCACCCGCCCATAACAAATGTATTTGAGATTTTTACCGTTCTGGCTTTTTCAATAACATTTTCTTACTTCCTTTTAGAATTGATTACTGATATAAGAGGAACAGGTCCATTTATTATTATCATCTCTTTTGTATTCCAGCTGATTTCATCCATGTTTATTGTTGATCAGTTTGAAGTAAAAGAAGTTTTAAAGAACAATTTGCTTGGTATTCATGTCATCAATGCTTTGTTGGGTTATTCCGGGTTCACAATTTCTGCCGTGTACGGTTTTTTATATCTTACATTGTATAAAGATCTTAAGGACAACCGCTTTGGTCTAATATTCAACCGTCTTCCGAATCTTGAAGTTTTAGAGAAGTTAAGTTTTTATTCGGCAGTGCTTGGTTTTATTCTTCTAACCATTGCGATAATAATCGGAGTTATATGGCTGCCGCAGGCATTTCCAAAGTTTTCATTTATAGACCCCAAACTAATAGGTACAGCTCTTGTTTGGCTGCTTTACGGAATTGGAATATTTACAAAAATCTTCTCCAGGTGGCGTGGAAAAAAACTTGTTCTTCTTTCAATAACAGGATTTGTGATTGCAATATTTTCTACGATACTAACAAATTTCTTATCACGTAGTTTTCATTCATTCTATTAATTTTTAATGCAACTATTAGCAGTGTCAATAAATCACAAAACCGCACCAGTTCAGCTTAGAGAAGCACTTCATCTAAGCGATGATGAAGTGCACGAATTAATAAAAAAAGCTAAAGACAATTTTCTTAAAGAAGGTTTGCTGCTTTCAACCTGCAACCGAACTGAGATATACGGCATTCCAGTCAATTCTCAAACTACTCATCTAGAGCTTCAAAAAT
This sequence comes from Bacteroidota bacterium, assembly GCA_022564295.1. Classification (GTDB taxonomy): domain Bacteria; phylum Bacteroidota; class Ignavibacteria; order Ignavibacteriales; family Ignavibacteriaceae; genus BMS3ABIN03. The sequence goes on along the minus strand of JADFLR010000011.1, from coordinate 87,552 downwards.
TTATTATGGAATATAAGAGTTCAATAACCACATCTCCCGAAAATTTTCAAACTTTTATATCACGTGATTCTGTTAAACATCTTTTCTCTGTTACGTCAGGAATTGATTCCATGTTAATTGGGGATAATCAAATTTATAAGCAGGTTAAAAACGCATTTAACATTGCCGAAGAAATGCAATTTGTAGGATTATTAATGAGGAGAGTTTTTGATTCGGCAATAAGGGTTGGCAAGCGTGCCATATCGGAAACTGCAATTAGCGAAGGAGCAGTTACTATTAGTTATGCATCGGTTCAATTGATTGAAAAAATATTTTCTAATCTTTCTAAAAAATCAGCGCTAATTATTGGAACCGGGGAAACGGGTGAGATTGCCGCAAAGCATTTAAGAGATAGAGGTATAGGTAGGCTTGCATTAACCAATAGAACTTTTGAAAAAGCAGAAAAACTTGCGGCTGATTTGAAGACTGCTGTGTTTCCATTTGATACCTTTAATGATCACCTTCACAAGTTTGATATCATAATCAGTGCAACGAGTGCAGAAGGAATAATTATTACGAGAAACGATGTTGAAGCTGCTATGAAAAAGAGAAGTTTTGCTTCAATGGTTCTTATGGATATCGCCGTTCCGAGAGATATAGATCCCGCTACAAAAAATATTGAATATGTTTTTTACCATGACATCGATTCGCTTAATATTATTGTAGAACAAAACGTTACAAAGCGAAAGGAAGAAATTCCTAAAGTAGAAAAAATAATAGATGAAGAACTCGATTCGTTTTTTGAATGGTACAATTCTCTTAAATCGGCACCAACAATTAAAAGCTTACGAGATCATTTTGATGAAATACGAGCGGAAGAGGTTGAAAAAAACATAAATAAATTTTCTTCCGAAGACAGAGAAAGACTTGAAATGGTAACAAAGCGAATAATCAATAAAATACTGCATCATCCAACAATTGAACTAAGAAAAATAAATGAGAGAGGAACCGGTGCGGAAGAGTCTGCCGAAAAAATGGGAATAATAAAAAGCTTGTTCGGAATTGATAAACCTGAAAACAACAAAGAAAAAAAGTAAAATCATATAATGAATAAAAAAACAAAGGTAGTAATCGGCTCTCGTGGAAGCGACCTTGCACTTTGGCAAGCAAACTTTGTTAAAAAAGAACTGGAAAGAAAAAACCGCAACATTGTTGTTGATATTAAAATAATTAAAACCATGGGTGATAAGATTCTCAATTTCCCTCTTTCCAAAATTGGCGATAAAAGTCTGTTTACAAAAGAACTTGAGATACAACTTTTAGAAAAAAAGATTGACCTTGCAGTACACAGTTTAAAAGATTTACAAACTCAAATACCCGATGGCTTAAAACTATCCGCCGTTACAAAAAGGCACGGTGCGGAAGATGTACTTATCGCAAGAAAAAAAGGAGTTACAATTTTAAACCTTAAAGAAGGAGCAACGGTTGCCACCGGTTCATTACGCAGGGAATGTCAGTTATTACATCTTCGCCCTGATATAACGACCGTAGAACTTAGGGGAAACGTTCCGACACGAATAAAAAAATTTTTAAAATCCAATTGGGATGCAATAATATTAGCAAGAGCCGGTGTTGAAAGATTAAAATTGAAAAAGTATATATCGTCCTACATCCCCACCAATTTGATGCTGCCTGCCGTTGGGCAAGGTGCGTTGGGAATAGAAATTCATAAAGATAATATATTTATTGATGAGCTGCTCCAAAAAATTCATCACGAAGATACTTACAGTGCAGTGCTTGCAGAAAGATCTTTGCTTAAAACTCTGGAAGGCGGCTGCCAGGTTCCTATCGGAGCATTTGCTGAACTAAAACCGAACGGACTTTATCTTGATGCAATGGTTGGTTCTTTAGACGGAACCATAACTTTTAGAAAAAGGATGCGGGGAAGTAAAAAGAAACCGGAGCTATTAGGTAAATCACTCGCAAAAGAATTACTTAAAGCCGGTGCAAAATCAGTTTTAAAAGAAATCTATAACAGCTCGAGGAGGTCATGAAACTATTTCTAAAATTTGTGTTGTTCGGAATTACAATTTTAGTAATTAGCTGGGCAATTTATTCCTGCAGTTGTTCAAACTGCGGCAAAAAGGAGGAGGCAAGTGTACCGATTGATGTGCTTAATAAAGCAAATGAGTTTATCATCTCGAAAACCGGTGAGGAGTTTTTTAGCAGCTACATTACTCCGGATTTTGTAAGGACAAAATACGCTCCACCATATTACGAAATAGCTTACCGCCTTTACTTACCGGAGAAACCTTATGTAAATACAGTAATTATTTTTACTGTTGACAGTATCGGTAATGTAGTTAAAAAAAGAGATGTTATCGGAATTCCAAATTGTAAAGAAAAACCCACTGATTGTAATTGGCAGATTGACACTGAAGGTGCAATATCAATTGCTAAAAGATACGGGTTGGAAAAAGGTATTAAAGATTGGCAAGTTGGTTTTATCTGGAATCCCGAAAGACAAATTTATGTGTGGTACATTGTATCAACCATCCATGAATTTGAAGGAGATTTCGGTTACCGCGGAAGGGGAAAGGAAATGCTGATTGATCCGGTTCACGGAGACGTATTAGCTTTGAACGATTGGAATATAAGATAAAAATAAAAATGATGCTGGTAAAAGAAAAAAAAGTGACAAAAAAACAGATTAAAAGAGAGCGCATTCTTGATGCAGCAGCCGAACTCTTTTCGCAAAAGAGCTATCACGAGGTTATGATGGAAGATGTTGCCAAAATGATAGGCGTTGCAAAAGGAACTGTTTACAATTATTTCACATCAAAGGAGGAACTCTATTTTTCAATTATGAGTTTGAGAATGGAGAACCTTCTTAATTCACTGGCGGAAAAGATAAGATCGGAACATAACAGTATTGATTCTCTTCGTACATTCATTTTACATGTTTATATGTTCATGATGAAATACCAGAACTTCTTTTTGATGTACAAAAAGGAATCTCTGAATTCCGAAAGTAACCTTTGTAATAAATTACGTAATCTTGAAGACCAGCTCAAAGAGCAATTGGCGGGGATCATCAGGAACGGAATAAAAGATAATCTTTTCAGAGAAGTTGATGATGAGTTCACTGCTAATTCAATATTAGGAAGTATTTATGGAACTGTTCAAAGGGATATCGATCGCTTGATAAACAGGGAACAGAAAATAATTGAGAGAGAGAGATTGTTTGAGTTTATAATTCATGCTCTTTACTCCGGCTTTAAAAACCATGTTGTTCTTCCGCTAAAAAATAAAAATATAGTTCTAACAAGAACAATTGAACAATCAAAAGAGTCTGCTTCGAAATTAACAAGATTTGGGGCAAATGTAATTGTATTTCCTACTTTGGAAATTGTACCGCCGTCAAGTTGGGATAGTTTTGATTCCGTTGTAATTAATCCTGATAAGATCGATTTTATAATTTTTACTTCCGCTCATGCTGTTGAGATGTTCAGCTTAAGATGCCGTGAATTAAATGTTGATATCAATTTTGAAAAGATAAATGTTGTTGCTGTTGGAAATAAAACTTCCGCCATTTGTAACCGGTATGATATTCCTGTTAGCATTGTTCCTGAAAAGTTTAGTTCGGAAGGTGTTATTGAAAAACTTTCTAAATTCAATTTAAAAGATAAATTTGTATTTATACCGCGTTCGGCTATTGGAAGAGAAGAACTGCCGCGTGGTTTAAAAGACCTTGGTGCGATTATAAAATCGGTTCCGGTTTACAACGTTTCTCTTCCAACTAAAGAGCACTTAAAAAGTAATTTGGAAAAGTTAAAATATAGCAACCCCGATCTTTTTATTTTTACAAGTCCGTCAACCTTTGAAAACTTTTTGCAGATATTAAATGTTATTAATCCTGCTGAATATTTTAATAAATATGATGTTGCGGCAATAGGTCCAACAACAAAAGCCACAATAGAAAACAGACGCGTAAAAGTTAATATAATGCCGGATGAGTACACCACTGATGGATTAATTAAAAAAATTATCGGTTACTATAATTCTTAAAACGTTAAGGAGATATTATTGGAACAGTTACAAAACGACCTCTTTTTAAGAGCCTGTAAAAAACAACCTGTTGAAAGAACCCCGATTTGGATTATGAGACAAGCCGGGAGATATTTGCCTGAATACAGAGCGGTTAGAGCAAACAACGACTTTTTAACAATGTGTAAAACACCGGAACTTGCTGCAGAAGTTACAATTCAGCCTGTTGATTTAATAGGTGTAGATGCTGCAATTATTTTTTCCGATATACTCGTTATTCCCGAAGCGATGGGAATGCATTTGGAAATGTTCGATGGAAAAGGACCCGTGTTTGATCATCCTATAAGAACCGAAAAGGATGCGGAGAACTTAAAACAGATAACAGCACAGGAAAATCTTAAGTATGTTCTCGATGCAATTTCACTAACAAAAAAAGAGCTTAGCGGAAGAGTACCCTTGATAGGTTTTAGCGGTGCGCCATGGACTTTGCTTACCTATATGGTTGAAGGTCACGGCAGTAAAACTTTTTCAAATGTAAAGAAACTAATTTATAATAATCCTGAACTTGCCCATAAAATACTGAATAAACTTACCAATGCTGTTGCGGATTATCTTTCTGCACAGATTGAAGCCGGCGCGAATGCCGTGCAAATATTCGATACATGGGCGGGAATGTTATCGCCAAGAGATTATCTTGTCTTCGCTTTAAAGTATGTAAACCAGGTGATCTCAAAAATAAAACGAAACGATGAACCAATCATCTATTTTCCCAAAGGTGTTCATTACAGAATGAGAACAACTGCCGACTGTGGTGCCGATGTAATTGGTATTGATTGGACAATTGATCTTGCAAAGGCAAGAGATAAAATTGGAAATAAAGTTGCAATACAGGGCAATCTTGATCCAACTGTCCTTTATGCAGAACCGGGTTTTATTAGACGAGAAGCAAAAAAAGTTCTTCAATCATACGGAGAAGGCAATGGACATATCTTTAATCTTGGGCATGGTATTTTACCGGATATTAAACCAGAGCATGCAAAAGCATTAGTAGATTTTGTGAAAGAAGACAGTCAGGCATTTCATGATAACGATGTTAGTACTAAGGTTATTAAAATTTGAGTAATTGTCATTCTGAATCCCTATTCATAGGGATGAAGAATCTCGTTGATTATATAGTGAGCCTCCTCACTATGTTCAGAGTGACATTAGTGAGTTTTGAAACATGTAAGTTTTTTTGATGGAGGAAGAAAAAAGGAGTAAATAGTGTTTGAAATAGATTTAAAAAAGTTTAAAAAGTACGATAAACCGGGACCACGCTATACAAGTTATCCCACTGCACCTCACTTTAATGAGAGCTTTACAAATGAAGACTATGTGGATGAAATTGTAAAAACCAATTACGGCGAAGGGCTCCCTGATCTATCGCTTTATTTTCATCTTCCTTATTGCGATACACTTTGCTTTTTCTGCGGATGTAATATGCTTATAACAAGAAACCGCGATCGTATAAAGGAATACATAAAATACGTTCAAAAGGAAATTGATCTTTTAAGAACATATCTTTTGCCCGACAGGAAGGTTGCACAGCACCATTGGGGCGGAGGAACACCAACTCATTTAAACCCGGATGAAATTAATTTACTTGCTTCGTATATCAGTCATTCATTCGAGTTTAGTGAAACCTCTGAGAACAGTTGCGAGATTGATCCGCGTGAATTAACAAAAGCACACCTTGAAGCATTGCGCAATAACAACTTTAACAGAATAAGCATGGGTGTACAGGATTTTAACGAAAAAGTTCAGAAAGCAATTAACAGAATTCAGCCGGAAGATATTACACGACAAGCCGTTGAGTGGGTAAGAGAACTCGGTTATCAAAGTATAAACCTTGATTTGATATACGGATTGCCTTTCCAAACAGCTAAAAGCTTTGCAGAAACTGTTGAAAAAATTATTGATGTTTCTCCGGATAGAATAGCATTATTTAACTTTGCCTACGTTCCATGGTTAAAAAAGCATATGGCATTAATTCATCAGGAAGATCTTCCTACTCCTGAAGTTAGGTTGGAAATATTAAAATCATCCATCGAACAGCTTACAGATGCAGGTTATGTTTTTATTGGGATGGATCACTTCGCCAAACCCAACGATGATTTGTCTATAGCACTTACAGAAAAAAAACTTTACAGAAATTTTCAAGGATACAGCACAAATGCAGGTACAGATCTCTACGCAATGGGAATTACATCAATAAGCCAGCTAAAAAATATTTACGCACAGAATTACAAAACAGAAAAAGAATATTACCAAGCAATAGATGATGAATTAATTCCCACGGCAAAGGGTTACAAGCTTAGCGATGATGATCATATCAGACGTGAAGTAATAATGCGTTTGATGTGCGATTTCGAACTGGACTTTAAATCAATAGAAGAAAAGTTCAATATTAACTTTAAGGATTACTTTGCGAAGGGACTGAACTCCGCCGACGGCGGACTGAGAGAGATGCAAAATGATGGGTTGCTCGAAATATCGGACAATGGAATAAAAGTTAAAGATATGGGCAGGCTTCTCATCCGCAACATAGCAATGAATTTTGACGGTTACATTGAGAGAAAAGAAGATAAAGCGAAGTATTCGAGGACAGTCTAATCTCCCGGCTTTTCCTTCATCGGTGCGGTTGCAAAAAAATCATCGTAGAATCTTTGTACGTAAGTATCTAACAGTGCCTCAACTCTTTCCGGATTATCAGAACGGATGATTAGTCCTGCGTGAAATCTTTTATTCAGTTTCCAGATAACTTCGGGATCATTATAATTGGTTAGATCCGGCCATTCCTGTTTTGCAAGCGATTGAATAATTCCCGCATAATTATTCTTTACCTGCGGATATTCATAATCGCCGACGTCTCTTTGTATTTCAATCTTCGCCCACTCTCTCCAATGATTTATTCCCGAAGCTGCTTCTACAAGATCTGCAATATTTGCTCCACCAACCCTTGCAGATGTTTCCAGAAAATATAGTTTCCCATCCTCATCCGCTTCAATAAACTCAGTATGTGAAACTCCTCTTAGCAAACCCATTGCTTTAATTACTTTTTCATTTAATTCCAGCAACTTCTGCTCTATCTCCGAATCGCGCAAAACCGTTCGACTTGTAAATACCCTGCCCGAATGTGCAACTTCGAAAGGCGGTTTCCCATACCGGCTTGCTAAAGCAAAGCGAACCTCATTTTCATAAACAATGGAATCAACATGATAAATATTTCCCGGCACAAATCTTTCCATTAAAAAGAAAGATTGTTCATCACCGAGTTCATTAATTCTGTTCCATAGCTCCGCTTCATTATTAACTTTCTTTAAACCATGTGCGCCGGCTAATAATCTTGCTTTTACTATAAAAGGAAACTTTACCTGTTTTGCGAACTGGCTGATTTCCTCATGGTTAAGTATATGCAGAAATTCGGGAACTGGAATGCCTCTTGATGTTGCTTGTGTGCGCATCGCAAGTTTATCTCTAAAGTAACGTGCGGTTGTATCGCCCATTCCCGGAATGCGCAAGTGCTCTCTTAGAGCAGCAGCTCTTTCAACATCAAAATCATCGAGTGCAACTATTCTATCTAACTTTTCTTTTCTGGCAACATAACTCACTCCATAGATAACATCTTTCATATCCCATGCTTTATTTCTATCGTGAATGTAAAATGTTTCATCTATGGACTCTTTGGGCCAGTGAGCGTCTTTTAAACTTTCGGAGGTTAGAAGAAGAACACGGCATCCCTGTTCTTTACACTCACGCATAAAGTCGTATCCTTTTTCATACGATGAAATGCAAAGTATGGTTAACGACATAATTATCTCATAAGTTAGTTGGCTGCTTGATGCTATATTGAAATATCAAGATTCAAAAAGTAAAAGTCAAATAATTGATGACACATCATCGTTTTTAAGCTTGATTTACATGATACTTATTTTGTCACTTAATAAAACCTTTTCTCTAATTAATACAAGCATTGTTAAGATTTTCATCGTTTTCAAACAATTTTAATGGTACTATTGTTGTCTTAACCACTTATACACAAAATTTGGCTAACAGCAAATATTAAAACTATTTCTCTCGTCAGTCTAATATTTTATAACACGAACTCTTAACTAAACTTCATAAGAATATTTTTTTTACTTAATTAATCGGAGACGGTTTAATGAACGAAGTACAACAATTACAAGAACAATGGAAAACAGATCCAAGATGGAATGGAATTGTTCGTCCATACTCAGCAGCGGATGTATTACTCCTGAGAGGTTCTATTCAAATAGAGTATACTTTAGCCCGGTTAGGAGCAGAAAGACTGTGGGATCTTCTCCATACCGAAGACCTTGTTCGTGCTCTCGGTGCACAAACAGGAAACCAGGCAGTACAGCAAGTGCAGGCGGGATTAAAATCAATTTATGTTAGTGGATGGCAGGTTGCCGGCGATGCCAATAGTTCAGGACAAACTTATCCGGATCAAAGTTTGTATCCTGCTGACAGTGTTCCTAATCTGGTAAAAAGAATTAACAATGCCTTGCTTCGTTCAGACCAGATTTGTTATTCATCAGGACAAAACGAAGTAAACTGGTTTGCACCAATTCTTGCTGATGCCGAAGCTGGATTCGGCGGAGTTTTAAATGCTTTTGAATTAATGAAAGCAATGATTGAAGCCGGTGCTGCCGGTGTTCATTTTGAAGACCAACTTTCTTCAGCGAAAAAGTGTGGACACATGGGCGGCAAAGTTCTTGTCCCAACAAAAGAAGCAATTCAAAAACTAATTTCTGCAAGATTAGCTGCTGATGTAATGGGAGTTCCAACCGTACTATTTGCAAGAACAGATGCAAACTCAGCAGGATTATTAACAAGTGATATTGATGAATATGATCATCAATTTCTAACCGGGGAAAGAACTGCTGAAGGGTTCTTCAAAATTGAAAAAGGTATAACTTCTGCAATAGCGAGAGGATTGGCTTATGCTCCATATGCTGATCTGTTATGGTGCGAAACCTCCCATCCTGATCTTGAAGAAGCAAGGATATTTGCCGAAGCTATAAAGAAAATATATCCTGATAAATTACTTGCTTACAATTGCTCACCTTCGTTTAACTGGAAGCTTAATCTTGATGAAGCAACAATTGCAAAGTTTCAAACTGAACTTGCTGCTATGGGTTATAAATATCAGTTTGTAACATTAGCTGGATTCCATTCGCTAAATTACATTATGTTCGATCTGGCTTATCATTATGGTAAAAATGGTATGGCTGCATATTCAAAACTTCAAGAAAGGGAATTCAAACTTGAAAAGGAAAGGGGGTTCAGAGCAATAAAACATCAGAGTTTTGTTGGTGCAGGATATTTTGATGAGGTTAACAAAACAATAATGGGGGGCATCACTTCTGTTAATGCTTTAGAAGATTCAACCGAAGAAGAACAGTTCCCTGAAAATGGTAAGGATGATACAGAGGTTAAAATTCATAATATCGATAATAGCCCGGATGTAAACAAACAGCCGCTGCCTAACTTAAAACAAAGAAAGTTTAAAACAGGTTAAACAGTTCATGTATTGAAAAGATATAAGACCCCGCTATTTTTATGACGGGGTTTTTTTTGATTAAAAAATTATCTTTTCATTTTATGACAGATGAATAGTTGCATTAAACAATTATCTCGTTCTGACTCTAATTAAGAGCGGTATAAAAAATTTCCTGCAAAGAAATACTATATTTCCGTAAATTTGCCAATCAAATATTATTTAACTAGAAACAATGGCAAGTAATAAAAAAGTAATTGTATTAGGTGCAGGGATTTCAGGGTTAACAACAGCATACCTTCTTCATAACGATAGTTATGATGTAACTGTTTTGGAGAAGAACGATAAGGTTGGCGGCTCTATTGAAACTGTGATTGAGAACGGACTGCTTTTTGACCGCGGACCGAACAGTGCTCTGGAAACAACTCCATTGATCGCACAGCTTGTTGAAGAGTTGAACTTAACAGAGCAGTTTGTTTATGCGAACAAAAAAGGGAACAAAAGATACATCCTTCGTAATAATCAGTTACACGCTCTTCCAATCTCACCACCCGCGTTTATAAAGTCGAGACTTTTTTCAGGTAAAGCAAAATTAAGATTAATGAAAGAGCCGTTTGTTGGAAAATCGCAGGATGGTTATTATCAGAGTATAGCAGAGTTCGTTACAAGAAGACTCGGGCAGGAGTTTTTAGATTATGCAATCAATCCTTTTGTTGCAGGAGTTTATGCCGGCAACCCTGAAGACTTAAGTATAAAATCTGCATTCCCAAAACTGTACGCTCTCGAAGAAGAATATGGTGGATTGATCGTTGGAACAATACGAAGCATTCGCAAAAGGAAAAAGAGAAAAGAACAATCGAAGCAAAGCACAAAGATGATCTCGTTCAAAGATGGTATGAAAGTTCTGCCCGAAGCAATTGCGAACCATCTTGGGAGCAAAGTAAAATTAAATGCAGAAGTTGTTTCAATCAAAAAAACCTCTGATGGAAATTATGGAGTAACTTATAACGAGGGCGAACAAAGCTTAACTCTTTTAACTGATATTGTTCTCTCAACAATTCCTGCTTATACTGCCGGCGAGTTGTTCGGTCATTTTAATGATGGGCTCAAAAAACACTTGGCTGCTGTTTATTATCCGCCGGTGCTTGTTTTGTATCTTGTTTACAACAAAGATGATATTGGGCAGCCGCTAGACGGTTTCGGATTTTTAATTCCCTCTAAAGAAGAGAAATCTTTTCTCGGGGCAATATGGAATTCGGTTATTTTTCCTAACCGGGCTGAAGATAATAAGGCGTCGTTTACATTGTTCATCGGGGGTTCACGCAATCCCGGTTTTATTTATGATGACGAAGAAGAACTAATAAAAACTGTTAAACGGGAGTTTGAAGAGTTGATGAAAATAAAAGGCGAGCCGATTCATCTCGCAAAAAGATTCTGGGAAAAAGCAATTCCACAATACACAATAGGCTATGTAGAACACGAAAATTATTTTGATCACTTTGAAAAAGATAATAGAGGAATTTTTCTAAGCGGTAACTACCGCGGCGGTATTTCTGTAGGTGACTGTATTAAGAACGCGGAGTTAGTCCTAAACAAAATTAATAGTTTACAATAAACTTAGCGTCTTCGCGCCTCTGCGGTGAAAAGAAACCACTAAGACGCTGAGTCACAAAGAATTAGGAAAAAAGATGGAAAATAAATTCAAGTTTAAAAGATTCAGAAGATTACGTTACAACCCCATAGTTAGAGATATTGTGTGTGAAACGGTACTTTCAAAAAATGATTTGATATATCCGCTTTTTGTTGTACCTGGTGAGAAGATTAAAAACCCTGTTAAATCAATGCCGGGAGTATTTCAACATTCAATTGATACTCTTGTTAAAGAATGTAAAGAGGTACAGGATCTCGGAATCCCCGCAATTATTCTTTTTGGAATCCCGGAACACAAAGATGAACAGGGCTCCGAAGCTTACGATCCAAACGGCATAGTGCAAAAATCTATCAGGGCAATTAAGAAAGAAGTTAACGATCTGGTTATTATTACAGATGTATGTTTGTGCGAATACACGTCCCATGGTCATTGCGGATTATTAGACGGCGAAGAAATTCTAAATGATGAAACACTGACATTGCTTGCAAAAGAAGCTGTATCACATGCAGAAGCGGGCGCCGATATGGTTGCGCCATCGGATATGATGGACGGAAGAGTCTTCGTAATAAGAAAGGCGCTGGATTATAAAGGATTCACCAAAATTCCAATTATGAGCTATGCGGCAAAATATTCTTCCGGTTATTACGGTCCGTTCCGCGATGCTGCTGAATCAACTCCCGCATTCGGAGACAGAAAATCGCACCAGATGGATATTGGAAATATTAATGAAGCATTAAGAGAAGTTGAAGCAGACATAGAAGAAGGCGCCGATATTGTTATGGTTAAACCTGCCGGACCTTATCTCGATGTTATAAGAAAAGTTAAAGAAAAATTCGGTATGCCAACTGCTGCTTACCAGGTAAGTGGTGAGTACTCGATGATTAAAGCCGCGGGACAAAATGACTGGATTGATGAAGAACGCGTTATGATTGAATCTCTTACCTCAATTAAACGTGCCGGTGCAGATATGATACTTACATACTTCGCCAAAGATGCTGCTAAGTGGATTGATAAGAATAGAAAGTGATTAATATGTCATTGCGAGGCGCATGGCGACGAAGCAATCTCTATGAACACAAAGAAAAAATAATTTATGGCTTTACGAAGAAATACAATTGTACAAAACTAGTTTATTATGAAATCTTCAACGATCCATATAATGCTATTGCAAGAGAGAAACAAATAAAAGCCGGATCACGAAAAAAGAAAATTGACCTTATAAACGCAATGAATCCTGAATGGAATGACTTATATAATCAGATTGCTTCATCCCGATGAATCGGGATTCGCAATGACCATCAATTTGTAATTTCGAGGAGCATGGCGACGAAGCAATCTTTTATTAATAAATTACCTCGCTGCATATAATAACTTGTATTATTGACAAAACAAGAGGTCCAAATGAAATGCCGTAAACTTGGAAAATCTGAAATAGAAGTCTCGGAAATATCTCTGGGCTGCTGGACAATGGGCGGTTTGAACTGGGTAAACGGAATGCCTAACGGCTGGGCAAATGTTGATGAAAAAGAAATTACCGAAGCAATAAACTATGCAATTGATAACGGCGTAAACCATTTTGATAATGCGGATGTTTATGGAAACGGCAAAGCAGAGAGAATGCTTGCAAGAATACTCGGCAGCAGAACAAACAACTTTATCATTTCAACAAAAATAGGATGGTTTCCCGGTACTGCCGTGCACGCATTTGAGCCTGCACACATCAGGCATCAGTGTGAGCAATCTTTAATTAACCTTAAAAGGGATTACATTGATCTTTACTATTTCCATCACGGACAATTTGGTGATAATGACGAATATCTTGATGATGCCATTGAAGAAATGCACCGCTTACGCGATGAAGGTAAAATTCGATTGATCGGGCAGTCTGCGTATTCCAATGAGGATTTTCAAAAACTGATTCCGAAAGTTAAACCGGAAGTAATTCAAAGCTGGGCTAATGCTATGGAAAAACCTTTTATTGGAGAAGGTTCGCCTACAAGAAAGCTGATGGAAGAAAACGAAATTTCTTTTGTTGCATTTCGTCCTTTGGGACAGGGACTTTTACTTGATAAATATCATAAGGATAATCCGCCTAAATTTGAAGATGGCGATCACAGGAAAGGGCTGGAAAGGTTTTCAGTTGAGAAACTTGCAGAGCTCGAACCAAAACTTGCAAAGCTAAAAGAAAATTTCGGATCAAGCACTGAAGATCTTGCAAGGATGTCGTTGCAGTATCTGCTTCATCATAAATTTATGGGTGCAGTAATTCCAGGTTTCAGAAATCTTCATCAGGTTAAAGTTAATTTATCCGCAATGGATAAACCATTAACAGATGAGGAGTTTGAATTTATTAACAATGTTTTTTCGTAGCGCAGGACAATTGTCCTGCGAAACAAAGTTGAGAAGAAACAAAAGAACTTCCGCAAGATAATCTTTTTGCGAAATTGCAGAAGAATATTTTGTTTATTCCTTACTTAAGAGACTGTTGCAGAAGTGATTTTTATAACACTGAATCCGGCAGTTGCCGTATAAAGTGTCTCAATTATATGGGGTGGGATTCTTCATCCCGCTACGCTCCATTCAGAATGACAATTCAGACTTGTGCAACACAGACTTAATTCACCGGGCATCACAAAATCATTATGCACAGAATATACTTTAGATTTTACGAGGAATTAAACGACTTTCTTCCCGAAGAAAAACGAAAAGTTAGGTTTGCACATGAATATATCGACCGTGCCTCAGTGAAAGATGTCATAGAATCATTAGGAGTTCCACACACAGAGGTTGATTTGATTCTTATTAATGGTAAATCTGTTGGATTTGATTATTTGATTAATGATTGTGATGATATATCTATTTACCCGGTTTTCGAATCACTCGATATCACAAACGTTCAACACTTAAGACCAAATCCATTACGGGAACCGAAGTTTATTGCCGATGTACATTTAGGAAAGCTTACGCGCTATTTAAGAATGATGGGCTTTGATGTGTTTTATAAAAACGATTTCGATGATGATAAAATTGTAAATCTTTCATTAACAGAAAAGCGTGCAATTTTAACAAGGGATAGAGGAATTCTCAAACGCAGTAAAGTGACCCATGGCTATTGGGTAAGAACCACAAAAGTTAAAGAACAGGTTATTGAAGTAATAAAACGTTTTGATTTAAAAAATAATATTAAAGAATTTTCTCGCTGCATTACCTGCAACTCGGTGTTGAAACCAATTTCTAAGAATGAAATAATTGATGATCTCCCTCCCAAAGTCTCAAAGTCCCAGATGGAATTCTCCCGATGTCCGGCATGCAAAAAAAATTACTGGAAAGGAACTCACCATCAGAGAATGTTATCGTTTGTCCAAAGTGTAAAAGTTATTGAATTTTAATTAACTAAATTTTGTTATAAAATTATTTTTTATTTAAACAAAATTATTTGCTAAATGTGGATTATACTTCGTCTCCTTATCGGAATAGCTTTACTGCTTGCAGTTGAGTTATACTTTATAAAGAAAACCAATCTCTCAGTAAGAAATCTCTTCCCAAAATATTATCAAAAAAAATATACGGTAATAAGACGGATATTTCTTATCTGGATAAATCTTTATCCAATAGCGCTGGTTGGCATTTTTACTTATTTCGCAATGTCAGGGGAATATGTTTCTTCTCCTGATAATAAAATAATTGATTACTTGCTGATATATCCATTCTGGATTTTCTTCATTCTCATGACCCAGGTTGGAATATATTTTCTGATTATTGATTTCTTAAAACTTATACTGCTTCCTTACTACAGAAAACATCGGGATAAGTTTTTACGTGTTCAATCGATAGTTACATTGGTGTTGGTTGGATTCTTTATAATTTACATTCCAATAAGAGTTATCTACGATTACAACACTGTTTCGGTAAGAACAGTAGAGCTAAAAAAAGAGGGTTTGCCTGATGAACTTAATAAATTTAAAATCGTTTTCATCTCGGATATTCAGGCGGATCATTATACCGATGAAGGACGGCTCAGTAATTTTATAAGCAAGGTAAATGAACTTAATCCCGATCTTGTTCTTATAGCAGGCGATTTTATAACAACAGGACCAAAATACATTGGGTTAAGTGCAAGCGAAGTCGGAAAGCTAAAAGCAAAGTATGGTGTTTACTCTTGTGTTGGTGATCATGATAACTGGGCTTACAGGAACGATTACAAAAGAAGCATTAAGGAAATAAAAAATGCTTTGCAACTTAATAATGTAACGATGATTGACAACGGAAAGAAAATTATTGCTGTAGATGATGCTGAAGTCGGGATTACATTTGTTACAAACACCTATGTTGGTAAAGTGCAGGATGAAATGTTAGACAGCTTGTCATCCAACTGCACAGGAGATTTAAAGATTTTCTTAACTCATCAACCGAGGAAAAACCTTATTAAAGCCGCACAGAAAAATCATTTTGATCTTTATCTTTGCGGGCACACACATGGTGGTCAGCTTTCTCTGGTATTTCCTTTTATACAGTTAACTCCAACTATGATTGAAACAAAATATATCCGGGGAGACTTTTGGTTTGGTGACCTGCCTGCTTCCAGCAGTCACGCGGGCATGCTGATGATCGTAACACGCGGACTGGGAATGTCTCTTGCACCGTTGCGTTATAATTCTACGCCGGAAATTACACTTATAACTATACAAAATAACAAATAGCAAAATTCAAACAACAAACAAATCTCAAAAACTAAATTTAAATTTTCAATGAATAATGTTATAGTATGTTGCCAATTATTTTATTAGGGCTAATTATACGCTAAACCGTTCTAAATTTATGATTTGACAATTTAAATTTGATTATTATTTGTTATTTGGAGATTGAATATTGTAATTTCCTAACCGTCTAATGAATCTTGAATAACAGCGTGAGCCAATATAAAATAACCGGTATTTATATCTACCCCATAAAATCACTTGGCGGTATATCTCTTCAATCATCAGCAGTTGAAGAGCGGGGTTTGCAATACGACCGTAGGTGGATGCTTGTTGATGAAGTGAACCATTTTATTACTCAGAGGTCCTTTCCACAAATGGCATTATAAAGGTTGACAGAAATAATAATCTTCTAACAGTTACGCACAAACAAAACAAAGTTCTAAATTGATAATTCTTAAGCGGAACTTATTTGTAATTATTATTGAGATTTGATATTTAACAGTACGATTCAAGTATAATGAGCAAATGCAAAAAGTAAGGTCGCATAAATTTAGGTGATTATACCCTCAGAACACTTGATTGTGAGTCACTGATAGATAGATAGAAAAAAGAGGGTGAAAAATTAGGTTTTTAGAAACTTATTATATAAATTTGCGTTAATTAAAAACTGGACAAAATTAATTTTTAGAGGTGTCCTATTTAGAACTAGTTACTCTAAATAAATTATCAAATGAGCAAAGAAATCTTGTCATCACCATCAGAAAGTAATAATTCTGAATGGATTGCTGATTATATCAAGTCCCTTAAAAGTAATTCGCGTGGCAAAACAGATATTTCCTCTCTCAATGTCCTTGAGGAAAAGAAGGAAATTGAACATCGTGTGGCAGAGTTAATGATGAGGGATTATATTGAGGAAGCCTCGAAGAGAAATCTAAAACTAAAAGAGTCAAAATTGGGATTTGATTTTTACGATAATTGCCTTTTGATTTGGCTAGAGGTAGATGATGAAAAGTCAGAGGATAAATATATGGAAATCCAAAAAGACTTGAACTCAAAGTACAATACACATGGATTTCAGGTATCCTCCACAATTCTAAGTGATTGGGAAGGACTTCCTTGCCCTGACAACTACACCCAATACTAATCTCCAATACAACATAATTAAAGATTCTATGCCAACATGTGAAGAAGTTCTACGTGTGCAATCTGAGTGGCACAAAAGCGCAAAGCAAGGGTGTTATTACGCGGTATTAATGTCTAGCAATCCAGAGCAATTTGATTGGAAAAGAATATGTATTAAGGGCATAGTAAGTGAGGAACTCCTAAACAAAATTAATAGCGAGATAGTAGCTTCAATGAAGGATAATAACATCCAAGCCCTGAGTATTATTTTGCCAGATGTTTTAAGTAATAAAGACCTTACAAAGTTTGTTGATATTGCAAAAAAAGTAACCAAATGGAAAATCTTATCTAAAAAGATAGCTCTTACCAATTTCACATTGATAAAGATAAATGTAAATATTGGTAAAACTACGGAAATCGGAACTGAGGTTGTTGCTTGGATACTTGGCTTTGGAAATTTTGATTTTTTTGCCAAAACTCGGCAAAGCCCATACACTGAAATAGCAATGACTGTAAAGTCAAAGCAGTATTTTAAAAGCAAATATAATAAGCACAGTGTTTATCAATATACACCTAAAAGCCAGCATCGTGATAAAAAAATGGAGTCAGCTCATGATGCCCATTTAGCAGACATTCATCTGTCAGGAAGGACTGACGATGTAAAAATGGATAAAAAGCTTTGGGAAAATACTCAAAAACATAAGAGAATAATATTGAACTTGCCGCTAGATATAGATGCTGAGGATAAATCAGATGACCCTAGGTCAAAAGCTAAAGTTACTTTTGTAATTAAGGACTATGAAGAATGAAGTAGGGTAATCCTGATAACGCTTGCATGGACTTAGAAAACATTATCATAACAGAATTAAAGAAATAATAAGATGAGAATATTGAAGAAGATATTTACAATAGGTTATGAAGGAAGATCTATTGATGAGTTTATTGATTTGTTGAAAAGTCAAAAAGTTGATTTGTTAATAGATGTAAGGATAAGAGCGAACAGTAGAAAGACTGGATTTTCTAAAACGAAACTGAAGGATAAGTTGAAAGAGAACAATATCGCATATGAGCATCATAAGAACCTCGGAACCCCACAATCATTGATGCAGGTCATGAGAAAAGAAGGACATTATAGTATGGAGGTCTATGGAGAGTATTTAGACGACAATTCTGAAATCATCACGGATTTCCTCTCTCAGCTTAATAAGCCAAGCATTGGTTTAATGTGTTATGAGAGCAATGCTTTACAGTGCCATCGTTCGGTTGTTGCCGACAGATTATCCAAAATAACCGCTGCCACGATAACCCACATATGAATCCTGCTATTGGTTGAAATTAATAATGATCTTCTCACAATTAAACACAAACAGAATAAAATTTCTTCATTAAACATCCGTCCTTTGCCTTATGATGATGAAGCAATAAACGTACAAATATGGCAAGACAATATTACCGCATTAAAATACAACAGCGACGCTAATGATTGGTTTACGGAAGCAATCGGTTTTAAATGCTTTCTGGTTTATATGCCCGACTCAACAAAGAGAAAAGTCGACCCAAAATATGCAAATAACAAAATGGTTGGTTTTGCAGACAGCCATCCGTTTTTAATTATAGGGGAAGAATCATTAAACGATCTTAACAAACGTTTGGAAAAACAGCTTCCGATGAGCCGCTTCAGAACAAACTTTGTTTTTAACAGCGGCAACCCTTTTGATGAAGATAATTGGAAGACTATTAAAATAGGCAATATGGTTTTTCATTCCACAAAACCCTGTCCGCGTTGTGTTATTACAACCATCGATCAGAATACGGGCGTGAAAGGTAAAGAACCATTAAAAACATTGGCTGCTTTCAGACAACAAGATAACAAGGTGATGTTCGGGATGAACCTGGTTGCCGAAGGAACCGGCAAGGTAAATGTGGGTGATGAAATAACAATCAACATTACAAATTAAAAAAATTACATTTGCAACACAGAATACTATTCTGTGATATAGAAATCAGTTAGCGATGTTTTGCTGGTGGTTATTAATATTTGTAGCTTCAATAAAGAAAATTTGAATCGTCTTTTCCATTAATATTCCTGCTCTTCATTATAAGGGTTAAGAAATAATACTACACGAAGCAATTATGCGTTATACCATCACAATATTCTTTCTATCAATTATACTTATCGGCTGCGGTACAAAAACGGATAAACAAGCCCCGTTATTTGATAACCTTGGCACAATGGATTTTCCTGTAACCACTAACTCAGAGCTTGCGCAGAAATACATTAACCAGGGAATAATTCTTGCATACGGTTTTAATCATGAAGAATCTTTCCGATCGTTTGAAGAGGCAGCAAGATTAGATTCGAATTGTGCAATGGCATATTGGGGTATGGCTTATGTGCTGGGACCAAACATAAACCTGCCAATGGACGCAGCCACAGTATCTACCTCGTATGAAGCAATACAAAAAGCTATTTCGTTACTGGATAATGAAACACAAAGAGAAAAAGATTATGTAATAGCTCTTTCAAAAAGATACACTAATGAAGAGCTTGAAGACAGGACCCCTCTTGATCAGGCATACTCTGATGCAATGAGAATTCTGAAGGATAAATATCCTGATGACCTTGATGCTGCAACTATGTTTGGCGAATCAGTTATGGATCTTCATCCATGGGATTACTGGTTAAAAGATGGAACACAGCAGCCATGGACGGGTGAAATACTCTCTACTTTTGAAAGCGTAATTGAAAAAAATCCGGATCATCATGGTTCAAATCATTTGTATATTCATGCGATTGAAGCATCTAAAAATCCCGAACGGGGAAATGCAAGCGCAGATAAACTAAGATTTCTTGCACCGGGTGCAGGACATCTTGTTCATATGCCGGCACATATTTATATAAGAACAGGCAAATATCACGAAGGTACGCTTGCCAACCTGCGGGCTGTAAAATCGAATGAGGAATATATTAACCAGTGCAACCAGCAGGGATTCTACTCGCTCGCATACTATCCTCACAACTATCACTTTCTTTGGGCAACCGCTTCTCTGGAAGGCGATAGCAAAACAGCAATTTTTGCAGCACTTAAAACTTCACAACAGCAACCCGATTCTTTAATGAATCTTTGCGGATACAAAACGCTTCAGCACTTTGCTGTAATTCCTCTTTACGCTTACGTCACTTTTGGTAAATGGGAGGAAATATTAAACTACCAAGAACCAGAGAAGTTACAATTGTACCCGTTAGGCGTATGGCATTATGCAAGAGGAATGGCTTTTATTGCAAATGATGATTTGGAAAAGGCTGAGAAAGAACTTTCCGAACTTGAACAGCTTCGTTTTAATAAAAGTGTTGAAGACCTTTCTATTTGGGGAATAAACTCTGCTGGTACTTTACTTAAGATTGGGCACGAAGTTTTGAGCGGCGAACTTGCTGCTAAAAAGAAAGATTATGCAACGGCAATTTCGCATCTGCAAAGCGCAGTTGAACTTGAAAACACATTAAGTTACGATGAGCCGCCGACATGGTTTTATCCCTGCAGATTAAATCTTGGTGCGGTTTTAATTGAAACAGGAAGATACGAAGAAGCACAGAAAGTTTTTGAGGAAAACTTAAGTGATTTACCTGAAAACGGCTGGGCATTATATGGATTGCACCAGGCACTGCTAAAACTGAACGAGAACAATAAAGCCGCTGAAGTACAAAAAAGATTTAAGGAAGCATGGAAATATTCAGATATTAAGCTCAACTCCCCCCGGATATTATAAAATCCGTAACACAGATTAGCATTCTGTGATACAGCAAAAAAGAAAAACCGTTATTATTTTACTAAACTTCTACTTTCTTTTCTCTCCACAATCCTGCGCCCGCAATCACACCAATGACTCCAAGAATAGGATTAAGTATTAAAGTTATGGCTGGTTGCTCGGCATTTTGCATTGCTTCTGTATTTGAAACACTCCCCTCGCGAACTTTATTTGATTCCACACCGGCTTCGCCTAAAGCAGGAATAGCAATAATTATTCCCAATACAAAGACTATTCCTGCTAAAACCATAGCGGTTTTTTTTGTCTTTGCAATTAACATGCAAACATAACCGCCTAGTACAGCAGCAATAAGACTAAAAATAATGCTAAATACAATCCATACTGTGGATACCTTATATGTCCCCGGCTCAAAGGAACCTTCCGCACCAAGTATAAGATAAAGAACTGTAAAACTTATAAATACAAATGCCACCATTGCTATATACCCAACAATTACTCCTGTAATTTTCCTGATCATAATGTTCTCCTGTAATGATTTAATAATTAGAATAATAACAATTGATGTTGAGGTTAACTTAATAATTAATTATCAATAGAAGCAAACGGATATTAATCTTCCAGCCATAAATTATCTTAAAATTCACGATTTGCAGCAAGAGTTTATAAATCTATTACTTTCTATTTTATTTACAATCTAATTTGTACTGCGTCATTTTTGCTTTTAAATTTCCTATCTTGTTGCATAGATTAAACCCCCTTTAAATCATAATATTATAGAAATGGAATTATTTCGATTTGGAAATACAAGGCTGAAAGTTTCCAAAATTGGTCTCGGGATAGCCGCACTAGGTCGCCCGGGATACATAAATCTTGGGCACGGTATTGATTTAAAATCAAATTACGATGTGACAGCTATGCAATTAAACACAGTAAAAATTTTAGATGCTGCTTACGCAAATGGTATCCGCTATTTTGATGTTGCAAGAAGTTATGGAAAAGCGGAGTCCTTTTTATCACATTGGCTTAAGGGAAATGACAGGAGGGAAACTGTTGTCGTTGGATCGAAGTGGGGCTATACTTACACAGCTGATTGGGCAGTTGAAACAGAGAAGCACGAGATTAAGGAACATTCCATAGAAGTTCTGGATCGTCAATGGAAAGAATCCAATGCATTGCTGGGAGAGAGATTGAATATTTATCACATTCACTCCGCGACAATAGAAAGCGGAGTTTTAGATAATTCCCAGGTGTTGAACAAACTCTGGGAATTGAGAGCCTCAGGAACAATTATCGGTCTATCGCTCAGCGGTGGGAAACAAACAGAAACACTTAAAAAAGCGCTAACAGTAAAACGCGAAGATGATTTCCTGTTTCAGTCGGTTCAGGTAACCTGGAATATTTTAGAACGATCAACTTCGGATGTGCTGGAAACAGCATCCCAATCCGGTTTTGGAATTATTGTAAAAGAAGCCCTTGCAAACGGCAGGTTAACAAGTAAAAATACCACTGCTGCTTTTTCTGCTAAGAGGAAAGCACTACAAGGTATCGCCAATAAATATAATGTTGGTATCGACACAATAGCCATAGTTTATATATTACAGCAACCCTGGACCACTACCGTTCTTAGCGGTGCAGTAACTAAGGAACAGCTTAACTCTAATTTGAAAGCACTGAAAGTTGTTTTGAGTAAAAGTGATTTAGATTTCATTAATAGTATGACCGAGTCGCCACGGAAATACTGGAAAACCCGGGCTCAGTTACCCTGGAATTGATGACCTTTTATGAAAATTAAGAAATCCCCTGGTTGGCGCAAGCCCGCATACCGGCACCTGTCTGCCAAAAATAGAGACAGGATGCAAGCCACCTCACTATCGATAATATTCTCACATCTTATGAATTGTAGTTTTAACTGTTACATGCCTAACAAACTCAATATTCAGGAAATTCGGCTGTTGTTTTTGATTTGTAATATAAATATTAAAATAAATGTTATGAATATTTAGTTAGGTAATTGTTACTATTATATATAGTTTTGCACTGCCGGAATATTCCGGTTTTTTATTAACCATTTATTGGAGTTCTAGTGAGTACTAAATTATTTGTGGGTTCTCTCCCATGGTCGGTTGACGATCAAAAATTAATGGAAACATTTAAAACGCACGGAAACGTTGTTTCTGCCAAGGTAATTACAGACCGTACTACCGGCAGATCAAGAGGATTCGGATTTGTTGAGATGGAGAGTGCCGACGATGCTCAGAAAGCAACAAGAGCATTAAATGATTCGGAATTAAGCGGAAGAAATATCGTAGTTAATGAAGCTAAATCAAGAGACTAAAAAGATATTCTAGTGTTAAGTTCTGACAAGCGCCTTAAGGGCGCTTTTTTTATGCTTAATAAGCCCTGTCCTTCCTGAAAATAACCGGGTGCCCGGCCGGGTAAGTAAGATGGCTGAGCGATTACTGATACAAATAAATGAAACTGTGGGAGTACATACAAAATTGAAGCGGCGGATTATTGAGTTAATAAGTGCTGTGTCTGAATAAATTTATCAATCTTTGGCGTTTGTCCATTAATCAAATAAAATGTAATTTTCCAGCGCATGCTTAAAATTTTAGTAAATAACCTATCTGGAACCGGCTTTTGTTCTACAGTATGTTAATTAAAAAATTTTACCGGCACAAATTACTTTAATAATTTTTTTAGGAGTTCAAGATGAACATTTACGTGGGCAATCTTTCTTCCGATGTTAAGGAAGAAGATCTAACAACACTTTTCTCAGAGCACGGGCAAGTTAGAGAAGTAAAAATCATAAGAGATATGTTTTCACAGGAATCGAGAGGTTTTGGTTTTATTGAAATGCCCGGAAACGCTGAAGCACAAAAAGCTATCGATGAATTGAATACGCATGAACTCAAAGGCAAAAAGCTTGTGGTTAACGAAGCCCGCCCAAGAAGAGAAGGCGGCAGAAGAGGCGGCGGCGGCGGCGGCGGCGGCGGCGGCGGAAGACAAAGCGGCGGTCAAAGAAGAAGATATTAATATTTATATTTGAATTCATATAAGGCGTCTTAGAGACGCCTTTTTTTTGTATAACCACTAAAATTGATTTTCGCTTTGCTTTTTACTTCTTCCCCTCTACGTTTCTTATCTTTTGTCTTGCTTCCATTGGAATGATCGATAATAAATTTTTATTTATAGATATTAAGTGAGCACACTAATTAAAAAACTCTACTCCGTTTGAAATCTCTTTCGGCTTGCACTCGCCGGCAGGGAATCAAATATTTTAAGCGGAAACATCAATCGTGCAATTTTGCTTCTTGCAATACCAATTAACTTCTTTATGTTCTGGATGCTGCAGATACCACTTGCATACTTACTTGCAATAGAGCTCTCCATTGAAGCAGTTGGTATTTACTGGGCAATTATAATATCCGAAACAATTTTTACAATTGCAGTTTACTTCCTTTTTAAAAGAGACGAGTGGAAAGGTGTTAACGTTTGATCAACAACAGTCATCCCGAATTTATTTCGGGATCTCGTTTCTAACTTCTCATTCCTGCCCTTCGTAGTGATTTATCCACAGTAGCTTTAGCGAAGATGGAAATGCAGGCGAGACCCAATTCTTTCGTCTCACTTCTTCCGTCACCCTGGGTCAGCCTGTGCTGAGCTTGTCGAAGCAAAGGGTCTCACGAATTCCATCCCGCAAAAAGTAACTGCTAATTTTGACTAAAAAGTACAGGTTAGAGAATTAATTGGTTAATGGCACGTAATTTGATTATCTTCGCACCCTCCGGAAATAGACCGGAATTTTATATATTATTTATTAGAGGTTCCTTGTGAGCACTAAGTTATTTGTGGGTTCTCTCCCCTGGTCGGTTAACGACGAAGAGTTAAAGCAAACATTTGAAAAACATGGTTTTGTAGTTTCTGCAAAAGTTATTATGGACCGCGACACGAGTAGATCCAGAGGTTTTGGATTTGTTGAGATGGAGAGTTCTTCAGATGCAAGTAATGCTATGAAAGCATTAAATGATTCGGAATTAAATGGAAGAAATATTGTAGTTAATGAAGCTAAATCTCGCGACTAAGTAGATATTCTGTTCTGATTTCTGAAAGGCGTCTTAAGGGCGCCTTTTCTATTTTAAAGTTTCCCGGTTTCCGCCCGTCATTGCGAACCCCGGCTTGACGGGGAGTCTGCCCGCCGAAATTATTTATCCGATGCGGCTCTACTACACTAAAGTTATGTATAGTAAACTTAAGCGAAGGCGGAAATGTAGGTGGGCTTCTAATCTTTCGTCTCTTACCAAGCTTTTTACAAAATAATTGTTGGGTTATTGCTTTTAACTGCTTAACTTTAAACTGGTACTATGGGTTGTTTATATATCCTCCCTAAATTTTCTCATTTACAGGCGGGGATGCCGATACGATGGGTAAGGCAGTGCTTGAACAATTCTAAATATATTTTGACCGATGTCAGTTAATTGTTGGATTAACTTTTTAATTGAGCAAATGAACTGGGGTGGTTAAGTTGGCTATATACTCAGATCAAAATAATGTTATAATAAAAAACAGAGACGAAATTTTAGATCATAATATTTAGTTATTCTTCAAAATATTAGAAGTATAAATTGTTTTTTTTAAGATATCCTGGCAGTAAAAGAAAATATTATAATTCTTTGCTTGAATATATTCCATCCAAAGAATCTATTGAGGGTAGATATATTGAACCATTTGTCGGGAGTGGGGCAATTTATTTATTTCTTCACCCCCAAAGAGCTATTCTTTCTGACATAAATAAGGAACTGATCGATCTTTATAAAGGGATAAAGAGAGATCCACTAAAAGTATGGGGGTTTTTTTACTCTTTTCCAACAGGTAAAGAAGCATATTACAATATTAGAGATTCTAAATATAAAAGCGCGTGTATTGCTTATCGAGCTGCGAGGATACTGTATTTAAATCGCACATGCTTTAAAGGAATGTGGAGGCATAATGCAAATGGTAAATTTAACGTGGGGTATGGAGGAGAAGAAAGAAGATGGGCGATAAATAAAAAAAATTTGGGGGATTTATCAACTGATCTTAAAAAAAGTATAATATATTGTGATGATTTTGAATTAATACTTTTGAAAGCTAATGATGGAGATTTTATTTTTCTTGACCCACCATACAAACCAGGTGAGAAAGAAATGAAACATGCACATTATTCATTTGGAAAATTTACATTCGCTGATCAAGTTAGATTAGCAAATTGCATAAAACGATTAAGTAAGGAAAAAAAAGTTTGCTGGGTAATGACAAACTCATGTCATCCGGAGATAAGAAATCTTTATAAGGACTTTACAATAAAAAAAATGAAAAGGGGAGTATCTAATAAAATTGGAGTTTCAACTGGAAAATCGAAGGAAATAATTATAAAAAATTTTTAAGGGCGAGAAATGACTAGAATTAATAGTTTTTTAGATAGCGCTGCTGATCAACACCATCCTCTTAGAATCTTAAAAGAATTTTTAGATCAAGAGGTCGCTTTCGAGACAGCAAAACAATATGATAAGAGCAGATTTGTAGGTTATGTTTTAGAAATCGGATATGGTGAAATTAAGATTATTACATCAGATCCCTTTAAGCTCGCCGTTGGTGGTATCCCAAGAAATTCTCTCTTAATAATGCTTCCTTCCTCATTTGATACAGATGGTACTTCTATACCATTGCACTTCACATTGTTAAGGGTTCTGGATAGTGCACCAACACCACTTACCTCTGAAGTTCAACAAACCTATTTCGAACTTCAAAAAAAATCAATGCCAGAATTAGATGTTTTTACACAAAGCGAACTTCAATGGGGGGCATTGAAAACAGCAGTACTTGGGATGTTTTATCCTAATCCAGAGAAAGTAAATATGATAGAGTTTTCCGGAGATTTAAATAATTTTTTAAGTGCTCACAAGTATAAAATTTTCTCTCCTGATGATAACCTCCTTCATCTCGTTACTAATTCAATGGTTCCTGAGGAAAGCAGATTTAAAATTGGCATGTTAAGATTGACTGAATGCCGGTTACCATTACCTAATAAATCCTTGCCTAACGTAGATGTGTATTTATCTACAAAAGATTTCATGGGTACGCGTACAGCTATGTTCGGTAAAACAAGACTCGGAAAAAGTAATGTTGTTAAGCTTATAGTTCAAAGTCTTATTGAAACAACTGATGAATCAAAAAATGTCGGACAACTTATTTTCGATATCAATGGTGAATATGCGAATGATAATCCTCAAGATGATAATCTTTCAATTAGGAGTGCTTTTCCTGATCGTTGTGAAGTTTATGCATTAGTGAAGAAACCCGATACAGAATCAAGACCATTAAAATTAAATTTTTATGAATCTCCGGCTGATTCAATTAGAATATTAGGAAGTCTTCTACATGATGCCGGCTTTGCATCTGGTTATATAAATACATTTGTTAGTACGGAATTACTTAATGTACAAGATACTTATGATTTACCTTTTGGAAGTCCAAAAAATAGAGCCATAAGAAAAATTCTTTTTTATTGGGCTGTGTTAGTAAAAGCTGGATATGCAGCAAATGAAACACAACTGAGAGGTTTATTGAGAAATGCACAACATGGTCCAAGAGGTTTTTCTCCCCATTTCTCGGTAAATTTTCGTGAAGCTATTTACAATAATAATCCACCTGAACACCCCAATTCACTTTCATCACTATTATCCGAATTAGAAACAGCAGTTAATTTTTTAAGAGCTCATTCAGGCAATCAGAATGTAAGTGGAGATAATAATCCGTTTGATGCTGACGATATGGCGATTTTAAACTTTTTGATACCCAGACAGGGAAGTGGTACATCTCTTATTCAACCTTTTAGGATTTACCATGATGCAAATGCGTCAAATTTTGTTAATGAAATAATTTCATTTTTAGATGAGGGGCAAACTGTCATTCTGGATTTGGGAAATGCAAATGAAGAAGTATTACAATATTTCTCAAAGATGTTATCTGAGGCTGTCTTCAGAAATCAAACGATGAAATTCACAAGTAATACTTTAGGTAATCATTTTATTCAATTATATTTTGAAGAAGCTCATAACCTTTTCGGTTACAATGATAATAGCGATGAGACAAGAATTTATCGCCGCTTTGCAAAGGAAGGGGCTAAGTATCACCTTGGAATGGTATATTCTACACAATCACCTACGACAGTAAATGCTGATCTTCTTGCACAAACAGAAAATTTCTTCATCGCTCATTTAGCTTCATATGATGATGTAAATAAACTCGCTAAAATTAATGTTGCCTATGAAACACTTAAGAATGATATTCTTCAAGCTAAAACTATTGGCTATATACGAATGCTAACTCGATCTCATCGATTTGTAATATCTATGCAAGCAAGTAGATTTTCTCCATCGAAAGAAGATAATCAATAATGCCATATCAAAGAGGAAATCGTCTACCTGCGGAAAGAGCCTCAAAGATTGGTCATCTTGAGGTTATTCAAAGTCCGCTTGTTAAAAAACTCTGTGAAAGCTTTAATAATCCAGATATTGTTCAAATACCAGACGGAATAACTTGGCAAGTATTACCAAAAGATGGCAATCCATTAAATATAATTTTTTCAGCAGATGGTTCTATACAAACTATCGAAGATAATAAACCGCCGTTTAAAGCAATTTCTTTTATTAAAGCAGCTCTTCTAAAAATGGATCAACATGCACTTGGCAAATTGGATAAAGAAAATCCACATCCATTTACCATTCGTGATATTATGAAGGAATCGGCTCTCTTTCACGCTACTAGTTTTCCTTTGCGTCATGTTGTAATTCCAGATAAAACAATTTACCATGCTGTCCGGGAAATTTTGTTTGAATCAGTTAAAGATATTGGTTTTAATAATTCTCTAGATGGTGCGATGATGGAAACCCTCAAATGGATTGCTTTTGAAAAATGGAATGATGAACCTAAAAAAGAAATTGAAAAATTTGGCTGCCCTCACTGTGATATGGATCGTTCTGGTAAAAGTCACGCGACTTTACCATTTAATCAAGAGAGTGGTAATTGTCCAAATTGTAGTAATGAAATTTTCATTACAGATATGTTTGGCTTACATCAAAATATGGCAGAAGATTTCGCCCCTAATCAAGTTGCTTTTGATTATATGTCTGTCGCTGAAACATTATTGATTTTTACTCCCGTTAGATATTTCTGGGAGAATAGGAGAGAAGTATTAAAAAATACCTTGCTCATAAAAGATGGGCCTCTTTCTCTACGAGCTACATTAGCAAAACTTTCAGCACCCATTCGTAGATTTTTCAGTTATGCTAAAGAAAAAGATTTTAATATCCATATGTTTGGGCAAGAAAAATCTGGGGTCTTCTTTGAACATCTACAACTTATTGGTGAAAGTGCTCCAGATAATTCCTTTTTTTATCCAAATAATACTTATATAAGAAATGAAATACAGCATTCTAACTCTGGTGGGATTTATGGCTTAGACACAAACTACGGTGCGAAAATATTTATAAAGATAAATGACTATAATAAATTCATACTAAACATCCCTACGGGGCTAAGAGGAGAGGGCGTTGAAAATCCAACAATAGAAAAACTTATTGGATTCAGTGATATGGTCGCTACTTTACCAAAACTTTTAAGTAATCGTTTTGAGGGTGCGTTGGTGCCAATTGAGCTTGTTAATGGAATTGCTTCATTATCGACTTATCCATCGGCAAAAGTTCTTGATTTATTTTCTAAATCAGTGTCTGATTAATACTTTTAACAATGAAATCCTTCTTCCCAAAACCTACATTCAAAGTTGATGATATAATTTCTTACGCAGAACTTGTTGCTGATGAGAATGCAAATGTTCAAAAGGGAATGAACTTTCAAATCAAACCAGAATATTCAATCTTCTTAATGTCTGTTCGTAAAAATGCCCCTTACGCAGATGAGTTTGATGAAAAAACTGGAACACTTATTTATGAGGGGCACGATGTTCCAAGCAATTTAGCAAAAGACACAAAGGAA
Source organism: Bacteroidota bacterium (assembly GCA_022564295.1). Taxonomy (GTDB): domain Bacteria; phylum Bacteroidota; class Ignavibacteria; order Ignavibacteriales; family Ignavibacteriaceae; genus BMS3ABIN03. The sequence continues at coordinate 57,689 of JADFLR010000011.1, read as the reverse complement.
GTTGATCAGCCAATTGCTACACCAAAAGGTTCTCCAACAGAAAACGGAAAATTCTATACCGCAGCCCAGTCATATAAAATGGGAATGATTGAACACCCGCATAAAATAAAGGTTTATGAAAAAATAAAATCGGGTATTTGGTGTTATAAAGGATTCTTCAATCTTGTAGATGCAAAAATTGTTAACACAGGTAAAAGAAATGTTTTTAAGTTTTATCTTTTGCCTGTTGAATTTATATCTAAACGGAAAGAAATTATTTTACCACACTCAAGAATAATTCCTACTGTAGTTAAAATTGAGGTGTGGAAAAGAGATAAAGGTCAATGTGTGCTTTGCGCTTCAAAAGAAAATCTTCACTATGATCACGACCTGCCTTACTCAAAAGGTGGAACAAGTCTAACAGCTGAGAATGTTCGAATACTTTGTATGAAGCACAACCTTAAAAAGTCAGATAAAATTTTATCTTTCTCTCCCATATTCCTATCTTAAAATTAAATTAATAACTTCTAACATTTGAAACGAGTCCCGATAAACCTGCCTACCAGCAGGCAGGTCTTAAAAAGTCTGTTATATAAATAATCTGCTTAGAATAACTTAGTAGATTCGGGTTATTCATGTACTCCAATCTGGTCTAATATAAATGCATAGGTAAGAGCGGTTCGTCTGTAACGTTTAAAACGACCTGAGGCACCACCATGACCGGTTTCCATATCACAATCCATGATCAAAGAATTATTATCTGTTTTTAATTCCCGCAGCTTTGCTACCCATTTGGCTGGTTCCCAATATTGAACCTGCGAATCAAATAAACCGGTTGTGACTAACATAGCCGGATAGTCCTTAGCTTCAACCTGATCATAAGGTGAATATGATTTCATATAATCGTAGGCGTCTTTTTCTTTTGGATTACCCCACTCACGAAATTCAGAAGTGGTTAATGGAATGGTTTCATCCAGCATAGTTGTTACAACATCAACAAAAGGAACAGCTGCGACAATGCCTCTAAACAACATGCCATTCATATTCGCTATCGCTCCCATTAACAAACCACCTGCACTTCCACCATAGGCAAACAGGTGCGATGAATCTGTAAATTTTTCTTTGATAAGGAATTCAGCACAATTAATAAAATCTGTGAATGTGTTTTTCTTATGCATGAGCCGACCATTTTCATACCAGTCACGCCCCATTTCCTGCCCGCCTCTCACATGGGCAATCGCAAAAACAAAACCGCGATCAAGCAGGCTTAAACGGGTGGATGAAAAACGGGCGTCAATTGGGCTGCCGTATGATCCATAAGCATATAGCAGCAATGGATTACCTGTTTCTTTTTTTAATGACTTTTTATAAACCAAAGAAATGGGAATCGATGTTCCATCTTTGGCAGTTGCATATAATCGTTCGGTTTGATACTCATCAGCATTATAGCCGCCCACCACTTCCTGTTGTTTTAATAGTGTCTTTTCTTTGCTTTGCATATCGAAATCATACGTAGAGCCGGGGGTGGTTAAAGATGTATAGTAATAACGCAGAATTTGTAAGTTGAAATCGACATTTGTAGACAAATAAGCTGCATATGCTGCTTCACCAAAATTTAAATAATAGTCCGTTTTTTTGTCCCAGGTGGTCACTCTCAGCTGCAATAGCCCGTTCTTACGTTCCTGGATAACCAGATAATTTTTGAATATTTCAATTCCATTTAAATAAACATCGTCACGATGTTCGATTACATTTTGCCAATAGCGTTCATCCGTTTTGTTTTCTGATGTAGACATCAATTTAAAATTCTTCGCTTTATCACGATTGGTAACGATATAGAATGTCTCTTTATAGTGATCAATCGAATACTCATGCTTCATTTTACGTTTCGAAAAGACTTTAAAATTACCGTTGGCGTTGTTTGCTTTTAAAATTTGATATTCGTTTGATTCTGTCATTCTTGAAGCGATAATAATAAATTCATCTGATTTTGTTTTATATACACCTGATGAGAATTGATCATCCTCTTCAACAAACATTGTTTTATCCTGATCAGTTGTTTGTCCCAGCGTATGTCTATTAATCTTATAAGCCCGTAATGTCTCGGGATCACGAATAGTATAAAATAATGTTTCGTTGTCATTGGCCCAGGCGGCTGATCCGGTTGTTCCTTCAATTTGATCTGTTAATATTTCGCCGGTCTTTAGATTTTTAATTTTTATCGTATAAATGCGGCGACTGAGTGTATCGACACCAAAAGCGAGCAGCTGATTGTTTTTACTTACCCGTAGACTGCGAATGCTATAATAGTCATGCCCTTCTGCCATCTCATTCACATTAAGCATTACCTCCTCAGTGTTTTCCATCGACTCTATTTTACGGCAATAAATCGGATATTCTTTATCTTCTTCATATCGTGTATAGTAGAAATAACCATTTTTTTTGTAAGGGACAGATTCATCAATTTGTTTAATGCGACCAATAATTTCAGTATAAAGTTTTTCCTGAAAAGTTTCTGTATGATTCAATACTGATTTAGTATAGGTATTTTCAGCATTCAAATAATCCAAAACATCCTGAGTTTGTGCATCCGGATTTTCTGAATTCTTTTGCTCATCGCTGAGCCGCATCCAATAGTAATTATCAATGCGGGTATCATCATGAATAGTTAATTCTTTTTTGATCTTTTTTGCAACAGGCGGCTGCGCGGGAGGCGCTTTCGAACAAGAGAGTATTGCACAACATAATGTAGCGATTACTATTATCCGGTTCATAAGATTTACCTTTTTTAAATAAGTGAATTTCTAATCATTAAAAAAGCGCATAAATGTTTTTTTAATTTTTTCGATCTTTTGCATTGGATTATTTTGCCGGGTATTTCTTCGTATCATCACAAACATAATATTTCACCGGATGATAACCAATCATCGTTTGGCTGATTATCCTCCACCATGGGGATGATTTTCCTTCTTTGTCCGATAATGCCGGTTCTCTGCGGTTCAAAAACAATTCTCTACTCCGTCGCGAGCGGACAGGTAAAATTTTGAGCTTCCCGCCAATTTTTCTATCTTAAAACTAAATTAATAACTTCTAACATTTGAAAGGCATAATACTAATGAGCACCAATATATCCTGGTTATTGGCACTAAACGTAAAAGAAGGACAGTTTGATAATTTTAAAAAATTAATGGGTGAGATGGTTGATTTTGTAAATCAAAACGAACCGGGCACTTTTAATTACGAGTGGTTTCTTAGTGATGATGAAAAGACCTGCCACATATATGAGCGATATAAAGATTCACCTGCGGTAATGAAACACCTAAAAGGGTTTGGTGAAAATTTTGCTGAAAGATTTATGGGGTGTTTAGATCCGATAGGGTTTACTGTATATGGTAACCCGGCAGCTGATGTTAAAGAGGCATTAGCAGCTTTTGCCCCGGCGTATATGTCGCCTGCCCTGGGCTTTGCAAGATAATATCAGATTTCATAATAAATGCGGGAGGCGAGAAAAAATATTTTACTTCCCGTCCCGGTCATCATCCCTGAAACTTTTTTTGAATGAATCTTTAATGTTATTGTCTATGTCATTTTCATTTGCAGGATCGTTCGGATCCAGAATGCTATCGTTTTTATAGAACCAGTCCGGTGGATCTACAGTTATTGTTAGGTTAGCCTCTGTGTTTTCCTCAACCAGTATCGGTGTTTCAAGTTTTAAATCCTGATGCGCCGATTTTTTCGATTTGTATATAAACGGTACGGAGTTATAAGTGCCTTTTACTATTACGGAATATCTCAGGGAATCTTCCCTGAACTCAGGATCGGGGGGAGTTTCGGAATCCTCCAGTTTATGGATGCTGAAACGCACTCTGTCATAACTTCCCGGCGGCACATTTCCAATTGCAAAGTCGGTTGTCATAGCGTCAAGATTCAGGTAAACTACAAATGATCCTGTTTTAATGTTCATCTCATCATTACCGGATTGGTTTTTGAGTTTAATATCCCTTAAGAGAATTTTTACAGTATCAAGCTGAATTGTATCATCGGATATTTTCTGGATTATAACGGATGGAGAAAAACTTATGGTGACAGTTCCGTTGGTTGTTTCGGCTGTGTCACAGCCGGTTATTATAGAAAGCATTAAAAAAGAAGCGGTAATAATACTCAAATGAATAAATTTATTTAGCAACATATTTTCCTCTTTCAATTAAGAATTTATGATCGTCTGCAAATTGCGTACCCTAAAATAATAACGTCTTTACTATTGTATAGTGCAAAAATGGATACAACGACGACAATTGTGACTTGCTGCAAACGACAAAAATAATAGCTTCCTTGTCTTGACCGGAATAAGGATTAAAATTCTACACTAACAATTTATGTAAATTGTTCCTAACTTTAATTTATGGCATATAGTGAAAATTTAGCTGACAGAGTTAGAACAATATTGGCTGATCATCCCGGTGTGGATGAAAAGATGATGATGGGCGGGCTCACCTTCATGGTAAATAACAAAATGTGCGTTGGTATTCTTAAGGATGATCTGATGGCTCGCATTGATCCCGCTGCTTATGAAATGGCACTTGAAAAGAGAGGGTGCCGGGAGATGAGTTTTACAGGCAAACCAATGAAAGGATTTGTCTTTATAAGTCCCGACGGTACAAAAACCAAAAAAGACCTAAATTATTGGATTGGTCTCGCATTGGGGTATAACAAAATAGCAAAGGCATCACGCAAGCGTAAGAAGTAACCACGCCACCGATATTAAACTAAAACCGGTCAATAACCGTAATACCAACCGCACTATAATTATTCATCAGCCCCAACTCCTTCGGGGCTTCATCCAGCGGAATTCTTTTACCAACAAGTAAGCCGGGATTTAATTTTCCTGAACTGATCATATTAAGCATAACATCGTATTTATTTGCCTGCATTCCATGGCTTCCGATTATCTCAAGCTCCTTTGCAATTACCCTGTCCATCGGCAGCCGTGGTAAATAATCATCCCCTACCATTAGTCCGATCTGGATATGACGACCGCGTTTACGCAAACAAAGAATTGAATCGGTACATGTCTTTACACTTCCGAGTGCATCGATAGAAATGTGAGCGCCCCTGCCTGTTGCGTCAAGAACAACTCCGGGGACATCGTTGTTATCTTTAGCGTTTACAATAATATTTGCACCCAAGGATTTTGCGAGGTTTAACTTTCTATCATCTATATCAATTGCAATCACATTAGCGCCAAGTGAGTGTGAGATCATAACGGCGGACAAGCCAATACCGCCGCAGCCGTGAACGGCAACCCACTTGCCGGGTGCTGCTTCACCCTGCACTGAACATGCTCTAAACGAAGTGCTGAAACGACAGCCCAGACTGGCAGCAGTTACAAAATCTATCTCTTCCGGCAACCGGATAAGGTTTGTATCCGCATAGCTGATTAATACATACTCGGCGAAAGATCCCCAGTGAGTAAACCCGGGCTGGGATTGATTATCACATATATGATGGTTTCCTATTTCACATTCGGGACACGTACCGCAGGCGCAAACAAAAGGGACTGTTATTCTTTCCCCCGGTTTCCATCCGGCTACATCTTTTCCAACGTCTTCAATTACACCGGCAAGTTCGTGACCCGGAACATGCGGAAGCTGGGTTATATCCGGGTCTCTCCCCATCCAGCCATGCCAATCGCTTCGGCAAATTCCACTTGCCATCACTTTTATAACAGCACCATCATCCGTTGGAACGGGATCGGGAACATTTGCAATTTTTGGGGGAGCTCCAAACTCCTCGAATATTACGGCTTTAATAATTTAACCCTTTATGGCTTTACATTTGAACCGAATCCCGATTAATCGGGACGAGTTTCATATGGCAAAAATCTAAAATTATAAACATATGAATACTACTGTGTTTAACTCGCAATGGCAAGAAAATACCGATCGTGATGATTTATAGAAGAGTAATCTCATTTCAAATAAAATCCCACCCAATGCTTAGGTGAGTAGGGAGCGATTATTCCCATACTTGTTCCTTAACCGGAAGCTCACCTTCTGTTCGCGTATCGGAATGATTAAAAACTCTGCCGGTCAGCTATCTCCCTGTTCAGCCTTGTGCAAAATAATTTCTGAGCATTACTTATTCAATTGGAATGATGGATATACGGGTAGTTTCAAAGCGCGCAAACATGAATAAGCCCCGCCACAATCCATTGTGGCGGGGCTATATTCCGCTGAAGTCCTTCATGAGCTTCAACCCTCGTCATACGAGGACGGTAAGATGAACGTATTGCTTCTTATTTGAGCAGCAACATCTTTTTCACATCTGTGAAAGCTGATCCATCAATAGCGTTAGCTTCAATTTTATAGAAGTAAACACCGCTCTTAAAGCCAGAGGCATCAAAATCCACCTCGTGAATACCAGCATTTAAGTTTGCTGTAATAAGATTAGCAACCTCTTGTCCCAAAACATCAAATATTTTTAAACTAACCTTTGAATCAACAGGTAGAATAAATGTTATCCTTGTAGTTGGGTTAAAAGGATTTGGATAGTTCTGTGCAAGCTGATATATTGTAAGTATGCCCGCTTGTGAATCATCAACACTTACAGGTGGGGGTAAAGACGACATGCCGGCAACGGCTACAAAGCCAATTAGACCAATGATAGTTCCAACACCTGTTGTCTTGTTAATGGAAATGAGATTGTTTGGATTATTCCCACCTCCCATAGTGCCATAGAGATTTCCGGCTTGATCGAAGCAAAGGGCCGGGGTATTGCTACCTAGCCCTGTGTTGCCAACAAGTGTGGCAGTACCAGTTGTCAGGTCAATGGTGTAGATTCCATCATTGGTACCGGGAGCACCACCTTCACCTCCCCATAGTATTCCAGTGGTTTGATCGAATTCCATCCCTCTGATGGTGGCAGTCACACTGACTACTAAAGTAGCTGCCCCGGTAGCTTGATCCAGGATTTACAGGTCATTGTTACTATCCATGGTATAAAGCCTGTCATTGGCATCAAAAGCCAGGGCGTCCGGGAAGAATAATCCCGTACTTCCAATCAGCGTCGCCATGCCGGTAGCTGGATCTATACTGTAAAGGTTTGCAGGATCTGCGATGTTGGTAGCAAACAATTGGCCTGCAGAATTAATCGCTAAAGACGGTATGGCAGGTAACCCACTTGGGCCAACAATAGTACCGACACCGGTAGCGATATCAATCATAATGAGACTTCCCCCGGCAGGATCGTTCGTACCAAGAGTAGCATAGCACACACCACCTGCTTGAGCAAAACTTGTGTTAACAAAGGATAAGAAAGCAATTGCAGTTAACAAAAGAAACAATAGTTTTTTCTTCATTTCAGACCTCTCTTTTAATGAATGGTTTGAAAATTTTGTTGATTACTTAGTTTATCTTTTATTATTTCTTCACCTTCCGGCGAAGTGTAAATTATCTCCTTCAGAATTTTCTGATTTTCGAGATTTTTTCCGTGGAAGCCCGTTATATGATATTTCTCTATTAAACATCATAAATCTTTTATTTTAGTAAAAAATAATCGTATATATTGCCACATGCAAGTAACTCGTCGAAAAAGTTCTAATTTAAAACACGCTCTGGGAATATGTCGATGACATCGACTTATGGCTGGAACAAATTTAATCTGTAGATAATCTTGGAACCTCTTGTATGAAGCAAAATCCACCATCTTTCGGCAGGCAGGTTTTCTTGACTTAGATCATGAACTATAATCAAGATGACAAGCAAGCCAAACACCGCAGGATATCTTCTGGACGATGGCGGGAAAGATTTAATTACAGTGGGAGTAATGATTTTGTGTCTGGTGTAATACTTTGCGGCTTAATAAAAAAAGCGCCCCGTCGGGCGCTTTAACTGTAGTTGCAACTGAACCAAGAAAAATTTAATTCTTTGGCTTCGCTTCGTTTACAACGATATTCCGTCCGTCAATCTCGGAACCGTTTAATGCTTCAATTGCTGCAGCAGCTTCGGAATCGTTTTCGAATTCAACAAACCCGAAACCCCTTGATCGTCCGGTTTGGCGATCTGTAACAATGTTGGCAGATATCACGTTTCCGTGAGAAGCGAAAGCCTCTTTCAAAGCTTCATCGTTCATTGCCCATGGGAGAGATCCCACGAAAAGCTTTTTACTCACAAAGTACCTCAAAAATAATTAAAAATACACAACAGCAAAAATGCTGTGTGATAAGATAAGTGAATTTAGAATAATTCAAAAGTTTTTTTTCATAATTACCTGCCAAAATTATCTATCAACCGGAAGAAAGATATTCATCAGATTATTTCTTACTCATCGTTTTCTATTAGTTATGAATTTACTATTTTCCTTTCAACAAAATTCAGGAGGTTTAATTAATGATTAAAGGCGTTCACACAATGTTTTATTCTTCGCAGGTTGAAGAGCTACGTGCATTTATCCGGGATAAATTACAATTTTCATTTACGGATTTAGGCGATGGCTGGCTGATCTTTGATCTTCCGGAAGCCGATATGGGTTGTCATCCTGCAGAAGATGAAGAGACGAAACTCTCAGGTACCCATAATATTTCTTTCTACTGTGATGATATTAACAAAACGGTTTCCGAATTGAAAGCGCGTGGTGTTGAGTTTATAGATGATATTACAGATGAAGGATATGGTAACATAACACATTTTATAATGCCCGGCGAAGTTAAGGTCCAATTATATGAGCCGCTGTATGAAAAAAACTCATCTAAAAGTTGAAACTGTATTAGGTATATTAGATTAATATATAATACCCACCGGTAAACCTGGAAATTAACGCTATGATTTCAGAGGCAGTAATTTTAGTTAGTGTGATGGTAACTGCTTCTCTCAAGATTATTTCAACAAAATCATCTTCTTAGTGTCGGAAAAGTTTCCAATAATAATTTTATAGTAATAAATACCACTCGGAAGCTCATCGCCATTAAAAGTTACTTCATATGTTCCGGCATTTTTTTCTTCATTAACAAGCGTTGAAATTTCTTTTCCCAACACATCATTAATTTTGATTACTACATTACTGCGCGCGCGAATTTTATAGCTAATCACAGTTTGTGGATTAAATGGATTTGGGTAATTCTGATACAAGATAAAATCTTTAATCATATATCCATAAGATTCTTCATTTACATTAGTAACCGAAGATGTTGCATAACCTATGGATGCCGTACCGCCCTGCCATCCCTGAAACCACATTCTATATTCGTTGTTATCAAGCAGAACACTTGGAAATACTAGAAGATTTGTCCATGTCTCTGGGGCATTGAAAACAGGATTGTTCGTATGCTTTACCCATTCAATTCCATTTAATGATGTAGCATATCCTATATTTTGTGAGGATCCTGCTATCCATCCTGAATACCATAGTTGATAACCATTGATAGTTTTAATAACACTTGATGAAAGCGTTTCATTGGAATCCCATTCACCACTCTCTCCATGTTCTATTACCGGATCACTAAATTCATATGGCGCTGTTGTTGTAGTTGGATCATCATAAATTGTCCAATCCAATCCATCTGTTGATGTTGCATAACCAATGCTGGTTTTTGTATTCTGGTTTGCCGGGCTAACGGAACCGGTTCCTCCGGTGAACCACATTTTATAGATCCCCTTTTCTTTAATTACCCCTCCCGTTGTAAGGACATCAGCATTCCATTCTCCTGCAACCCCTCTTTGTAAAACCGGATTGGGGAAGCGGGTCCAATTAATTCCGTTAACTGATACAGCATAACCAAGATCCCATTCGTCAGGACTCAATCCGCCTCCTCCATACCACATCCTTAAAGTATCGCCATCTGATATCATTACGGGCATCGCTATTCCCTGATCATCCCATTCACCACTGCGACCACTCATTACAGGATTGCCACCGTATCTTGTCCAGGTAATTTCATCCAAGGACCAGGCGTATCCTATACTTGAAGGATTGAAAAGTGATGTTGTCCCTGTGTACCACATTTTTAGTGTGTCGCCATGTTTAATTACAGCGGGCGTAAGAACAACTCCGGATTCCCACCCCGTAGTTGGCTGTATTATAGGATTTGAAGAATATTCTATCCAGTCTATTTGCGGTAAAAGAACTTCTGCATCAAGGAAAAAAAGTGTACTAAGAATAAAGACAATCTTGCTGTTTAAATACCTTTGTTTCATGGAACCTCCTCAACTTATTCATTATCGTTAAGTTTTAAGCGGAATTTTTTCTAGATAGATATATTATTGCTATTTGTCAAACAAGTGAATGATACGTATAGCATTTTCAACTATCTTCTATTTCTTATAAATTTGTGTTTTCTGTGCAATCCTTAATTAACTTTGGACTTTAATTCTTAACTGCTAATAGCACCATGAATTTACAGAATTCTCATCACAGCAGTATCAGTAGTCTGCATAAGGTATTTAAAAACAAACAATTCGCTTGTTTTCTATTGGGTATGAATTTGCTATTTCCCTTTCAAAAAAATTCAGGATGATTAACCAATGATTAAAGGCATTCACACAATGTTTTATTCTTCGTAGGTTGAAGAGCTCCGTGTATTTATCCAGGATAAATTACAATTTTCATTTTCTGTTTTAAGTGGTGGCGGGAAGGTTTATGGGCTAATTATTAAATCGAAGTGAATTTACCGCTGCTTTTGTAAGTAAAAAGTCACTACGTTTTTCCTTACGACAAAGCGTTGCCCTGGCTTTCGGTTACTTTTCATTTTGGTAAAAATTTTTTTTAGAATTTTAATCCTGTTTAACAACATGTGAAACGAGTTACGATGTATCTGGATGAGTTTCATATGACCTTAATATAAAATTATAAACATATGAAATGATTTTTAAAACCATTGCTTCTTTTTATTTTTCTCTTAATACTTGTATGTTGTTCAAAAAATAATTCCTTTAATGATAAAGATTATAAATATAAAATTTTTGCTGCCGTGCTTCATACTGTTTTATTCATCCGGCTATGCACAGGAAAATTGGAAAAGGCTGGATTCACCCACAGATAAATTATTACGACATGTTTTTTTTGTTGACAGCACAACCGGCTGGTGTGCCGGTAAAGATGGAATAATTTTTCATACAGCAAACGGCGGGTTAAGCTGGGAAGAACAAAACAGCACTGTAAGCACCTTTATTGTTGCTCTATTCTTTTTAGATGAAAACCTTGGCTGGGCATTAACTTTAAGAACCACGATGCCTTTCGGTACAACGATAATTACAACTACAAACGGCGGAAATGAATGGGCTGCAGAGAATTATCCGGAAGATAATGTTTTTATGAACACAATTTTCTATTTCGATTCTCTTAACGGCTGGATCGGGGGATCGAAAATTGCGGGAACGACCGATGGCGGATTTACATGGGTTGATGCCGGCATCGATTCGGGATTTGTTTCTAATCTTCCAGTATTGAATTTTAATTTTTACAATCGGCAGTTTGGTTACGCTTGCGGCGGGTTTATAGATTTTGCCGGAGTTATCTGGCGCACAGCCGATTTTGGTTTAAGCTGGTCTTCTGTGGGCGTAAGTCCCGACCAGATATTTGATATATTTGTTTTCGATTCACTTAATGCGATAACTCTTTCGGGTGATCCCGAAGGATTTTTTGGAATCGGAAATATTAAAACAACCGATTCCGGTAAGAACTGGAGTTTTGAAGAGCTGCCTCTATTCGGTCTTTCATTTGCAATTGATTTCAGAACAAATACAGAGGGGTGGTCTGCATCCGGTCCAAAATTTCTTTTTACTTCAGATAAAGGTGAGACATGGGTTGAAAAGCCAACGCCGGATAGTGCTGTGATTTTTGATCTGACTTTTACCGACCCATTTACAGGTTATGCTGTTGGCGAAAACGGATTAATACTAAAGTATAAACAGAATACCACAAAAGCAGAAGACAACATTAACCTTCCCCAAAAATTTATGCTGCACCAAAATTTTCCGAATCCGTTTAACCCGTCAACTAAAATAAAATTTACAATCCCAGTCCTGCCTTCCGGTAAGGCAGGCTCACCCTTAATTCCCTCCCCTTACCAGGGAGAGGAAAAGAGCGAAAGGTTTATAACATTAATAGTTTATGATGTTTTGGGTAACGAAGTTGCTGTGCTTGTAAATGAGGAAAAACCTGCTGGAACTTATGAGGTAGAATTTTCTGTGGGACAGAATAGTATTCTGCCCCTGAGCAGCGGAGTATATTTTTACACACTAAGTGCGGGGAGTTTCAGAGAAACAAAAAAAATGTTGATGCTTAAATGACAGCGTCATTTAGGCATCCCGATTTATCGGGACGACCTTTGCGGGGGTTCTTCTCAGATAATCCCAACAATGCGTTTTAATAATTTTATTTTCTAAGTTGAGTTCAGTTCAATTTGATTTTTAAGATCCTCAATCAACTCACTAAAAATCCTGTCCTTTGTTTTTGCTTCTTCTACAGATGCACATGCATGTACAACGGTTGAATGATCTCTTCCGCCAAAATGCAGCCCGATGGTTTTAAGCGAAGCATTGGTCATCTCTTTTGATAAAAACATTGCAAGCTGTCTTGCCCGAACAATTTCTTTTTTCCGTGTTTTATCACGAATTTTATTCTCAGCAATATTCAGGTGTGTACATACTGTTTTTGTGATTGATTCGATATTGATATTATTTATTTTCCTGTTGGTCCCGATTTCCTTAACCGTTTTTTTCGCTAAATCAAAAGTTATTTCCTTGGAATTTAATGAGGCATTTGCAAGAAGTTTAATAAGGCATCCTTCAAGTTCTCTAATGTTCGAAGTAATATTCGATGCAATGTAATCAAGTATCTCTGAAGAAACCGTCATTCCGAAAGTTTCGGATTTCTTTCTTAAAATGGCAATTCGTGTTTCTAATTCAGGCGGTTGAATATCGGCTGAAAGCCCCCACTGAAAACGAGATATCAATCTTTCATCCAATCCTTTAAGATTTTTAGGCGGCTTATCACTCGTAAGGATTATCTGCTTTTTTGATTGATGCAGCATGTTAAAAATGTGAAAAAATAAATCCTGCGTTTTTTCCTTACCAATCAGAAACTGAATATCATCAATTATAAGCACATCCATACTCCGGTAAAAACTAGAAAACTCGTTAACCTTGTTTGCCTGGATAGATTCAACAAATTCAACAGTAAAGATATCGGTGGATAAATAAATTACTCTCTTTTCGGGAAACCGGTTTACAATTTCATTACCAATTGCCTGAATAAGATGTGTCTTACCAAGCCCTACTCCGCCGTATACAAAAAACGGATTGAAAGATGTTCCTCCAGGATTATCGCTTATAGCACCTGCGGCAGCTCTTGCAAGCTGGTTGCTTTCTCCGGTAATAAAATTATCAAATGTGTAGCGAGTGTTTAAGAAAGATTCAAAATTATGATTTACTTTCGGTTTTTCTTTTATAGTGTGTTCGCGGTAAGATGTCTTCACAGCAACGCCGAGCAAATTTTCATCATCTTCGGTTTCTTCATCAATTATATAAGTTAGTTTTGCCTCGGGTCCAATTATTTCTGTAATGGTTTTGTTTATCAGTAAATTATAATGTTCGTCTATCCATTCCCAGAAAAATCTGCTGGGCAGTTCGACCTTCAGAATTTTATTCGATAGTTGAACCGGCTTTATTGGAAGAAACCATGTGTTATAAGTCATTTGGGTGACATTTTCCTTTATTTTGCCAAGGCATTTTTTCCAAACTGCGGAGTAATCAATCGCCGTAGTGTTTTCTGAAAATTCTGAAATCATAATTAGTTATCCACAGATTAAAGCTTTAATAAATATGCATTTATAAAGAAATTAAATATGTTTTGTTAGTTTAACATGGGGTTATGCACAACTTATCAACATAAGCCTGGGCATGCTAAGCACTTAAATACAAGCAACTTAGAGAGATTACTTAAAATCACACACAAAATATTTTTTAAAATCACAAATTATCATCAAAAAAATAATGTGAAACGTTTTCACAAAGCCGGGTTATCAACAACTTATCCACATTAATTTGGGTGCCCTACCTTAACTAAAAAATAGAAAGTATTTAGTTATGTTGCAAATTAATTACAGGTAAAAATGAAATATATTTTTTTATTTTCTCTTTAGTCATTATGAGTTGCTAATTTGCTTGAATTAATGGAAATATGCTGTTAAATTTGTAATCTTTTTTGAATGAAAATAATGAACCAGAGGTAATAATGAAAAGAACGTATCAACCAAGCAATAGAAAAAGAAAAAATAAGCATGGTTTTAGAGAAAGAATGAGTACAAAAAACGGAAGAAGGGTTCTTGCCAGAAGAAGAGCCAGAGGAAGAAAAAAACTAACTGTAAGTGACGAGTTTTAGGTTCGATTGAAAAAGCATGGATTACCGGCTAAAGAAAGAATAAAAAGCAGAAAAGATTTTGAAAGAATTTACCAATCCGGAATAACAGTCCTCTCTTCTGACAAAAAAATAAAAGCACATTACATAGTTGAAGAAAATCAACAACCGGAAATTAAAATTGCTGTTGCGGTTTCTAAAAAATCCGGAAATGCTGTGTGGAGAAACAGATTTAAGCGGCTTTTAAGGGAATCCTATAGATTAAATAAAATTAGTTTTATTGAATATTTCATCCTTAAAAATAAATCAGTGAAAATTGTTTTTTCTTCCAACAGACTAAACCAGAAAAATTATAAGGGGTTGAAACTAAAGGATGTAATGCCCTGCGTAACAGATATAATGAACAAAATTAAGGATTTGATTTAAATGGAAATTTTTCAGCCTCGTTTTTCTAACCTGCAATCTTTCCAAGCTGATCTTAAAAGGAATTAATAATGGATAAGCAAACAACTTTAGCATTTGTATTAATTGGAATTGTTCTTGTAGCATGGTTGTATCTTACAGCACCCGATCCCACGGATGTAAAGCCAAAACAAACCGATTCCACTACCGTTGTAATAATTGATACAGTTAAATTATCGGAACCGGTTATACCGTTAACAGAAGAAATAAAAACCAAAGATGTTATTCTACCGGGTGGAAAATATTTTAGCGCTGGTGATGAGATAGAGGAAATCACCACTATTGAAAACGATGTTTTTATAATAGAGTTTTCAAATAAGGGTGGAAACATACATAAGGTGTTTCTAAAAAAGTATAAAAATTGGTATTCAAGTAACGATAACGGCGATGATGATCTATATAAAACAAGGGTACAATTAATTAATTATTCCCGTGGAAATACTTACGACCTTTCTTTTGTATCAACCGACGGTAAGGCTATCAATACGGCAGATTTCTTTTTTGAGTCAGACCTATCTGCAGGGAAACACACAATTACCAACGGAGATTCCTTAACTATAAAATTCCACCTGATAATTGAAGACGGTAAAGAAATTGTAAAAACATATACCCTCAGAGGAAGTAACTACGAAATAGAGACCGACATTGAACTCGTTGGAATGAATGACATTATAAGCAACAACGAATATGACCTAGTTTGGAATAACGGATTAAGGTTTGTTGAAAAGAATACTTTTGATGAGGCGATTTATTCCAACTCAAGTGTGTATTATGGTGATGAACAGGTTATTATTGATGCGCCATCGGACAATAATGAAACCATTAGAGAAGATTTTAACGGCAGGGTTGATTGGATTGCCGCAAGAAACAAATACTTCGCTGCTATAATAATTCCTAAAGAGCCATCGTCTGTTAATGGTGCTTATCTAGAAGGATATAGCGAGGCAAGACCGAATCAGGGTGTAGCAGAATTTTATAACATACGGCTGAGTCTTCCATTTAAAAACACCGATTATGAAAAACAATCGTTCAAGTTATATATAGGACCCGTTGATTATAACACCTTAAAAGAATTGGGCAATAATTTAGAAGCACTTGTAGACTTTGGCGGCTTCTTCGGATTAAAATTTATTGTCAGACCAATCGCTGAATACGTATTACTTCCGCTGTTTAACTTCCTTCATCTTTTTATACCTAACTACGGTTTTGTAATCGTTGTATTTTCAATAATCATTAAGATCGTGGTTTACCCTCTTACAAAGAAAAGCTATCAATCGATGAAGAAGATGTCGCTTCTTCAGCCCAAGATTGCTGAAATAAAAGAGAAGCATAAAGACGATCAGCAGAAGATAAGCAAAGAAACAATGAAGCTGTATCAAACCTACGGAATAAACCCTGCGGGCGGATGTCTTCCCATGCTTTTGCAGATGCCCATCTTCGTAGCTTTATGGGGAATGTTCCAAACAGCACTAGAGTTACGGCAGCAGCCTTTTATTTGGTGGATTAAAGATTTATCACAACCCGATATTATTTACGATCTCGGTTTCAAATTGCCAATGGTCGGTATTCAGGAAATAAGCGGGCTGGCAATATTGATGGGCGTTACTACTTTTATACAACAGAAGATGACGATGAAAGATCCGAAGCAGCAGGCATTGGTTTATATTATGCCGGTTTTCTTAACTATATTGTTCATGACGTTTCCTTCGGGATTAAACCTTTATTATTTTCTGTTCAATCTGCTTTCAATTGCACAGCAGCAGTACATTAACCATCAGCACAGCGGAATGGAATTGGTTCCTGTTAAAAATCCTAAAAAGAAACAGGGTTTTATGTCAAAACTAATGGATGCTGCGGAACAGCAGAAAAAAGCACAGGCGAAAAGAAAACGATAAAGTTTTAATTTACTTAACTTAAAAGCATTGAGATAAAATAATTATTTAATCTTAATGCTTTTTTATTAGCTGGTCAGAATGAAATTATTGCTTAAAATAATCCTCCTTCCTTTACTGTTTTTCATTTCTGTTTCCTATTCACAGGAAAAAAAAACCATAACTCTTGAATTAAACACCAGAAATCTTCCATTCGGATTGGTTGAATATTTTCCGAAAGATAAACCGGTAATCGGATTAGCATTAAGCGGTGGCGGTGCTAGGGCACTTTCACAATTTGGGGTTCTTAAAGCTTTGGATGAAGCAGGTATTGAAACAAATGTAATAGTCGGTACAAGTATGGGCAGCATTGTCGGTGGTCTTTATGCAGCCGGTTTTACGATAGATGAGCTTGATTCGATTGCTTTAAATACAAACTGGGGCAATATGCTTTCTTTAAATCAAAAGAAAAGCCGGCGTGAACTTTTTATAAGCCAGAAGATAACCGAGGACAGGGCTTTATTTGCTTTACGATTAGACGGACTGAATCCCGTATTACCCACATCATTTAGCGAAGGACAAAAATTAACAAATTATCTTTACCTGCTCACTAACCAGGCGCCCGTTCATCCGGGCAAAAGCTTTGATGATTTGTGGATTAAATACAGAGCAGTTTGTACCGATTTGATAACCGGCGATATTGTTGTATTAGAGAACGGACAATTAAGCAGGGCAATGCGTGCAAGCTCCAGCGTTACTTTTTTCCTTGAACCAGTAAAATGGGATGATAAACTGCTTGTTGACGGCGGGTTATTATCAAACATTCCTGTGGATATAACAAAAGAAAATGGTGCCGATTTAATTATAGCCGTGAACACTACAAGTCCGCTGCATCCGAAAGAGAAAATTGATTTACCATGGTACATTGCAGATCAGGTTGTAAGTATCCCGATGAAAAAACTAAATGCAATTCAGCTGTCTCTTGCAGATTTTGTTATTACACCGGTTTTATATGATAAATCTTCAACTGAATTTGTTAATATTGATTCTCTTATTTTGCTTGGTTATAAGAGCACCCTGCCGGTTATAAACAACATTAAAACTGCCGCCGATTCCTTTTTTAACAGTAGATTAAAACACGATGAGTTTTTTATTAAAAATATCGTCTTCAATAATGAAAAGGAAAAAGAATTATTTTCTTTGCTTAATAAGTATGTTTCTTATGATTCTGTTTCCAGTGCAGAAATAAAAAAAGATATGGCACATCTTTATGAAACAGGCAAATACAAATCGATAAGTATGGAAGTTGCAGGGTTTCCAGATTCAATAATCCTAAAGTTTAATTATCGGCTAAACCCTGTTATAAAAACAATCGAAGCAATTGGTATTAAGCAAATTGATAAACAAGTTGTCGAATCAATTCTTTCCATATTAATTAATAAACCATTTAATAACAGAGTAATTGCAAAAACAATATCAAAAATATTAAGGCATTATCGTCTAAAGGGATATTTATTGGCAGATTTTGAAAGATTAGATTTCGATGAGCTCACAGGAACCCTGATGTTGTTTTTTAATGAAGGATTGATATCAAACATAATAGTTAAGGGTAACTTTACCAGGGAAACTTTAATTACAAGGGAGCTTCAAATAAAAAGAGGTGAATATTTTATTTATGATAAAGTAGAAGAAAGTTTGGAGAACTTAAGCAATTCGGGTTTCTTTAAAGATATTGCAATGCTTATCGTTGAAGAAGACGGAAAAAATACTCTTATAATCCACGTGGATGAAAAACCATCAGGAGTACTGCGATTTGGTTTTCTCGCAGACGAAACCTATAATGCACAGTTTAGTCTTGATATAAGAGACGAAAATATTTTTGGTTCCGGAACTGAAGCCGGGCTTTTCCTTTACGGTGGTGCAAGTAACGGTGCATATATTTTCGAAATAAAAAATCATAGGATTTTAAATACGTACTTAACCTATAATGCAAGCGTTTATTATAAATTTAGCGATATCAATGTTTATGAGGATGTTCCGCAATCCTCGACAAAAACTTTCTCCCGGGTTAAAACGGGAGTATATAATCAAACTTTTTATGGAATATCTCTTTCGTTGGGAACACAGATAGAGAAATTTGGAAATCTTATCTTTACAGGAAAATATCAGTTTGATGAAATCGAAAATATTGAAGGAGATGCTGTTGAACAGTTTAAAACAAAATTAGTTAGTATTGGATTAAATACCACAATTGATAACATGAACAAGTATCCTTATCCCTTGAGTGGATTATACTTTACCGGTTTTTATGAAACGGCTCAAAGTTTTCTTGGTGGTAACCAGAGTTTCATTTCAATCGGAATGGACTTTCGATACTTTTTTAATTTAGGCAAACGAAGCACCCTTATACCAAGAATAAAAATTGGTTTTAGCGATAACACCACACCTCTTAGCGAACAATTTTTTCTGGGTGGAATGGATTCGTTTTTAGGAATGAGAGAAAATGAATTCCGCGGAAGGCAAATTTTTCTCACATCGCTTATGTATAGATTAAAATTACCTTTCAAAGTTTTCTTTGATACCTATATCAAATTAAGATATGATCTTGGAAATACCTGGCTGGAACAATCGCAGATAAGATTTAAAGATTTGCGGCATGGTATTGGTGGAATTCTTTCTTTTGATACGCCGATAGGTCCCACTGAATTTGCAATAGGAAGAAGTTTTCTATTAAACAAAAAGTTACCGGAAAACCCGGTTGTATGGGGTGAAATTTTCTTCTATTTTTCTATCGGGTACAATGTGAATATCAGCCCCGCTTCTTTTTAGCAAGCCGGTATAACTCAATATATTGTTCGGCTGAATGTTTCCATGAATAATCTTTTACCATTCCGTTCAATTGAATTTTTTTCCAAACAGTTTTATTTTTAAAATTATTTAGTGCCCGCTGAACACTTGTTAACAAAGCATAACCTGTATGATGGTTAAAGGAAAAACCGGTTCCGGTTTCTAATCCAAAGCTTATCAGTTCATCCCAATCATGTACTGTATCCGCCAATCCACCAGTTTTCTTCACAATCGGAACCGTACCATACTTTAAGCTGTAAATTTGATTTAACCCGCATGGTTCGTAACGCGAAGGCATAAGAAACATATCTGCACCGGCTTCTATAAGATGAGAAAGCTCGTTGTTGTAACCGATGTAAGTTCCAACTTTCTGCGGAAGTTTATGAGCAATTTCTCTGAATAATTGTTCATACTGATCTTCCCCGCTGCCCAATATAAGCCACTGGGCATTCAAATTCATAAGATTGTTAATTGCTTCGCTAAATATATCAAATCCTTTCTGTGCAACCATTCGCGATACAATACCAATTAGCGGAACAGTTACTTCAAACGGCATATTAAAGTGCTCTAATAAAATACGTTTGTTTTTAATTTTACCGCTTAAATCTTCCGAAGAATAATGATAAGGAATGTACTCGTCTGTTTTCGGATTCCAAATGCTGTAGTCCACACCGTTTAATATCCCGTACAAGTCTTCTTTTCTTTCCATCAGTATTCCATCCAATCCTGCACCCAAATCGGGTTTCAGAATTTCGTGTGAATATTTATTACTAACGGTATTAAGAATATCTGCAAAAACAATTCCTGTTTTCATGAATGAAACCGTACCGTTGTGTTCAACAGGACCATTCGGATAAAATAATTCTTCGCGTATTTCCGCATTAAATAAAACTGAAGTTGAAAATCTTCCCTGGTAACCAATATTGTGAATTGTAAACAAAGTTGCTGTTTCATCGAACAGTCTATCCCAATTATAATTATCTTTTACAAAAAGCGGCAGCAAACCCGTTTGCCAATCGTTGCAATGTATTATATCGGGCGCCCATTTCATTCTCTGTAATGTTTCAATAACACCCTTAGAAAAAAGAATGAACCTTTCATCTTCATCCACATCGTTTGTGTAAATACGATGGCGATGAAAATAATGCGGACAATCAATAAAATTTACTTCTACATTAGAGCCGGGTAGTATACTTTGAAGAACATGGACAGAACGTGTAATACCGTTAATCCGGATGGGCATTTCGCCTATATCCCAATTATAGTGAAGCTTATGCTTTTCTTCATCAATTAAAAAATATTTGGGAATAAATACTTTTACTTCGCAGCCAAGCTTTTCTAATTCTTTTGGCAGGGAACCGGCTACATCAGCAAGACCACCTGTTTTAGCGTAAGGAACTGCTTCGGCAGCTGCAAAAGCAATTTTCATAAAATAAAATCCTGTAATGAATAAATTGAATAATAATACTATTAAATTATACTGAATTATTTATTGGATTTACAAAAAATTATACGGGAATAATTATGAAAACTAAAATAAATAACCTTTCTGTTTTTACATCGGGAAACACTAATAGTAAACCAATTATTTTTGTACATGGATTCCCTTTTGATCATGGAATGTGGGATGCACAAATAGAAGAGTTAAGCGAAGATTATTATTGTATAACTTACGATATACGAGGTCTTGGCGAATCCCCTGCAGGCGACGGACAGTTTACTATGGAATCGTTTGTCGATGATCTTGAAACCATAATTGATGAATTAAAATTAAACCTTCCTGTGCTTTGCGGATTATCAATGGGCGGATATATTTCACTAAGAGCAATGGAAAAAATGGAAGAAAGATTCCGAGCTTTGATTTTATGCGACACAAAAGCACTTGCAGATGACAACGCAGGAAAAATAAAAAGAGCGGAAGGAATAAAATCGATAAATGAAAATGGTGTTGAAAATTTCGTAGAGCAGTTTGTTCTAAATTGTTTTTCCGAAAACTTTATGATTAAAAACAACCCTGAGTATGAAGAAGTTTTAATCCGGTCGAAAAATAATAGTCCAATTGGAGTGAAAGGATGTTTGCTTGCAATGGCTGGCAGAACAGATACAACAGCTTTACTCCCTAATATTTCAATTCCTACTTTAGTTCTTTGCGGTGAAGAAGATAAACTAACTCCTCCGCGTATAATGAAATCAATGGCAGATCAGATTAATAATTCAGAGTTCCATGTAATAGCAAGAGCTGGACATATGGCTCCTTTAGAAGCTGCCGATATCGTAAATGAAAAGATGAGAAGTTTTTTAGCAGAATATTCAAAACCCTAATTATCAAAAAAACATAAGTTATTCGGGAACCTATCCGCTAAAGTTGAGCGATAATGGGAGTGCCCTTATAAAACATCAGATGTAAATTCAGATAATCATAACGGATACTTTATTTGAGAGATTTTAGATAGTTTCTTATATATGCATCGGCATGTTTTAATTTGTATTGCATTATATACCTGGGATGATCCAGGGCTCTGATTTCATCAAAAAAATTGTGTTCGTTATTTATCTGATAAAAATACTCTGCATTTTTTTTGCCGAGACAAACAGCATATTTTCTTAAGGCGCCAAATTTCATTTGATTGCTTATTGCAGAGACAATATGTGGTGTTAAAATCTTATAAAGAGTTAGCTCATCGTAATAATTATAATTCTTTCCATCTTTAATAATCGCAAGGGGATACAATGCCGTAATAAATATATTCGAATAAAACTTTTTAACTCCTCCGTATTCCTGTATCATCTTGTAAATAAACTTGCTCGATAGTTCCTTTTTATCTCCAAGCTTATTTTCAATTCCACATTCTTCCCGTAAAACCACAGGATCTGTAAAAGCTATTCCGGTCAATCCTCCGCCAAACCTTCCGGGGTTAATCCCGAAAACGAAAACACGATTCTCATTATCATCAAAATATTTTTTAAAGAACCGTTGAACAGCATTATTAACTCCTTTTTTATAATAAGGATTTAAAATACTAATTTCATTCGGCAATTTTTTCGGAAGCCTTAAGCAAGAAAAATATTTCGATGCTTTTTCTGCAAATGTATTTGCGGGTTTTTTTTGTTTCATTCTTAATTATACTTAAGCATTTAGAACCGGGCAAAAATATTTGAGAATATTAGTAGCTACTTAATAAAAATAAACTTCATGACTTATGTAAGCCCCGTTCTCATAAATAAATTTAGCACTGAAAAACTTTTCTTTAAAAAGCCATGGAATGAAATATTTATCACCTTCCCAAAGATTAATTTCGGTCAGTTTATCGTTAGGTATCCAGTCAAGGTTCCCTTCATTTGACTCTATCAATTCCCCTTCGAACTCGTCTGCCGTAAAAAGAAAAACATACCAATCTTCCTTACCATCAAACATTGGAAAAGTTATAAATCCCTTCATTTTAATGTTTTTTATTATTAAGCCGCTTTCTTCTTCTATTTCCCTTATTGCACACTCTTCAGGACATTCACCCAGCTCAAATTTTCCTCCTAATCCATTCCATTTTCCATAGTGATAATCGTTCTTTTTTTTTACGCGATGTATCATCAGCGTTGAGTTTCTGTTTTTATCTATTACATAACAAAGAGTTGCCAGCTTCATATTAAACTTTCATAATTTTGATAATTGTATTGACAAAGTATTAAATCAATTTTACTTTTAGATTGGATGCTTAGAATATTTATAAGACGAAAATAAAAGAATAAATTTATACATTTGTAAATAAAGAAATAAAATATAAACTTTTGAAACGTGCTAAAAATATTAAATGAGGAGAAAGTATACATGCCACGATTTGAAGAAAACGAGATATTAATGGAAGAACTTAACAGTTTTGAATTGATAAAGAGCGATGATTTTAAATTCGCTGTTTGTACTTCGAAGAAGAAAGATGATGAAGGAGATAATGATGCAGACGATGATGATTTCATCGAAGATGAAGAGGATGAGGATGATGAAAATCCATTTGATAAAGAACCAACTGAACAAGATCTCATTGAAAACGACATACCTTTAATCGATCCGGAAGATGACCTGTTAGATGATGATGACGAAATACCTTATAATTAATAATTATTTACATACCTAGATATATTTTTCTTAATAGATAACTTTTAACGTAATCATTAATGCCATTTTCCAGAGAGGCGATTTCTTTTTTATAGCCCGCACTTTTTAACTTTGATAGATTTGCTTCAGTAAAATACTGGTATTTATTTGCAAGATAATCGGGCAAATCAATATAGTCAATGTTAACCGGTTTCTCCATCGCTTTGAATAATGCGGTTACAAGATCATTCCATGTTCTTGCTTGACCAGAACCAATATTGAACAATCCGTTTATATTTTTATTGTCTAAAAAGTACAGAGTCATATTAACAGCATCTTTTACATAAATAAAATCGCGCATTTGCTCGCCGTCTTTATACTTCGGGTTCCTCGATTTAAATAATTTTACTTTCCCCGTATCTCTTACTTGCTCAAATGCCTTATGAACAACACTTCGCATATCACCCTTATGATATTCGTTAGGACCAAAAACGTTAAAGTATTTCAAAGCTACAATTTTTTTAAATACATCATTGTTTACAGCCCAGATATCTAACATACTTTTTGAGTAGCCGTACATATTAAGTGGTCGGAGTGTCTCACATTTGCTTTCGTCATCATTAAACCCAAGCGATCCATCACCGTATGTGGCTGCGGATGATGCGTAAATAAATCTAATATTATTTTTTAAACAAAACTCCGCAAGTATTTTTGTGTAAAGATAATTATTGTTAAAAAGGTGGTCGGCATCTTTTTCCGTAGTTGATGAATTGGCACCCATGTGTATAATGGCATCCGTATTAATTAAAGCCCCATTATCAATTCTGTCAATAAATTTGTGTTTATTAACAAAATCTTCAAATTGCAGCCCAACAAGATTTTTCCATTTATCATCCGTTCCAAGTTCATCAACAATCAGTATTTCTTTTGTGCCGCGCCTGTTTAATTCCCAAACTATTGCACTGCCGATAAAGCCGGCACCGCCTGTTACAACTATCATAATAATGTTTTATGTCTCATTAAATTGGTTTATAATGCAAAGCAATTTAGCTATATTTAGCTGCCTTTTCAAAACAGCTAATGAATTGATAAATAATTAATCTCTTAATTATTTATTAATAATAATGATTAATTACTGGAAAATTTTATACGGATATGTTAGAAAAACTTACTAAAATATTAACCGAGAGAATCCTTGTATTAGATGGTGCTATGGGCACAATGATACAGAGTTACAACTTAAGCGAAGAAGATTTTCGCGGGAAAAGATTTAAAGATCATCCACATGATCTAAAAGGGAACAACGATCTTCTTTCATTAACACAGCCGGAAATAATAAAGGAAATTCATCGTGCATATTTTAATGCCGGTGCCGATATTGTTGAAACAAATACGTTTAACGGAACATCTATTTCACAGGCGGATTACCAAACAGAAAATTTTGCTTATGAAATAAGTAAAGCGTCCGCTGAGATTGCTAAAGAAGTTGCTTTAGAGTTTGCAAAAAATGAACCGGGCAAACCACGATTTGTTGCCGGTGCTCTTGGACCCACAAATAAAACACTTTCACTGTCACCAAAAGTAACTGATCCAGGTTTTCGTGCTGTTACTTTTGATCAAATGGTAGATGCATATTATGTGCAAGCGAAGGGACTTATAGATGGGGGAGCTGATATTCTCCTTATCGAAACAATATTTGATACATTGAATGCTAAAGCTGCAATTTATGCTGTTGATAAAGTATGCACTGAAAAAGGATTAAATATACCTGTAATGATTTCCGGTACAATCGTGGACCAAAGCGGAAGAACTTTATCCGGACAAACAACAGAAGCGTTTTGGATATCTATCTCGCATGTAAAAAATCTTTTAAGTATTGGATTAAATTGTTCTCTTGGTGCTAAACAAATGCGACCATTTGTTGAAGATCTTTCGAACATAACTGATAAATTTTTATCTGTTTATCCAAACGCTGGGCTGCCAAACGAAATGGGCGAATACGATGAATCTCCAGAAACAATGTCTGCAATACTTGATGATTTTTTGAACAGCGGATTTGCTAATATTGTTGGCGGCTGCTGCGGTACTACACCTAATCACATTCGTGCAATTGCTGAAAATGTAAAGAATTATAAACCCAGAGTTCCTACCGAACAAAAATTTTATTTAAGATTAAGCGGATTAGAACCACTTGTTCTTCATCCTGAAATAAACTTTGTTAACATTGGAGAAAGAACAAACGTTGCGGGATCCAAAAAATTTGCACGATTAATAAAGGAAGAAAATTATGAGGAAGCGCTTTCTGTTGCCCGCCAACAGGTAGAAAACGGTGCACAGGTAATTGATGTAAATATGGATGAGGGAATGATTGAATCTGAAGATGCGATGACAAAATTCCTTAATCTGGTAGCGGTTGAGCCGGATATTACCAAAGTTCCTCTAATGATTGACTCTTCTAAATGGTCGGTTTTAAAAGCCGGACTAAAATGTTTGCAAGGCAAAGGCATTGTAAACTCAATAAGCCTTAAAGAAGGTGAGGATACCTTCAGGGAATATGCTAAAGAAATTCTTAAGTTTGGTGCAGCCGTTATAGTTATGGCATTTGATGAAAAAGGGCAGGCAGATACTTTTGAGAGAAAGATTGAGATATGTAGAAGAGCTTATAAAATTTTAGTCGCTGAAATTGGCTTCCCGCCTCAGGATATAATTTTTGATCCTAACATTCTGCCAATTGCAACAGGTATTGATGAACATAACAATTATGCCGTAAATTACATGGATGCAACACGATGGATAAAAGAAAATCTTTCATTTGCACAAGTAAGCGGCGGTGTTAGTAATCTTTCCTTTTCATTTCGCGGAAACAACGTAATCCGTGAAGCAATGCATTCCGCTTTTCTTTATCATGCGATAAGAGCCGGAATGGATATGGGAATAGTTAACGCTGGACAGTTGGAAGTTTATGAAGAAATCCCAAAAGATCTTTTAGTGCTGGTTGAAGATGTTATTTTCAATCGTAATCCGGATGCAACAGATAGATTATTAAATTTTGCCGAGACCGTAAAAGGAAAAGAAAAGGATGAAGGAAAAAAAGACGAGTGGAGAAACGCACCTGTTGAAGAACGATTGAAACATGCCCTTGTAAAAGGCATTACTGATTACATAGAAGAAGATACAGAAGAGGCGCGGCAAAAACTTCCCGAGCCTATTAACGTAATTGAGGGTCCTCTAATGGATGGAATGAATGTAGTCGGCGACCTTTTTGGTTCGGGCAAAATGTTTTTACCGCAGGTTGTAAAAAGTGCACGTGTTATGAAAAAGGCTGTTGCCTATCTAACGCCATATATAGATCAACAAAAAAAGTTGTCTGCTGTTGCCCGTGCTCAGGGAAAGGTATTATTGGCAACTGTAAAAGGAGATGTACATGATATTGGAAAAAACATTGTTGGTGTAGTCCTTGGCTGTAATAATTATAATGTGGTTGATCTCGGTGTGATGGTAAGTGCTGATAAAATATTGCAAACAGCGATTGATGAAGATGTGGATATTATCGGGTTAAGCGGCTTGATCACACCATCGCTTGATGAAATGGTTCACGTTGCAAAAGAAATGGAGCGAAGAGGAATCCATAAACCTCTGCTGATTGGCGGAGCAACAACTTCAAGGATTCATACGGCTGTGAAAATCGCACCAAATTATTCTGGAAATACAATTCATGTTCTTGATGCATCGAGAAGTGTGCCGGTTGTTAGTCGTTTACTTAGTGATGATTCTGATGAAAAACAAAAATATGCAGCCGGAGTAAAAGAGGAATATGAACATCTTAGAGAGAATTATTTAAAGAGAAGATCAGAAAAAAAATATATAAGTATAGATGATGCGAGGAAGAACAGATTAAAAATTGACTGGACAAGTAGTAATATTACTAAACCGAACAAGATGGGAATTACCATTCTTAATAATTTTTCACTGGTAAAACTAAAAAATTATATTGACTGGACGCCGTTTTTTTTAGCCTGGGAGATGAAAGGAAAATATCCTGCAATTCTTCAAAGTGAAAAGTACGGCAAAGAGGCAAATAGTCTTTTTGATGATGCAAACGATCTGATAGACGCAATCATCAAAAACAATTCATTAACAGCTAACGCAGTGTTCGGTTTGTTTCCTGCAAGTTCTAACGGTGATGATATTAAGATTTATAAGGACGAATCAAGAAAAACATTGTTAACAACTTTACATATGCTTCGGCAGCAAATAAAAAAAGCTGATGGGAAGCCTAACTTATCCCTCGCGGATTTTGTTGTGCCGGAAGAAGAGAACATTATTGATTATATAGGGATGTTTGCTATTACGGCAGGAATAGGAATTGAGGACCTAATTTCCAAATTTGACAAAGAACATGATGATTATAACAGCATCCTTGCAAAAGCAATTGCAGACAGACTTGTTGAAGCATTTGCCGAATACTTGCATGAAATGATTCGGAAAGATTATTGGGGATACTGTCCGGATGAAGAGTTGACTAAACAGGAGCTATTAAAAGAAAAATATACGGGAATTCGACCGGCACCAGGTTATCCTGCACAGCCAGATCACACTGAAAAGCTGTTAATATTCGATTGCCTGAATGTTGAAACGAACGCAGGTATTAAGCTAACCGAGAGCCTTGCAATGTATCCTGCGGCTTCAGTCTGCGGATTATATTTTTCACATCCGGAAGCAAAATATATTAATGTTGGCAAGATTGGCAAAGACCAGGTTACAGATTATCATCATCGAAAAGATATGAGTTTTGATGAAGTAGAAAAATGGTTACAGCCAATCTTAAACTATGATTCTGAGTATTCCCGTACGCCCTATCAGGCATATAATTAATTAGTTTCTTGCTCGATTTCTTTGTAATTTATTTTACTGGTTTAAACCGGATTTTTTATATTTATTTTTAGAGGTTCTTAAGTGAGTACTAAGTTATTTGTGGGTTCTCTTCCATGGTCGGTTGACGACGAAGCATTGAAAAAAACTTTTGAAGGACACGGTACAGTTGTGTCGGCAAAAGTTATATGCGATCGCGAATCTGGAAGGTCCAGAGGTTTCGGTTTTGTAGAAATGGAGAGTCCTGAAGAGGCAAAAAGTGCTATTGAAGCACTGAATGACTCAGAAATGGAAGGAAGAAATATCGTAGTTAATGAAGCTAAACCACGTAACTGAAAAGATATTTAATTTGAATTCTGAAAGTCCGGCAGTTGCCGGACTTTTTTATTTTAAACTGTTATAATTATTAGCAGTAGAAATGACTTGTCAACATTATACGAGCCGAACAATTGAATGAGACTATTTATTTATTCAATTTTAAGAATTGTTGTAAATAATATCGTGTTTCTTTCCTGATAAAAATTTATAATATCAGTTAACGCAAAATCAATAAGCAACCAGTCGCTCAAATAAATTTCTCTGCTAAACGTTAAACCGAAGGATGTCATAAAGTCACCTCTAAACGCTCCATTCTTAAAATTAAACTGATACCAGGACGATGCTCCGATAGCAGAGCCAAGATACAATGTAAATTTATTTAACAATACATTAAATGTATAGCCTGTTTCTAGGTATAATGAGTTGTCAGGATCGTTGTAAACATTAAATGCAACAAGAAACCACAGAGGAAACTTTTTATTTCCTTCGAACCTTACATTAATTTCAATTGTGTGTGCCCCTTCACCATTATCATCCCAATTAAGCCAGGTTGATGGTGGGTACGATATAGTTTCTACACCATTCGAATCTACCTTTACCTTTTTCACTAGTCCATCCGGAAAATAGTATTCAGTAAACCCAATTCTGATATCTCCAAATTCGGATTTAATTCGGTAAAAGAAATTTGTTATTATTTGATTAAAAGCTATTCGTTGTAAGAAAAAAGGATTGATTTCTCCAGGGAATTGTGGCTTTACAAAATCCGGATGTTTAGATGCATTTTCAAAAAGACCGAATATACCGTAAAGAGAAATTTCAAAATTAGAAAATGTTGCCTGACCATAAGGAAGCAATGCAGGAGACCTTGCAAGATCTAACCCTCTCCACAAATATCTTGTCGTTAACCCTGAGCCGTATTTGAGTTTGAAACCTGAAGTCTCTTCTGTTGTTATTTTTTTTGGTTTTCTTATCTCTTGTGCATACAAACCAGAATTAAGAGTTAAAATAAAACCCATTATCAGAGTGGTAAATACAAATAAGTGAAATTTAACTTTCATAATTGTTCCAATTCATTTTTAAAAAACATACCCTATATAAGTAAGGTCCTTCTGGTCGCCGAACTGGGTAGTAAATCTAATATGCAGTGTTATCTTTATAGTTGCATTATCCGAGATACTGCTTAAAAATCTCGAATTAACATTCAGTTCTATTACTTTCCATATACCATCGTCGTATGCACGATATTTGTTCGAAGATCCCACCAAAAACTCTGGTGGCGAAGCGGTAACTGTTAGGTTTCTAAGTTCTGGTTGTGTTACCATTGCACCATTTTCTATTGGAGAATAATACATGAATTTAAGTTTTCTGTTTTCAACCACGTGCATATCTATAGCATCAATAACATCATTTTTTGAAAGACTGTTAAACTCTTCCTCACTTAACCAATTTGTTAAGAACTCAAAACTTTTGGGCGGAAGAAGTTTAAAATTCCAAATGGTAGAATCGGCACCAGGAAGAGATGGGTTGAAGAATTGTATTATACGTCCGCCATAATACCCTTCAACGCGAAATGATCTGTTAACCATTGCGGTGTTTTTTGTTATTACACCAAGGTTAATATATGAACCCAATCCGGAGTAGATCTCTTTTTCACTTTCAAAAATTCTAAAGTAATAATTTGAAATTTTATCCATTCCCTCTCCGGATAAACTGAAATCCAAATAAACAGATTCTCCGTAGTAGTAAAAATCTTTTAGATTAATATCGTGTGTTAATTCTCTTTGAGCTCTTGGTGAACAGTTTACAATCCAGTAACCGGCATATTCAAAATGGCTGCCTCGCTCACTTTTCCCTTTAATTAATCCTACAAAATAATAAACTCCCGCGGAGTTAATATCTAAAGAAAGCTGAACTTCATAGTCTCCGGGATTCACTCCCTTTTCAACATTAGATTTTAATTTGATTCCCTGTAAATTGGAATAGGTTAACCGACCTCTGTAATATTCAAGCCCGCCGATGTTTCTTTCGAATGTTATCCTCCCGTTACCGCCATCTATTTTATCAAGATAAACACCTAGAGTATAGGTAAGATCTCCAAAATTATGTGACCAATCAGATAGTTTATCTTTTATCTCGAAATGCTCGCCAACAAAAACGTTTATAGTGTCCAACACCTCAATTGGTTTGCCCAGCCCAAATGTTACCCTGCTTGCCTGGGAAAATACAACGGTACTGCTAAAAATCATTATTGTAATGGTTAGTAATATTTTTTTCATAATTAATTCTCGAACAAAAATTTATAATTGCACCTTAAACATTAACCTCTACCCGGTTTATCAAAGGATTGTTGTTGGTGTTTTGCTTTGATCCTAAAGCTTACAGTGTCACTAGTTGCTTTATAATCAGTCCCTACTTTAGCAAATATGCCATCAATAATTATATCTGGTAAATATCGAGGCAATTGTCTTCTTAATTTGCAGTAAACATCAAAATTATAAACGCCGTTTTTATTCGTTTTGAAGTAAAAGTTTCCGTTGCCTGTTTTTTTATCAAGAAAAACATTATAGTAATCTCCCTCGTCATCAGGGTTAATATAATACTGTACTCCTGACTTTTCTTCGAGAGTATGTAAGTTAGAGATCGAAATTAGTACATGCACACTATCCTTGCTTGAAATCAACCAATCGGTTTCTTCCTGAACATCTAATAATATTGGTCGGCTGTATAATGAAATAATACTATCCTGAATTGTAGCGTATTCATTCAAGCGTGCTTGTAGTTCTAACTCGGTACTGTCCCGCTCAATAATTACTGCAAGTAGTTGTATCAGTACAACCAGATAAAGAACAAAATAAAATGGTACTCTAGTTCTATTCATTTGTCAGTTCAATGTATTTCATCCAGTTGTCTGCGCCTTTTTGTTCCCATCCATCCCCAGAAGGATTTTTTTCTACCAAGTCCATCATACGATGAGCCCTGCCCATTTGATATTATCCTCAATGACTTATCTATATTTTCAAGATGAGTAATTAGAAGTTCGTTTGTTTTGTTCATATTAAGTATAAACTCTTCCGGTCGAATTTGCTTTGCACTTAACCATTCTAATCTCTGGGATTCCTTTTCAACCATTTCAGAATAGTTCAGAATAAACTTTTTAAAATTTTCCTGTGCTTCGGATAGAAGTTTTGAGTTTATACCATAAAATTTAACTATCATTTTCTCCTGCCGTGTCATAACTGCAGCAGAGGTAGCAAATGTTCGTTTAACTTCGTTAGATATGTTTTGAGAAATATTCTTAAGTGTTTCCTTTGTTCCTGTTATAAGCCCTTCAATAAGTTTATTATATGATCCAAGCGTTTCCTGTTCCTTTTTAACTATTGCTTCCATCTGGGCTGAAGAATCAATGATACCCTGTGCAATATTTTGTCTTACAAGGATAATATCCTGGTCCATTTGTCTTATTCTTTCATCAAGTTTTGATCTGAAGTTATTAAGTATTTCAATTTCTTCAGATAATAGTTTTTCGGATGCTGCTGCTGTTTCCTGTGCGCTGGTTATTAGTTTTTGTACTAATTCTGATGGAATGGTTTCTGATAGTTTCTCAACCGATAAAGAAAGACTATCAAGGCTTGATTGCAAGTCCGCCCTTTTTTCGGCAGGCGCAAAATATGATACTGCGGCTAACAAACACAGCATCAGGAACTCAACTGTTAATCCGAGCATTACAAGATTAGCATCTATTTTTCCATTAGGATCAAGTAAAAATTGCGGAATGAACGAAACATCGCTAAGATCTCCAAGCCCTCTTAAACCAACTATAATAATCAGGAAGGCAGCTCCAAAATAAACCAATGCTTGTATGTTTTGATCAAACTCTGTAGCGAATCTGTATTTTAACCAATATCCTAATCCGGATTTTGATTTTTTGTGTTTTCTGTAATGTCTTGATGGCATATTGTTATCTGTCTTTACTTAATTGGATTTGCTAATATTAATTTCCCAGCTTTATAAATTGAGCTTTTAAGATGTTTTTATAAACAAACAAACTTTCAAGCTAAAACATTTTAACATAATAAGTTATAAAGTTTATTGAACATTCAATAAATTACAACACACATTATTTTTCAAATTCAGTTTTTAAAAATTTGTCGAGAAATAGCTGGAACATGTTTTCAAGCATAAAGCAGACCAAAGATTAGTTCCAGAAGACAAATCTTTAAATAAAGAACGTAATTAAGTTATTATATAAAAAGAAGTTAATCAATCAAAAGAATATTATCAAACATTCTGTTTCAATTTGAGAAGCTCTTCGTTATTTGTTTCGATTCGTTACGTAATTATTTAAACTATAATAGGTCAGATAATCTATACAGTAATCTCACAGATAGAAAAGCATTACATTGTTTTCTATTAATAAATACGTGAATTTTAATGTGTTAATTTTGTCAAATTGAATTTGCTTTAAATTCTTTGTGTAGCTAAAATCATTTATTGTAGAAAGAATCGTTTGGATAAGAAAATAAGGACTACTTGCCAATGGCCGACCGATGATCCTTTAATTGTAAAATATCATGATAAAGAATGGGGAGTGCCTGTTCATAATGATAGAAAGCTTTTTGAGTTTCTATTGCTGGAAGGATTCCAGGCAGGATTAAGCTGGATTACCGTTCTAAAAAAAAGAGAGAACTTCCGTAAGGCATTTGATAACTTTGATTTTAACAAGGTCGCGTGCTACAACAAACGCAAGATAAATTCCCTGATGAAAGATGCCGGGATAATTAGAAATAAATTAAAGATAGAATCTACAGTTACCAATGCAAAGGCATTTATTGAAGTAAGAAAACAGTTCGGAACTTTTAATAAATATATCTGGGACTTTGTTAACGACAAACCGATAATAAACAATCATAAAAATTTGAGCGACCTTCCTGTCTCTACAAAACTTTCCGACTTAATAAGTAAAGACCTTAAGAAACGAGGATTTAAGTTTGTTGGTACAACAATAATTTATGCCCATATGCAGGCAACAGGAATGGTAAATGACCATACTACAAATTGTTTTAGATACAAGCATATTATAAATCTAATATAAAAATTGATATTATGTTGATTGGTTCAAATATTTAGTGATAACTAATTCACTTAATTAATCAATTCATAATCTTTATATTCCATCCAACACTTTTTTATGCCTTTTTATTGATTTAATTCATATATTTTGCCCTCAAAAAAGCAAAAAAATGTTATTGTAACGTTTTCTGTAAAGAAACCGTCTTAATTATGAAAATAAAAAACACTATGGGTAGTGATATGAGAAATTTAAAAAAATCATCATGGATAAAAATTGCATCAACGGTAGGGGTTATCCTTATTGGGTTTGTAGTAATGTCCAGTCTTGGTTCAACTGAGAAACACAGCAAACACAGGGAGGTTCCGCCGGAGGTTCGACTTGTTAAAACTGAATCGGTTAACTTTATGGATTTAGTATTAGAGATTGAGGGCAATGGTGTAATTCAATCTCAACGCACACTAAACTTTGTATCGGAAGCAACAGGTGTAGTGCTGTTTGCAAAAAACGATTTAAAGGATGGTACATTTGTTGGCGAAGGCGAAACAATACTAGAGGTTGATTCTCGCGAAGTTGAAAACACACTCTTTACATTGCGTTCGGGTTTTATGAATGCAATAGCAATAGTTCTTCCCGATATTAAAATTGAGGATGTTGAATCATATGAAAAATGGTATAATTATTTCATCAATTTAGATATTCATAAACCAACACCGGCGCTGCCCGAAATTTCAAATTCACAGGAAAAGATAAAACTTAGCGGAAGAGAAATATTCAGTAAATATTATGCTGTTAAGAATCAGGAAATACTTCTTTCAAAGTATAAAATAGTTGCCTCATTCAGCGGTTATTTAAAATCCCAAGGAATTATTGAAGGAAGTTTCGTTGCAAAAGGACAACAGTTATTTTATTTAAGCGATGCGAAAAATGTCGAGATTGTTGTTCCGCTTTTAGTTGATGAGGTTAATCTTATTAATTTTTCCAAAGTACCGGCTGTAAAAATTTATTCGGACAAAAATGAAGAGGACATTTTATATGGGAAGATTTACAGAAAGGAAACGAACCTTAACAGAAACTCTCAAACATTAAATGTATATGTTACATTTAGTAACAAAAGCCTTAATCCGTACTTTCTACCAGGCAATTATGTTTCACTAAAAATTAATGGTAAAAAGTTTTATGATGTTGCCCAGATTCCGAGATATCTTATTGATAACCAACAATATGTGCTTACAATGGAAGATGGAAAATTGGCAAGGCAAAAAGTTGATGTTATAACTATCCAGGGAGATGTTGCCATTATCAAACATACGATTTCCGAGAATATGAAGCTTGTAACAACTATACTCCAAAAGCCGCTAATCGGAATGGGAATACGATCATTCAACGAATCATTAAAATTAATCGATGAGCTCCAGGACATAGAAGAACAAAGCAAGCTTGCAAACTCAGAATAATTATTAACTGGTTTTTTAAATAGGAAATTAAAATGGCATCAAGGTTTATTGAATATTTTATTAAGCATTCGGTAATCACAAATTGGTTGATGATAGTTATTAGTATCGCCGGAATTTTTGCTCTATCTAACCTGAATAAAAGAATTAATCCTAAGTTCGAAATTGAGGACGTAAACATTGAAGTGCCATATCCAGGTGCTTCTGCAATTGAAGTTGAAGAAGGAATAGTGGTAAAGATTGAAGAGAGCTTACGAGGGATGGAAGGAATAGAAAAAATCACTTCCACCTCCGCTGATAATTGGGGGAGTGTAAAAGTTGAGATATCCGATGGCTATGACATGAACAAAGCAATTCAGGAGATTAAGAACTCTGTTAATTCTATTAATTCTTATCCGGTTGGAGCAGAAAAACCGGTTGTTTCTCAACAATCAATGTGGAACCGTGGTATAATGTTCAGCATCTACGGGCCGGCGGATCTATATACGCTTAAAAAAGTGGTGGAAGAATTCAGGGATGATCTTTTAAAGACAGGAAAAATATCTAACATAATGTGGTGGGGTCTTCCGGCAAGAGAGTTTTCAATTGAGGTTTCACCTGATAACTTGATACGATATAAGTTAACAATAAATGATATTTCACAGGCAATTCGCAACTCTAATTTAAACTTATCTTCCGGCTCAGTATTAACCGATCAGGAAGAAATCCTTATTAGAACGTATAATAAAAAATATGAGGCGGTTGATCTTGAACAAATAGAGGTGATATCTTCAATTGAAGGAAGAAAAATCCTTCTTAAAGATATTTGCTCGGTTCAGGAACAATGGCCAGAGAACAGATTTTATTCCGAATATAACGGAAGAAGATCAGTTGGATTTAATGTTATGTACAACAATAATGAAGATGTTGTTGAGATAGTGGAAATTGCGGAAAATTTAGCAAGAGAGTACGAACAGAAGTACGCAGGACTAGTTGAGTTTAAAACTTTTATTAAAGAAACGGATGAGTTGGAAGAACGAATAAATCTGATGACGCAGAATGGATTAATAGGATTAGTGCTAGTGCTGGTTCTGCTTGGTATATTTCTAAATACGCGACTTTCTTTCTGGGTAGCATTAGGTATCCCTATTTCATTACTTGGAATGTTTTTCGTTCTATGGGCGCTTGGTATAACGATAAATGAAATGAGTTTGTTTGGGATAATATTAGTTATAGGAATACTCGTTGACGATGGAATAATAATAGGAGAAAGCATTTACACACAATGGCAGAAATATGGTAAAACGCCACTCCGAGCCGCGATTGACGGTACAAAAGAGGTAATGAAACCAGTTGTCATTTCTGTTATTACTACTATGGTTGCGTTTACTCCTTACTTTTTCTTTTATGGTATGTTAGGTAAGCATGTTTGGCAAATTGCTGCGGTAGTTATCGTATCATTAGTGTTTTCATTAGTAGAAGCGTTTATAATTCTTCCCGCACATATTGCACATTCAAAAGCACTGCTACAAACAAATTCAAATGAGAGTATTTTTGGAAGAGTAAGAATAAATCTGGATAAAGCAACTAATTTTGTTTTAGAAAAAATTTATAAGCCTGCTATTTCATTTAGTCTAAAAAACAGGTGGACTGTGGTAGCTAGTATTTTTGCGGTAGTTTTAATTATTGCGGGATTATTTCAGGGCTCTCATGTTCGGGCACAATTCTTTCCCAATATCGAACCACCGTATGCCAGAATTCAGGTTGAAATGACAGCAGGTACTTCTGCTGAGGTAACGAATGGGATAAGATACCGGTTAATTGATAAAGCGATTCTCTTTGCAAAAGAATGGGAGAATGAAGGAAAAACAAACCCAATCGAAAATTTTACATCCTGGATGAACGGCGGAACTCTTAATATCTTTTTTGTTTTACCCTCATCTGCAGATAGAGATTACTCGATCGGTGAATTCTCACAGGCACTTGGAGATTATATTGGAACAGTGCCTGAGGCTGAAAATGTTAGTGTGGGTGGATGGAATTTTGGCGGCACTCCCATATCGGTAAGATTTTCAAGTTCTGATTACGGTCAGTTGCTAAAGGCAAAAGATCTTTTAAAAGAAGAATTAAAGAAAATTGATGGTATTAAAGATATAAGAGATGACACACCACTTGGTAATAATGAATTTATTGTTGAACTGAGACCAACAGGAAAAGCATTAGGATTCACATTAAGAGATATCACAACACAATTAAGGCAAGGCTTTTACGGACAGGAAGTTATGCGTCTTCAAAAAGGTAGGGATGAGGTAAAGGTATGGGTAAGATTTACAAAAGATGAACGAGCTTCAATAAGTCAAATTGAAAACTTAAAGGTACGCACACCACTAGGTGAATATGTTCCTTTTAAGGAAGTAGCTACTTATAGGATAGAAAGAGGGTTAAGAAGAATTAGACATGAGGATGGCGAAAGATCAATAACGGTTAGAGCAGATATGGATTTTACAAAAAATGATCAATCGGTTGTTTTACAGGAACTTGAAGCATCTATTATTCCATCCGTTCTTTCACAAGTAGATGGTGTTTCAAGGAACTATGGAGGACAGTCGGAAGAAGTAGGTAAAATGGTAAACTCAATGGTGTTTTCAATGGGGATTGCTTTGGTGGTAATGTTCACTATACTTATGTTCCTCTTAAAATCTTATATGCAGACATTAATGATTATGAGTTTAATCCCACTCGGTGTTATCGGCGCAGTAATTGGTCATTATATTATAGGTATCCCTGTCTCAATACTCTCGTTTCTTGGTCTTGTTGCTTTAGCTGGAATCATTATTAATGATTCAGTCGTACTTGTAGATAAGTATAATAATCTTTTAAAATCCGGTATGAAAGTTCCGGATGCATTGCTCGAGGCAGGGATGGCAAGGTTCAGACCGATAGTGCTTACCACAATTACAACTGCTGCAGGGTTAGCACCAATAATATTTTTAAGAAGTGAGCAAGGTCAGTTCCTCGTACCCATGGCTGTTTCTGTTGCGTTCGGACTCATCTTCGGTACAATATTAACATTATTGGCCTTGCCCTCTGCACTTTTTGCGATTAACGATCTGAGGGTTATGTTGGATAAGATGAAAAACAAAAAGAGAACCCGGCTAGAGCTTGAACCGGCTTATCAAAGAGGGAATTGGGAAGAATAGTAAAATAAAACGAACCTGATTAAATTGTAGTGATCCTTAATGGAGTCACTTCCCCTTTGTTTTATTCTAGATTCTTCTTGCCAGAAATTATCACTATTTAACCCAGTACGCAGAACCATCTTCCATAATCTCTTTTTTCCAGATGGGAACCTTATGTTTTATATCTTCAACAATTTGGTGAACGGCTTCCAAGCATTCTGTCCGATGACCGGCTGACACAAATACAAATAACGATATCTCACCCGTTTTTACAGGACCGTTGCTATGATAGATATGCAGACAAGATAGAGGCCATTTTGCAAATGCGCTTTCACGAACTTTGGCGATCTCTTTGTTCGCCATATCTTCATATGTAAAATACTCTATTTCTGCTACCTTTTTGTTATCTATTTCATCGGCACGAACCTGGCCGAGAAAAATTGAATGTGCACCGATATTGTACTTTGTATTATGCTTTGTAATTTGTTCGGCAATAAATTGTGGTTTTATAGAGCCCTGTATAAAATAACTTTTTCCCGGCATATCATTCACTTTTTTTTTCATTTAAATTCTTCCATGCTTCAATTCCACCTGTAAGGTTATATACATTATCAAATCCTAAGTCAGTTAAAAATTTTGTGGTTATTAAACTATTAGTTCCAAGATCACAATAAATTACTACGGGTATATCTCTTTTAATATGACTAATATTTTTATCTAAGCCCGACCTGGGAATGTTAATACTCCCCTCAATATAATCAAGTCGGCCGTTTTCCCTTATATCTATTAACTGAATAGTATCTTGTGATATGAGTTTCTTACTTAATTCCTGTGAGCTTATTTGTTTTATATTATAAGATAATGTTGATTGACAAAAATCATCATAATCAAAATTGATTATATTTCCCTTTAATTTCATTGCTTGTTCCACAGCATTCTCATTTCGTTTTAGTGCAAAGGAATAAAATGATGATCTTAATGTATCTACCACGAGTACTTTTCCGTTAAGTACGCTGCCTGCTCCAGTAATCATTTTAATAACTTCACTTGCTTGCAGGTTGCCAATTATGCCCGGTAGAACGCCAAGCACACCATTTTGAGAGCAATCCGGTGCTGTTTCCGGGGATGGTGGCACTGGGAAGAGACATCGATAGGTTGGTCCTTTTGTACCTGCATAATCTACATAATTAAAAACACTTATTTGTCCCTGGAACCTATCAATCGACCCAGACACAAAAGGTTTATCCAGAATAACACACGCATCATTAATGAGATATCGAGTGGGGAAATTATCTGTTGCATCAATAACGATTTCATAGTTTTTAATTATATCAATTGCGTTTTTAGGCCTTAATCGTAAAAAATGTTCTGTAAAGGAAATATGTGGATTTAAATCCTGTAAATGGTTAATAACCGCTTCTGTTTTTGGTTGACCGATTTTTGATATGCCAAAAAGAAACTGTCTGTGAAGGTTTGTTTTTTCTACAAGGTCAGCATCAAGAATACCAATATGTCCAACTCCAGCACCTGTTAAGTATGACAGGACAGGACAGCCCAATCCACCGGCGCCGACTATCAGCACGCTTGCGTCTTTTAATTTTAACTGACCCTGCTCACCAATTTCCTGTAAGAGTAAATGGCGGCTATAGTAAATATTTTCTTCATTAGATAACATTATTCGATTTCTATTATAGCGTAAGCAAATTCAAGCACAATATTTTTGAAGAAAACCTTGCTATTATAATTTTAGCATAGTATTAAATTGTAAATATTACCCGCCGGCAAACGGCGGCATCATTGCTACAACATCGCCATCTTTTAAGGTACGATTTCCATCTATAAATTCCTGGTTTATTGCCATTCTAAACGTATAATCCTTTAAACC
Organism: Bacteroidota bacterium; assembly: GCA_022564295.1. Taxonomy (GTDB): domain Bacteria; phylum Bacteroidota; class Ignavibacteria; order Ignavibacteriales; family Ignavibacteriaceae; genus BMS3ABIN03. Next base: position 17,336 of record JADFLR010000011.1, on the reverse strand, counting down.
GGGGATGAGAGATGTTAAATGATTTTGTAAAGTTTCTGAGTCGCTAATATCATTAAGTATCATTTCTTGTTTCCCTGCCGCTTCACTTAGAATGCCGAAGAATAATATTTTTAATTTCATTGTTTTCTTAAATGTTTATATAAATATATTATAGAATTAATTTTCCACCTGCAAATTTTTGCGTCGTATAATGTAGACATATGATTGTTCAACAACAAGCCCGCTTATTAAAGCTATAGATAAATTCCTGGTAAAGAAGGAAATTAAACCAACCAGAATAGCAACAACAATTCCAAAACTAAGGTCCAATTTTTTTATAAGAGCTATCATCCGCCAGCTATCAAAAAGCAGCATTGCTGCAAGCAAGGGAACGGGTATCAAAAACAATATAGCCGAAAGTGGCGAAATTAGTGCAAACACAATCAAAGCAACGCCTATTATTATTGTAGTTCCGCCTGTTTTTCCTCCGAATTGATTATGTGCTGCAATTCCGCCTGCACCGTGACACATAGGAAAGCCACCTAATAAACCTATAGCCGAATTACCGATACCAATTGATAAACCAAATCGTGTTGGGTTAACTCTTTCTGCCTGTTTACCCCAAAATGAATGACTTGCATCCGAAGCAGCAAACATTGCGTTCCCTAAAGTTAATGGTAGTTGTGGAATGATCAGCAAAAAGAATGCATCCAGTAAAATACTAAATTTGGGAACTGTAAAATCCAACAATGTTTCTTTTGGGATTACAGGTTCTGTACCGCCCCAGAGTTTAATAATAACTATGCTGACAAGAATCAGTATAAGTGCAATTGGTATTTTTTTTCGGAACTGAAACACCCAAAGAAAAGGAAGCAGCAGTAATAGAACTAAAAAATTCATCTGCATAGAGCCAGGTTCACCAAAAAGTAAAAACCCTTTTTCTATCACCATCTCGATTGCTTTTTGCGCCAGAATTAATCCAATACCTAACTGTATCCCCTTAACCAACGCTGGAGAGAACCATTTTTGCAGCCAACGTATTGCACCTGTTAATGATAAAACGATTAGTAAAATTCCGTAAAAAAAAGATGTGCCGGTAAGCATCTCGATAGAAATGCCCGAACTTATAGCAATAACTGCCATCGCTTTAAGCGGCTGTACCGAAACAGGTACTTTATATAACCATCCGGTTAAAATGTACATCACACCCCACAGAAGAAACAGTCGTGATATACCAAAGCCGTTAAAAACAACAAGTGCAAAGGCCAAAGGAAGCAAGGTCCCTAAATCGCCAACTGCTCCCGACCATTCTGATAAGCCAAATCTGTTTTTAAGCTTATTCGTTTTTAACCCCCGATCTGAGCCATTGATACGTTGTAATCCTGGCTGGATCTCTCTTGTGATTCAAAACCATCTTTTGCCCGGTTTTGCACTGCCATAATGATTGCATCTTTTATTTGCAGATCTGTTTTACCTGAGCGCAGCATCTCTTTTAAATTAACTGCTCCACGGTCATACAAACAGGTTTTTAGCATGCCCTCCGGCGTTATCCTTAACCTTGTGCAGGATGAGCAAAAGGTACGTGAATAACCGGCGATAATTCCTATGGTGCCTTTATAACCAGGATTATAAAAAATACGTGCGGTGGAATTTGGTAAATTTTGTTCATAAAGTAACGGGTATTGCTGTCGTAAAATATTAAGAATTTGATCGGCACTTATTATGCTTTCTGAAGCCGGTCCCCCACTAAAAGGCATTTGCTCAATAAAGCGTACCTCGATGCGATTGTCTTTTGCAAGGTGTGTAAATGAAAGGATCTCATCATCATTTATCCCGGCTAAAACAACCATATTTAGTTTTACAGGTATCGTAGATTTTATAGCCTTATCAATATTCTCCATTACAATCTCAAATTCATCCCTGCGGGTAATCTTAAAAAATCTATCTTTTTGTAAAGAATCCAAGCTAATATTTAAACTGCCAATTTTTAATTGTTCCAAATCGGAGATAATATCTCCAATAAAAACTGCATTGGTTGTAATATTAATTGAATTTATCCCCTCAAAGTTATTCACTCTTTTTAAAAATTCCAGTAGTCCTTTTCGTACAAATGGTTCCCCACCGGTAATCCGCAACTTATTTACACCGAGGTTCTGAAATATCTGAATAAGTTGTTCCATCTCTTCAAATTGGAGAATATGATCACGACTGTTTAAAGGAATCCCTTCAGCAGGCATACAATATTGACAGCGCAAGTTACAACGGTCGGTGACAGCTAAACGCAGATAATTCATTACTCTGCCCAATGGATCTACAAGACGGGTATCGGGACTTGCTGATGTTTGCAGTTTATTCGTTACAAATTTCACTTTTACTCCTTTTCAAATACGGGAGGTTCTGCTGTTTCCGGCAACACCCTATCGGTCTCAAACCACATAAAAAACTTAGGCTTCTTGGCTCGGAGTTATTTTGCTTCTAGTTTAAATATTAAATATTTTTTCAGCTTGAGTATTTACTATCCACATAATAAAGACTCAAAATTATTTTTCTAATCATTGTTGTCAACTTAGTTTTCCTGTAACTAAGACACAACTATCGGCAGATAAATTTACACATTTTTAATTAATCGTACTGAAAAATTATCTCAGTTTCTCTTAATCCATTTATCATTATCAGGTATTACAAAAAATTGAAATTAATGCAATAGGCATATGTTGATATTAATTAATATTTCTATCGAGGTGATTTACGATCAGAGCAGTTATTTTCCTAAGTCTTGATAAAATTAAGATATAATAACTACTTATAAAATCACTTGGTGAAACTACTTTAAATATTTTCTGTAATAGCTGATTATACTTGCGTTTATGAAAATTTTTTCTCATCTTTGTATTATCTCTTCGCCATTTTATCGAAGCGGAAATATTTGCTCTAAAATTCTAATAGCCTAATGGCATTTAGAAGATTTAGATCCTGAAGGTATCTCCGTCGGAGAGATGATTAACTCATTGGGGATTTTTTCTTATTTATTTATTGGCTTGCAGAGTTTAATAATTAAAAGGAGATAATCTATGTTTGATGTTATTTCAAAAATGGCAACTGAACTCAAGCTAAATGGACTTGAGTTCACCAACCATGTACTTAATGAGACTGATCCCAACCGACCGAACTATACATTTTATGAAGGTGATCACGCCCATATATGGGTATATGCTGAAAACAGATCGCCCGTTCCATTTAAAAATATCAGGGCGATTATTAAACCTGGCCGATGTGCTATCTTTAATCCATTTGAGAAGATTATTGACTACCTTCCGGCAGGTGAAAGAAAACTGGTAGTCGAGATGGATCATATCCAGGTTAAGAACGCTCCCTTCAGCTGGACAAATAGCGGGATGATAACTATAATTAATGTTGATGAGGCATATGCTGATTTTACATTATTTAAATTCACTGATATTGAGTTAATACTAGAGCAGGTAAAACCAAGAGTAGTTACTCAGGAAAAACAGGAAGAGCGCTGGATTCACAATTAATCCGGTAATTTAATAACGCTCTGCAAGCCGTATTAAGTTATCGTTGAACATTCATCTTAAAAATTACTGAACATATATTTAAATACTCTGGGGAATTTTTAAAATAATTTAATAAAATGTCCCTGCATATTATAAGATATTCAGGGGTTTTTTATTGTTAATAACTAGTTAATATGTTAATGACTAATTGTTAGCAACTTAAAGTTATCCCGACCTTTGTTAATAACAGTGAACTAATGATAACTTATAAACATGTTAAAATTGATATTAATACTGATAAGTTATTATCAAATATGTCGATGCATTGTTTTCAACATATTGACATTGTAATTATTACAATTAATAAGTAAATATATATTAATATATTAATAATAGTCATGTTAGTAAATGCTTTTAACATAAAGGATTATACCAGATTGGTAAAATTTTTATATATTTCCTTTGGCCTAAATTTTGAACTAAATTATTGTTTTTGGTTTAGAAATTAAAATATTGAGGAAAAAATGAATAAAATATTAACCGTAATTACCTTTTTGACGATATCAATGTCGTTTTTGTCGGGATGTTCTGATACTGTTGGCACAAAAATCACATTCGAGAATTTTGCATCAAATAAGGTTTTTATAAATTTCAGAGCTTCCTTAATTGCTGTAGGTGCCGGTAAATCTGTTGATATAACGGAAATACCAAAAGGAAAATATTCGTATGCAACTACATACGAGTTACCACCCGGAACAATTTCTTCATCTGCAGAAGGTGATGTTTCAGGTGATTTAGAATTAGCAGCCGGAACCAGAGTATTGATTGTTTATGCCAGCACTTTTATTGATGGTGTTTATACAATCAGCGCTACAAAAACCACTTCAGATGACTTATCTGGCGGAGGAGACATAGACCCAATAGGTCCGTAATTTTACGGATTGTATATTAATTTTATAGTTTTTACCAACTATTTTTTAATAGTATAAATTTTAAGTAAAAACAGTTCATTTCCTATCATTATTTATCCTCTTTTGCATTGAGATTGGACTCTCATTTTTGTATTTTGCTGTGTTAATTTTGGAGAGAATTTTTATGGAATTTAAAGTAAACAGTAAGGTACTTGAAAAGCTTCTTAGCAAGATTATCCCCGCGGTTCCTACCCGTACACCGATGCCAATTTTAGAAAATTTTCTGTTCGATATTAAAGACGGTGCTATGTATGTAAGTGCAACTGATTTAGAGATTGCACTTAGGTCATCTATTAATATTGCATCGGATGAGAACCTGAAAATGGTTATACCAGCGCGCCTTCTTTACGATATTATCAGATCGCTTGGTGAAACACAAATTACGTTTAATGCCGATGGCGGATCGAAACTCAAAATAACTACCGATACAGGTGTTTATAATATCGGATATTCTTCTTACGAAGATTTTCCTGAAATTCCTGCTGTATCGAAGGATAAAGAAATTGTTATAAATGGTTTGGATTTGAAAAAAGCAATCGATCAAACTTCTTTTGCTATGAGTAAAGAAGATATGAGACCTGCTATGACAGGAACATTATTTGAGTTTACCCCCGATGGATTAAGGTTTGTGGCTACGGACGGACATAGGTTAGTTAAATACATTAACAAGAATATAAAATCAGCAACCGAAGAACAGTACATAATCCCCGAACGTGCAATATCGGTACTTTCGAAATTATTAGATGATGCTGATGTTAAAATTTATCTTAGTAAATCAAATGTTTCTTTCCATTTAGGTGATATTGAATTTGTATCAAGATTGATTGCCGAAAAGTATCCCGCATACAGCAGCGTAATACCTCTTGAAAATGAAAATAAACTTTTTGTTAACAGGGACGTTCTTAATTCGACTATAAAGAGAATGATGTTGTTTTCTTCATCTAGTTCAAAGCAGGTTAAATTCTCAATCAGCAACAATAACCTGGAAGTTTCTGCTGAAGATATTGATCATGGTTCTGATGCTGTTGAAAATATAGAATGTAAATATGATGCCGAAGCAATGGATATTGGGTTTAACACAGCTTACGTTAATGACATTTTAAATCATGTTGACGATGAAAGTGTTGTTTTTAAACTTCATTCTCCTACCAAAGCTTGTATTATTGAACCCGAAACGGTGAAGGAAACCGAAGAACTTATGTTGTTACTTATGCCTGTTCGGTTAAATAACTAAAAATGATTCTGGCTTCGATAAAGCTGAAGAACTTTAGGATACACGAAAATGTTGAACTTAAATTCGCCGGGAACTTGAACTACATAGTTGGCGGCAACGGACAAGGTAAAACCTCTATCCTCGAATCTATTTATTATTTGTGTACTACAAAGAGCCTTGACGCTAAAACAGATAGTGAAGTAGTTAGATTTGGTAAAGAAAAATTTGAAATAAGGGGGGAGTTTATTGGTCTAACAGAAGATGAAGTTAGGGTGATATATGATAAGATTGAAATGAAAAAGTTTTATTTACTAAATGAAAAACAACTACGTAAATCATCTGATGTTATTGGCAGGTTTCCTGTTGTTATGCTTACACCTGCTGACCATGCTGTAACACAAGGTCTTCCCGGGCAGAGAAGAAAGTTTGTTGATTCTGTAATTTCACAGGCGAGTAATATATACTTAGAAAATTTACTTGATTATAACCGTACATTAAAGCAACGCTCTTCGCTGCTTGGCAAAATGAGGGAATACAGAAGTACCGAAATGATGAACGAGTTTGATGCATGGACAGAAAAACTTATTGAAACCGGAACAGAACTAATTGAGCGAAGAATAAAATTTATTGATGAATTCAGTTTGTATGTTAGTGAATCGTATTATAGAATAATGAATAAAAAAGAACAGCCAAGCATCGGTTATTTTTATTTAAATGGATTTAAAAACTTAAAGGTGAAGGAACACTTCACCAAATTGTTGAAGGAAAAGAAAGAAGACGAATTCAGAAGAGCGGCTAATCTTGTTGGTCCGCACAAAGATGATTTTATATTTACAATAAATGATGTAAATCTTAAAACTTATGGATCTCAGGGACAACATAAAACATTTCAGGCAGTTCTAAGGTTTGCAGAATTTTTCTACTTAAAAGATATCACATCTAAAACACCCTTATTTTTACTTGATGATGTCTTTGGTGAACTTGATGCCGCCCGCGCTCATAAGATTAGCGATTATTTAAAGGAAGTAGGACAAGCATTTGTTACACTTACTGATTTCGGAAACTTTTCTTTCCTTAAAAAAGATAGAGATGATTATCTTATAAAACTTAACGGCGGTAAAGTAGTTTATGCCTGATGGATTCAGAAGTTTAAAAGATGTTTTCAGTACCGAACCACAATTGATAAACGTTCGGCGGCTTGTTAAATCGTCTGATGTAGTTATTGATTTCGATAAAATATTTCCCGGATTGAAAAAAATTGCTGTGCCCCAAAAAGTTGATAAAATGTTTTTGAAATTAAAAGTTTCAAACTCTGTTTGGCGAAGTGAATTAAAATTTAAAGAACGGGAAATAGTTGAAAAGATAAATAAGTTTTACAATGAAGAAAGAATAAAAGGAATAAAATTTACTAACTGAAAATTAAAGCATAACACAGAGAAATTATATGGATAACAAAAAATCTAATACGGAATACAACGCAAGAAATATTAATGTTTTAAAAGGACTCGATGCAGTTAGGAAAAGACCTGCCATGTACATTGGTGATGTAAGTTCACGAGGGCTGCATCACCTCGTTAACGAAGTGGTTGATAACAGTATTGATGAATCTCTTGCCGGATTTTGCGATAAAATTGAAATAACTATTAGAGAAGATGGAAGCGTTACAGTGCAGGATAATGGTAGAGGAATACCGGTAGACATTCATCCCGAAGAAAAAAGATCAGCTCTTGAAGTTGTAATGACTGTTCTGCATGCCGGTGGAAAGTTTGATAAAAACAGTTATAAAGTATCGGGAGGATTGCACGGTGTAGGAGTATCGGTGGTTAATGCTTTGGCAGAATGGTTAAAAGCTGAAGTGAAAAGAGACGGAAAAATTTATTTTCAGGAATTCAGAAAAGGTGTTCCGGTAGCCAAAGTAAAAGAGATAGGCAAAGCAGGTAAAAATGAATCCGGCACGAAAATTACCTTCTTTCCCGATCCTGAAATTTTTAATACAACCGAGTTCAAGTTCAGCACCATTGCTGAAAGAATGCGTGAGCTAGCTTATCTGAATAAAACTATAACAATAATAATTAAAGATGAAAGAAACGGCGGCGAAGAAGAAACCTATCATTTTAAAGGCGGGTTGGTAGAGTTTGTACAATACTTAGATGAAAACAGACAGCCACTTCACAAAACAATTTACATAGAAGGAATAAAAGATAACACCCCGGTTGAAATTGCTTTTCAATATACAGACCGTTATACAGAAAATATTTTTTCGTATGTGAATAATATAAATACCACGGAAGGCGGCACTCATCTATCGGGATTTAAAACAGCACTTACACGAACGCTGAATAATTATGCATATAAAAATAAACTGATAAAAGAAGGAAAGATAAACTTAACCGGAGAAGATTTTAGAGAAGGGCTAACTGCGGTTCTCTCTGTTAAAGTTGCGGAACCTCAGTTTGAAGGACAAACAAAAACAAAGCTTGGTAACAGTGAAACAAGATCTGCAGTAGAAATGTTGGTCGGGGAAAAACTTACGGATTTTCTTGAAGAGAATCCTTCGATAGGGAAAATAATAATTGAAAAATGTTCTCGGGCTGCGGAAGCGAGAGAAGCAGCTAGAAAGGCTCGTGACCTTACCCGCAGGAAAAATGCCCTGGATACTATGCACCTTCCCGGAAAGCTGGCGGATTGCTCCATAACCGATCCCGAACACTGTGAAATATATATTGTTGAGGGTGACTCAGCGGGCGGTTCTGCAAAACAGGGGCGCGATAGAAAATTCCAGGCAATACTTCCGCTTAAAGGAAAAATACTTAATGTTGAAAAAGCAAAGATTAATAAAATTCTTGAGAACAATGAAATAAAAGCGATCATCTCAGCTATCGGTGCCGGAATAGGTGTGGATTTTAATGAGGAAAAAGCAAGGTATGGAAAAATAATTCTGATGACAGATGCTGATGTTGATGGAAGCCACATAAGAACCTTGCTGTTGACTTTTCTTTACAGATATATGCAAGAGTTGATAACAGCAGGAAAAGTTTATATCGCACAACCACCACTTTACAAAATAAAAAAGGGGAAGGAAGAGTTTTATGCTTTCGATGAAAAAGAGAGAAATGAAATTCTGAAAAGACTTAAGGTAAATGGAAAGGGAAACAGCAAAGAACCGTTAGATGAGAAGAACTTAAAAGGTGTTAGTATTTCCCGCTATAAAGGTCTTGGTGAAATGAATCCCGAACAGCTCTGGCAAACAACAATGAATCCTGAAACAAGAACGGTTTTACAGGTAATGATTGAGAGTGCCGCCGCTGCCGATAAAATATTCGAAACCCTGATGGGAGATGATGTTGAGCCACGCAGAGAATTTATTGAGAAAAATGCCAAGTATGTTAAAAACTTAGATATATAATTACACAGTTTTAGAATTACGTTAAAGGAATAAAGTTTTATAATGCCAACAATTTTTGATAAAATATTACCGGTTACACTTGAAGAGGAAATGAAATCCTCGTACATCGATTACTCAATGTCTGTTATTGTTTCTCGTGCTTTACCTGATGTGAGAGACGGTTTAAAACCGGTGCATCGAAGAGTTTTATATGGAATGCACGAATTAGGTATGGGGCATAACAAACCATATAAAAAATCAGCCAGAATAGTTGGTGAGGTGCTTGGTAAGTTTCACCCGCATGGTGATTCGGCTGTTTACGATAGTATGGTAAGGATGGTGCAGAGTTTCTCTTTACGTTATCCGCTTGTCGACGGGCAGGGCAACTTCGGTTCTGTTGATGGAGATTCAGCCGCAGCAATGCGTTACACAGAAGTTCGATTGCGTAGAATTTCTGAAGAGTTGCTTCGCGACCTTGATAAAAACACGGTTGATTTTACCCCCAACTTTGATGACTCTCTTCAGGAACCAACTGTGCTTCCGTCATATCTTCCAAACCTTTTGGTAAACGGGTCAAGCGGTATTGCGGTTGGTATGGCAACCAACATCCCACCTCACAATTTAAATGAAATTATTGATGGTATAATTGCTTTGATCAGAAATCCTGACCTGACCAATGAAAAGTTAATGAAGTATGTAATTGCACCGGATTTTCCAACAGCCGGAATAATATATGGTTTTGAAGGCGTTAAATCTGCATACACTACTGGCAGGGGAAGAATTGTTTTACGTGCAAGGGCAAACATCGAAACGTTAAAGAACAATAGAGAAAATATTATTATTACCGAGCTTCCGTACCAGGTTAATAAAGCAAACCTTATTGAAAAAATCGCCGACCTTGTAAGGACCGGCAAGATAACAGAAATCTCTAATCTTCGTGATGAATCTGACCGTGACGGAATGCGTGTGGTAGTTGAGCTTAAACGTGATGCACAACCGTTGGTTGTATTAAATCAATTGTTCAAGCATACACAAATGCAGACAACATTCGGTGTTATTATGCTTGCACTTGTAAACGGTATTCCAAAAGTATTGCAGCTTAGAGAAATGATGCAGCACTTTATTGATCACAGAATGGATGTGCTGATTAAAAGAACCAAATATGAGTTGGATGCCGCTGAAAGAAGAGCACACATACTAGAAGGTTATATAATTGCGCTTGATAATATTGATGCAGTGATCCAGACAATAAAGAAATCTAAAGACGTTGAGACCGCAAGAAATAACTTGATGAAGAACTTCAAGTTAAGTGAAGTGCAGGCAAAAGCTATTCTTGAGATGCGTTTGCAGCGTCTCACAGGACTTGAAAGAAAGAAAATAGAAGATGATTATAAAGAGACAATAAAACTTATTGAGAATTTAAAAGGTATCCTTTCAAACGAAGATAGAAGAGATTCTATAATTAAAGAAGAACTGCTTGAGATTAAAAAAAGATACGGCGATGAAAGAAGAACCGAGATTGTTTACAGCACCGAAGATTTTTCTTTAGAAGATATAATTGCAGAAGAAGATGTTGTTGTAACAATTTCCCACAACGGGTTTATAAAAAGATTTCCAGTTAGTGGTTACCGCAGACAGGGCAGGGGTGGGAGAGGGGTTACCGGTGCCGGTACAAAAGATGATGACTTTATAGAACATATGTTCATTGCCTCAACACATCAATATATTTTGTTTTTTACTGATAAAGGAAAAGTTTATTGGCTTAAAGTACATGCACTACCCGAGGGAGGAAGAGCCACGCGCGGAAGGTCTATTATCAATCTATTGCAGAAGGATAAAGAAGAAAATGTAACAGCTTTTGTTACCGTTAAAGAATTCTCGGATGACAAGTACCTTATAATGGCAACTGAAAAAGGCACGATAAAGAAAACAGTTCTCTCTTCTTACGGAAACGTAAGAAAGGGTGGAATTAACGCCATCAAACTTGTAAAGGGTGATAGGTTAATTGAAGTTATGATGACCGATGGAAATAACGACATCGTTCTCGGAACAAGAAACGGTTTTGCAATAAGATTTCATGAAAAAGATGTGCGCAACATGGGAAGAACAGCCACTGGAGTAAGAGGCGTTCGGCTTAGTAAAGAAGATTTTGTTGTTGGGATGCTCGTTATTAAACATCAGGGAGCAAGCATACTTGTTGTTACAGAACATGGTTACGGTAAGCGTTCCAACATTAAAGATTATAGAATAACCCGGCGAGGCGGTAAAGGTGTGATCACAGTTAAAACCACGCCAAAGGTTGGTAAAATGATAGCACTAATGGGTGTTGTTGATAAAGATGAGCTTGTTATAATTACAACAAAAGGAATGGTAATAAGGCAAGCCGTTAAAAACCTTCGTGTGATAGGCAGGAATACTCAAGGTGTTAAGGTAATCAATCTTAAAGAAAGAGATTCCATTGCAGATATTGCAAAGGTTGTTATGGAAGAAAATGATGTTGAGGAATAAACTCTTAACAACTTTATCGTATAGATTATTATAAATGCTGAAAGGGACAAGATTATATTTTTCCCCCTTTTAATTTTATTGCTGAAGACATAATATATGGGTTTGGTGAATATCTTTTATAATACGGAAAGGCGGTTGACATAATGAGACTGAAAACATTTATTGTTCTCCTGATAATTTTTATTACTTCAACTATCAATCCACAAATTGATAGTATGAGGATAGTTGATCTCACTTATGCCTTTGATGAATCTACGATCTATTGGCCAACAGCAGAGGGATTTAAACTAAAGGTAATTTCGAAAGGATTAACTGATAATGGATTTTACTATTCAGCAAACAGCTTTTGCTGTGCAGAACATGGCGGAACACACCTAGACGCTCCTATTCATTTTTACGAAAACGGAATAAGTTCCGATGAGATTCCTCTTGAGAATTTAATTGGTAAAGCAGTTATGATTGACTTATCTGAAAAGTGTTTGAACGATAGAGATTATCTTATTGTGGTTGATGACTTTACCAAATGGGAGAGAGAAAATGGCAATATTCCTGAAAATGCAATTGTTCTTTTGAAAACCGGCTTTGGAAAATATTGGCCCAACAGAACTAAATATATGGGCACAGATGAAAAAGGAGAGGATGCTGTAGCAAAACTTCACTTTCCAGGGCTACATCCCGAGGCCGCCGGCTGGCTTATTACAGAAAGACAAATAAATGCTGTTGGCATTGAAAGCCCCAGTATTGATTACGGTCAATCTCAACACTTTAAAACTCATGTAATTCTTACTGAGAACAATATCCCAATTTTTGAAAATGTAGCAAACTTAGAAATGCTACCCGCAAAAAATTTTACTGTTATTGCGTTGCCTATGAAAATAAAAGGAGGCAGTGGTGGACCCTTAAGGATAATCGCACTATTGCAAGAATAATGACGGCAAATATTCTATCGTAAAACTGTTTCCAACGATTCTGCATGTGCTTTAATAGTCTTATCTAAATCATCTGTAGTATGAGCAGTTGAAACAAACAGCGCCTCAAACTGTGCAGGAGCAAGGTATATTCCTCTTTGCAGCATTTGATGATAATACTTTCCGTATAGTTCGGTGTCGGATTTAACTGCACTGTTAAAATCTTCAACCGGTTCTTCAGTGAAGAACATACACATCATAGAACCAACCCGGTTTATCGCATAATTCTTTCCGATCGATTTAAGATTTTCTTTAAATCCGTTTTCTAGGTAAGATGATTTATTCTCTAATTCATCGTATAATTCCGGGTGCTTTTTAATATGGCTTAATGCAGCAACACCGGCAGCCATAGCAAGAGGGTTTCCGCTTAATGTTCCTGCTTGATATACTGGCCCTACCGGGGCAATCATATTCATTATATCTTCCTTTCCGCCAAACGCTCCAACCGGCAAACCGCCGCCAATAATTTTACCGAACGTTGAAATGTCTGGTTTAACTGCTAAAACTTCCTGTGCTCCCCCAACAGCAACACGGAAGCCGGTCATCACTTCATCAAATATCAAAAATATGTTTTCTTCATTACAAAGAGAACGCAATTCAATTAAAAAATTTTTGTTCGAAGACACAACACCCATGTTTCCCGCAATCGGTTCAATAATTACTGCAGCTATCTCACCTTTATTTGATTTCAAAAGTTTTTTTACTGATTCAATATTGTTGTAATCAGCAACTAAGGTATCGGCTGCATTACCAGTTGTTACGCCAGGACTTGTGGGCACACCAAGTGTAAGTGCACCGGAACCTGCTTTTATTAAGAAGTAATCCGCATGACCGTGATAACAACCTTCAAACTTTATAAATTTTTCTTTGCCCGAGTAACCACGTGCAGCACGGATTGCACTCATTGTTGCTTCAGTACCACTGTTTACCATCCTAACCATTTTAACAGATGGAACGAGTTCAATAATTAACTCTGCCATTTTTATTTCGAGCTCGGTTGGTGTACCGAAACTTGTTCCATTTTCAACTGCATCAAGCAGTGCTTTTTTGATAAATGTTGGATTATGTCCGAACAGATGTGGTCCCCAGCTTCCTATGTAATCTATATATTCATTTTCATCGGCATCATAAAACTTAGAACCTTTGCCGTTTGTTATAAATAACGGATCGCCACCTACGGAATTGAATGCACGCACGGGAGAATTCACTCCCCCGGGAATATATTTTTTTGCTTCTTCAAAGAGCTTTTTGCTTTTTTCTGTATTCACTTTGTTATTCTGTTTTTGTGAAAATTTATAAATCAAATTTAACTATAGCTATCGTAACGAATAAGCCTCATTACCGTTCTAAGCTAAAAAATTCCGTTTATCACTATTAGATTTTATAAACGCACTAATCAATATATATTGCATACCGTGAGTAAATGATTGGTTGATTAGGTAATCCAATTACTTAGCTCTTCTCCACAAGCGCGCAGATAATTCCCGCTCAGTTTTATCTGCGTGCTTTTTTTATTTCTTGTAAAGAATTTTATAATCCCTTTCTTTACCTATTTCCCAAAATATTTCGGGTATAACTTTCCAGTTACCAATTATTATTGGAGTTATCTTCTTTTTCTTTTCAATCCATTTCATCATATAAAAACGAAGGTCTTTATCGGTAGAAGTAATAACCCTAGTGGAAAGTTCTTCCTCAGGAATTCCTGCACCAGTTGTTAAATGCCCACCCCCACCGTTACCGCGGTAAGAGTTTATTGCCACCTTATACTTCTCAGTTAATACGAAAGGTGAACCGTTGGATAGTGATTTTATATTAACTTTTTCCCCGGCAGGTTTTGTTACATCAACCGTGTATTTTATACCCGCAGCGGAAGAAAAATTATAATACCTTTGAACCAGCATCGGCGAACTACTTCGTTGGGAATAAATTAGGCTTCCTTCCTTGTCCATTTTAAAGTTAAGAAGATGATCATCATCGCTTTCCATTAGATCAAACCATCCGGCAAAAGAGAATTCCAAATAATCTTTTATTTCCTGTCCTGTAAGTTCCATTGTATAAAGAAAGTTTTCATACCTGTAAAGTTTGAACATGTCTCGAACATAAATCCAGCCGCTGTCTATTTCTGAGTTGAAAGACAATGGAGAAACGAAAGATATATCAGCGTTCGTAGTTTCAAGCTGGAAAGTATGGATAAGATCAATAAACTCAGAGGGTCCGAAAATGGATGCCTTTGATGAAATTGATTTGGTTATCTCTCCAAGTGGTTTTGCAACATAATTTCCTGTAATACTTAGGCTCATCATAAACTTGCTCATAAAGTGATTATCAGGGCGGTACATTGCAATTTCAACAATGTCTCCAGTAATATTTTCCTTCGTCCATTTATTCAATGTGGAATCCAAACTCATTGTTACTGTTGCAACTGCTACTGTTCTCGCACGAGATAATGGACCAAGGATTAAAACAGAATCGTTGTTTGCATTAACCGTCTTAAAATTCCACCCGGAATGATCGTGCCCAACAAACACAATATCAAAACCGGGAACCTGTTCTGCAACCAACTGACTTGCATTTTCATTTCGGTATGTTTCATTTGTCTCACCATTGTAAGTATAATCAACGCCGGAATGGAAAAGCCCAATCAAAAGATCAGGATTTTCTTTTTGCTGTATAATCGGCACCCATTTTTTTGCCGATTCAATCATATCTTCAAACTCAATTCCTTCCCAGATGTTTTCGGGCAGCCAATGTGGTATTCCTGGAGTAATCAAACCAAGAACGGCAATTTTCACACCTTCCTTTTCTATAATTGTGTACGGTTCAAAATATGGCTTTCCGGTTTGAGTGTTAACAGCATTGGCTGCAAGCCACGGGAAATTTATTTCTGTTCTGAACTTATCGTAGACACAATGTCCAGTTTCAATATCATGATTCCCGATTGTTGCAACATCATAACTCATAAAATTCATTGCCTGTGCATAAATATGTGTGGCTGCAGTGTCTTCGTAATTGAAATAATAAACCAATGGATCGCCTTGTAAAATATCGCCGTTATCGAGCAAGATTACATGTTGCCCACTTAAATTTCTTTCCATAATTACATAAGAGTGCACCTGTGCTAAAGATGAATTTGTTGTTGTATCGTTTACAAAATCATACGGAAGAATAGCTCCATGTACATCACTTGTTTCGATAAATTTGATTTTAACGGTTTGCGCATTTAATACGAAAGCAAATGTGAAGCAGATTAAAAAACTAAACAGCAGGTTATTTTTAAGATACAGTTTCATTTGAGAGATCCATTTTTAATTTCTTATGTTGGCTGCAAAAGTAAAGAATAAATTAATAAGTATAAATCTAATATTTTATTTGTTATTAGATTTTTCTCCCAATAAATCGGGATCAGAATAACGAGTACGCAATATCAATTATTAGTATGAATCAAAAAAGATTATCCTTTCAATCCCGCCAACTTTGATTGTTACAAATTATTATATTATATACAATTTTTTAAGATTTAAATATTAAATTCTTTTCAGCAGGAGATAAAATAAAGAAAGTATTAATACTCGGCGCGGGGCATGTTACAAAACCCATAGTTGATTACTTAACTGAAAAATGCGGCTATAATATTACTATGGCTGCTAGAACAGTTTCAAAAGCCGAAAAAATAATTGCCGGAAGACCTCTGGCATCAGCAGTGTCGTGGGCAAGCAATGAAGAAAATAAACTAGACGGTCTGATAGCTAAGCATGATATTGTTATTAATATGATACCAAAAGCATACCATGTGATGGTTGCAAAACTATGTTTGAAACATCAGAAGAGTATGGTTTCTACTTCTTACGAAATTCCACCCATCAAAGAACTTGATGCCGAAGCAAAGGAAAGAGGGATTTTAATATTAAACGAACTTGGAGAAGATCCGGGTATGGATCACTTTGCTACCCAGATGCTGCTTGATGATATTAAAGCTGATGGCGGAAAAGTTATTGATCTTCATTCTTATGGTTCAGGATTACCCTCATTTAAATTCAATAATAATCCAATGGGCTATAAATTTTCCTGGGAACCAAAAGGGGTTTTTCTTGCAGCACAGGTTCCTGCTAAGTGGTTGGATAAAGGAAAACCTGTCCAGGTTGATGGTGATAAACTTTTCGAAAATTTCAAAATGGTTGATATAGAAGGACTTGGAACTTTTGAAGCCTATGCAAACAAAGATGTTACAAGGTACGTTAAACCTTATGGCTTGCCGGAAGATGTAACCTTTTACAGAGGATTGCTTAGATTTTCTGGCTATTGCAACAATATGCGAAACTTCTGGAAACTTGACCTTCTGAATGATAAAGACCAATTTGATTGGAAGGATAAAACATTCAGAGATTTTACAGCATTTCTGATTAATATCAAACCGTCAGAAAAACTTGAAGATGAATTCGGAAACTATCTCGGTGTTGACCAGCTTTCGGACATAATGATGAGATTGAAATGGCTTGGCTTGTTTGAAGAGACCCCAATCAAACTTGAAAACGGTTCAAAGTTAGATGTATTTATCGAGCTGCTTTTGAAGAAGCTTGTTTACGCTCCCGGTGAAACCGATATGACAATTATCCATGTAGATATTCTTGCCGAATTTCCGGATGGACATCAGGAACACAGAACCGCAACTATGGTTGCCGATGGTGAGCCGGATGGTGACTCAGCAATGGCAAAAGCAGTTGGGCTTCCGCCGGCAATTGCAACTAAATTTATATTTGATGGATTGATAAAAGAAACAGGTGTGCATATGCCGCCAAC
>JADFLR010000010.1 GCA_022564295.1 Bacteroidota bacterium | reverse complement strand
GGAGAGAGTGGAGCAGCTTACCTGGCAGACCCTAGGAGGTCCCAGTAATTCTAGGTTCTGTTCTTTCGAGACCGAGGGTCAGCTTAATGGCAATGGGACCATTGTTCTTCGAAGGGGTACTCGAAAGGCTAAGCTGGACTCATTTGTAGCAGCTCTGGGTCGGGAGACCGAACTGGCCAACGACGACTAGGCAGGGAGGAAGAAGAGGCGTCGCCGTGTGCGACGCCTCAAAAATTTGATGTTAGAATAGGCTCATGAGAAAGAAATACATAATCGCCAACTGGAAAATGAATCCTTTGGAAGTTCGAGAGGCAGAAACCTTATTTAAGAAAATAAAAAACAAAGTTCCAAAATTCAAGAATGTTAAGACAATCATTTGTCCGCCTTTTGTTTATTTAGATGCTTTAATCAGTCTTTATACAGGAGCAAAAATTCAATTTGGCGCTCAAGATTGTTTTTGGCAAAACAAAGGTTCTTTCACCGGAGAAGTATCTCCATATCAAATAAAAGATTTAGGTGCCGATTATGTTATCCTAGGCCATTCTGAAAGAAGGAAGTATTTTGATGAAACTGATTATTCGGACTGGAAAAACTCTAAGCCAAAATATAGAAGAGTTGATGTATCCCTTGAAAATATTAGAAGCGCAGAAAATACCTTACTATTTCATGGATATTTTGATCCCGTATTTCCTGTTTTAAACTATACAACCGAAGATATAAATAATGGGTCGAAGATAATACTCCAAAAAGGTATTAGCTCTGAGGAGCGGCGTGAATTAATAGAGGAAGAGGATGAATGGGCTAATAATATAATTAAGATCGCACTTCTCGAAGCTCAAGCGGGAGAACTATCAAGGGCGGGCGATCTTGCCCTACAACACCTTGCGGTAATTAAGGGACCAGATGTTTTAATTGAAAATGGTGAAGATATTGAAAGGCGGATTGATTTTGTAGAAGTATGTGAGGACTTAGGTCATGTGCTAACTGAGAGATATGCCATTTTTGATGATTGTAAACAAAATGAGGACGATTGGTGGACGAGTAAAAAGCCACAACCCGATGTTGTTTATGAATGGTCACGACGAGAAGAGAAAGTCATACCAATCAATAAAGAGATTTGGGATATTGCACATGCCGAAGTGTTCAGATTACTAAATAGAGATTTTTTCCGCTCTAATAAAAAAGGAATAACACGGAATCCATTATTTAGGTGGGATCAATATCGGGGAAAGAAAAATACATATCGGAGATACCTAACAAGAGCGGTCTACTTTGGAATTTTAGACATGTTAGAAAGGGAGGCCTATTACAAAAACCCCTCTCAATCCCTGATGAAAGAGAGGACTGATAGGCGCAAGGGGATTTCTCAAGCAGATGCTCACGGCTTAGCTATGGCAATCAATCCCTTATTAGAGTGGAACAATCTAAAATCACTTCAGATGTTAGAGGATTTTTCCCATTATCTATTAAAGGAAGATATAAGAAAAGTTAACCCTTATGGTATTTGGCGAAAAAACAAATTTCCAATAGAAAAGAAACTGCATGAAATAAAACCTAACAAGGCAGCTCAAATTCTTAACTCCTCAATGCCTGTTAGGTGGATAAGGAGAATGATCAAAGACTGGTCTGAATGGGTATATAAAAGGGATGCAATGTTTGTCGATCAGGTCAATATAGAAAGGCCTGGACGTATTAACAAAAATGACCCCAGAAATATTGTTAATATTGAAACTGCATGGGCCCGATAATGGTATCAGGTGACGGTTTGTTTATTGATAGAGAGGCCAATACAGAACAGTCAATTTATAAGGTTGAACCGCCGGATGTCGAGGATATTGCTAAACAGCTTAATCCAAATGTCACTGATAATCAAATAGAAGTACTGCATGAACAGGGTAAAACTGTAGTCTTTCTATTAATTGATAATAAACTAAAAGGTGCGATTGCTTTAGCCGATATCATTCGTGAAGAATCGAAAGAAGCGATAGCAAAGTTCAAAGAGCTTGGAATTAAAACGATAATGTTAACGGGAGATAATAAAAAAGTAGCAAAATGGGTTTCGAATGAATTGGATTTAGATGAATATGTTGCAGAAGTATTGCCTCATCAGAAATCGGAGAAGGTAAAAGAAATACAGAGTAAAAGATATGTTGTTGCAATGACAGGCGACGGCGTAAATGATGCTCCCGCACTCGCTCAGGCAGATGTGGGAATTGCCATCGGTGCAGGAACAGACGTTGCTGTAGAAACCGCTGATATTGTCCTGGTTCGGAGTAATCCTTTAGATGTTGTAGCAATCATAAAATTGGCTAAAGCAACTTATAGAAAAATGGTTCAAAACTTAATATGGGCAACGGGATATAATGCAATTGCAATTCCGCTTGCTGCAGGCGTTCTGTATAATGCCGATATTCTTCTCAGTCCTGCTGCCGGTGCTGCTCTTATGTCTCTCAGTACAGTTATAGTTGCAATAAATGCCAGATTATTAAAGATGTAATACTTAATTATAAATATATCTGATGATAAATTATAACTATTATTTTGCGAATTAATTTCAACTCCGAATGCGTTCGGTCAAGTTCGCAGGAACTAACTTGTCAAGACATAATTATTTTTATAATTTGAAGATAAAATAACGCTGAATCTTGAAAGGGAAAACCGATAGAAATGAATAAACCATTGCGATTTGCACTTGCCCTCGGATTGATCACAATTTTCTACAATATGATCGAAGGTACTATATCCATCTTCTTTGGATTGGAAGATGAGACCCTTGCCCTTTTTGGGTTTGGTGTGGATAGTTTTGTAGAAGTTATTTCAGGCATTGGCATTACTCATATGCTCCTTAGAATGAAATATTCTAAAGATGTTTCAAGAGACAAGTTTGAAAAAACAGCTTTAAGAATAACAGGGTTCAGTTTTTTCCTCTTAGCGATAGGATTAATAGTGGGCTCAGTCATCAATTTAGTTCAAAACTCCCATCCGCAGACAACAGTGGCTGGTATAATAATAGCCGTTATATCTATACTAACGATGTACTGGCTGATGACATCAAAACTTAAAGTTGGTAAAGCACTCAATTCGGATGCAATAATTGCGGATGCCAATTGTACTAAAACTTGTTTCTATCTATCATTTATTTTGCTTGCTGCAAGCGGATTGTATGAGCTCTTTCATATCAGATACTTTGATATTCTAGGTTCACTCGGTATTGCTTATTTTGCTTTTAATGAAGGAAGAGAAGCATATGAAAAAGTTAAAAGCGGAAATCTTGCCTGCAATTGTGATGATGAATCTGAAACTGTAAATACAAAAATACCTTCGTAGTTCAGGACAATGTCTTGAACAAACAAAGCTAAGGTTAAAAAATTTTTACTATGATTTATACCATCCATCTATTTATCTTTACACCAATTAATTTTAAAATAAGTAACCGGAGTAAAATATGTTCAACCAGTACTTCAAACAATTTATTTTTTCTTTCTCATTATTATATCTCTTATTTTCATTCAATACTTTATCTCAGGATTTAGAAGAAACAAAATTTGATTGGGAAGGCGGATACCCTGACGGCTGTACAACAATAATGGTTGGTAAGCTCGCAAGCTTCGATGGTTCCGTAATGACATCCCACACTGACGACAGCCACAGAACGCGATCCTGGATGGACATTGTACCTGCAAAGGAACACAAACCCGGTGAAACCGTTACAATGTATAAACGTGAAAAGGACGAAACGAAAAAAATGCCGACTTATAATCACGTTCCTGTTGGTGAAATTCCACAGGTTGATTACACAAATGGTTACATAAATTCTGCATACCCTTGTATTAACGATAAACAGCTTGCGGTTGGAGAAACAACTTTTGGTGGTAAAGAAGTATTAAAATCCGACAAAGGATTAATAGATTGCCAGCGGTTAATAAAATTAATGTTAGAACGAACATCAACAGCAAGGGATGCAATTAAACTTGCGGGTAAATTGCTTGAAGAATTTGGATGGAATGATTGGGGCGAAATCCTAACCATTGCTGATCCAAAAGAAGCATGGGTTTTTGAAGTTTTAGGTGCAGGTAAAGATAAGGTCGGTGCAGTTTGGGTTGCACAGCGCGTACCCGATGAACATATATTTGTAGCAGCTAACGGGAGCCGCATAAGGGAAATTCAAACAGATAATCCCGATTATTTTATGTATTCTAAAAACATTTTTGATGTTGCGAAAAAACTCGATTTGTGGAATCCCGAAGATGGTTCGTTAGAATTTTGTTACGCCTACGCCAGCAGAAAATCATTAGCAGCACGAAGGCGCGAGTGGAGAGTTTTCGATTTAGTTGCTCCTTCTTTAAAGTTAGACCCATATTCTGAAAATTATCCGTTTTCAGTTAAACCGGAAAATTTGGTCACGCTGCAGAAGATGGTTGAAATATTTTCAGATTATTACGAAAACACACCATTTAATTTTATAAAAGATTTAACTGTTACGGATGACTCCGGTAAAACAGTTCTATCACCTCTTGCCAATCCGTTTATGCCTTATGATGGTAATAAACTTTTTAAGATAAACGGTGGATGGGGTTGGCGCGGCGAAAGAACAATTGCCCGCTGGTATACAATGTATGCAACAATTATCCAGTGCAGAGATTGGCTGCCAAATGAAATTGGTGGATTAGTCTGGATGGCTTTAGATAATGTTGCAACTTCAATCTATGTTCCGATGTATTGCAGTGTTAAGGAAATGCCAAAATATTATTCAACTCCGGGAAGAGTGAACGGTTACACGCAAGATTCGGGATGGTGGGCATTCAATCGTTTAAGCACGCTTACAGCACAACGCTGGGGCGATATGAGATATGACGTTAGAGAAGTATGGGATCCCTGGCAGGAAGAATTATTCACACAACAGGCTTCAATAGAGAGTGAAGCTTTGGAATTGTATAAAAATAATCCTGAAACAGCTGCGAGGTTCTTAACAAAATATTTTAATCATTGGGGTAATAAAGTTGTGGGAAGAGCATGGCAGCTTGGTGATGAATTGTGGACTAAGTACGATGAGAAATTTTAATTAATTTATTAAAGTTACGCAAAAACATCTTTAACAGAAAAAAGATCCCGGTTTGTCATTCCCACGAAAGTGGGAATCCATTTTTTGTTTATTTTTGCATAGTGGATGCCCACTTTCGCGAGCATGACATGCAGTTTTACGCTTTTGCGTGACTTCAGTTAATTTAGAAACAACGATGTTATTGCTTAACTTAGTTGCTCCGAATCTGGCTGTACAAGCCCAAGATTTACCAAATATTCTGCTAACCTTTCAACATCAAGCAAAGAAACATTATTTTTTGCAATTTCGGTACAGCCCTTTTCAAACTTACCACGGGTGATGATAAAAGTATTATTCTTTTGAGCCAGAGAAACATCAAAAATTATCTGTTTTATTTTCTTCCTGGTTATAATTTCATCAATCAGTACTTTGCAAAATAAATGAACATTTTGTTTGCCCGATTTTCCCTCGCCAGAAATATCAAATGATGCTGAATTTTCGTGTTCGAGTATTTCAATATTTGTATAACCGATTGTAAAAAAGAAACGTGATAAGGTAGCTCTGAAATCTGCAAGTGAAAAATCGTTAAGTTTCTCAACTGTTTCGTCATACAATGTTTGTAAATTTTCCTGTTTATCATTAACCGGCATATCAAATATCTTCAGCCATTCATCAATACTTATCAGATCATTAACAGTAGTAGGACGCATAACACTTATTATATTATCATCAATAAGGTTTTTGGATATTAAGATTCTTTTTATCAGTTCATCAATAGTATCCAACATTTTGTAAGTGAAAACATTTGTGACATTCTCTCCATTATTGCTTTCACTTAAATCGAATAAGTTTTTAGTCTGCCATAACAAAGCAGGGTTCCACCAGGAATCAAATCTGATGATGTAAGGTACTACAAAATCTCTAAAATTAAGACGGGATATTTTTGCGTTCGTTAAGAATACAGTAATAGATTTTCTGCTTTTAAATAAGGAAACCGCTTTCTCCATCTCATCACCGGATAGACTTGTGGGAACAGTGATATAACTTATTTTATTCTGGTCAAATAACCACTCAATCTTCTTTGTTCCCAGCCTGTCGTATTGCGTTATAACAATTACTTTTTTTAAGTTTCTTTCTATTGTTTTTATATGCTGTATCAGCAATTCAGATTTAGGGCTTGTATCGTAACCTTGAGCATAATTTTGAACCTGGAAGAGTTTATGAATAAGTATAAAAATGTTCGATTGATATCTGAAAGGATTACCTGATTCTAAAACTCTTTTCAAGTCTTTTCTGCATTCAACAAAAGTTTCCTTGTATTCAATCCGCTGATGCTCATTTGGTTCAAGCCAAAATTCTTCTTGATTAATTACTGCATATTCTTCCGTAACATCTGTAAGAAATCGTACTTTTCTTTCTTCAATTCTGCAGTTGTCATTTAAATATTCATTTAGCAAGTTTAGAATATTATCACCCACAATGCTTGATAACGCCCAAAGTATATTTGAATTTATTTCTTTTAAGACACTTTTACTTTTGTCAGAACTATCCAGCAATTCCTGAACTTCATCAATAATTACACAATCAAAATTTACAAGCCGCTGTTTCTTCAAAATACTTGAGTTATGGTCATTCAAAAATGTTTTGTGATCGACAATGTGAATATGTGCCGATTTATTCCATGCATCGAGTCTTTCATCATCATCACCTCTTATTACCGAGTAAGACATATCGGAACAATACTTTTCTAAATTGCCAATCCAACCAAGTGAAACACCTAATTGTTTGACGTTTTCGCTGTATCCTAAAAATCCTGCGGGAAGTACAATCAATGTTGAATTTATAATTCTGTTATTGAATAAAAATTTTAATGCAGCAAATGATTCTTTTATTTTATGTAACCCGGGTTCTTCTGCTAAAAATGCACGGTCATTTTCGGCTAAAAAGCGTGCGTTTTCATCTTCAAATTTATTTAAAATTATTTCCGGATCTCTTCGTTTTTCCCACTGAACTTTGTGCGTGGTTTTCAGAATAAGTTTTAGTACTTCACTTACATTTGATGATTCATTTAATTCATCAACCATCGCACCAGGTTGGTGGAAAACATTTTGAACATCAGTCGTATTATAATTAATGGTTTTGGTCGATGAAAATCTAAGCACTGCGGAAGAAACAGAGGGAGGAGTGAAGTTAAGTAACGG
This sequence comes from Bacteroidota bacterium, assembly GCA_022564295.1. GTDB lineage: Bacteria > Bacteroidota > Ignavibacteria > Ignavibacteriales > Ignavibacteriaceae > BMS3ABIN03. The sequence continues at coordinate 136,221 of JADFLR010000010.1, read as the reverse complement.
AGATTTCGAAACTGCAGCAATTTTTAATTGCGGTAATTCAAAAGTAGAAACCGTTGTTTTGTATTTTCCCATTCCCGGCACTTTAATTTTATAAAGCTTTGGGATTTTGTAAACATTATCAATTTTAATTTTTTTTAGTATTGGTTTTCCTAAACTTCTTAAATTTATTTCTCTCGTAACATTATTAAAATCTTTAACATTTATTTCTTCAATAACCGTATCATTTCCTTCAGAAAGAGGATCTTCCGTATTCAGCAGTTCAATTTTAACCACCTTGGTTTTTAGATTTTGAAGATAATCTTTAATATCCGGTTCAGTTAACCTAAATAAATAATCGGTTGGCTTTTGTAAATTAAACTTAACACCAACATCCCGGTTAGCTGCTTTCTTCATCTGGAATTTTATTTGTTTCGCCGAATAACCAGATGGTTTCGGTTCAATGTCAGGATGATAAATTACTTTTGAAGGCACATAAAGAAGTTGGAAGAAAACGGGGTTCGTTCCAACTTTGCCAAATAAATAGTTTAAATCTTCGGGATAGAGTATTGTTTTACCAAGTTTAAAAAAGTGCTTGGATAAAAATGGTTTTTCAATGCTAAAAGTTACGTAAGATGTGTCAAGAATTATCGAAGAAATTTCTCCGATTGAAACGGAATCATGAGGAGGAACTCTTAACCATGAATTATGAAGAAAATCTTCCCCTTCCTGTATAACCGAAATGGAGGAAGCAAGTTTCCTTCGTAGTTGTCTGAGCATTAATCTTATTCAACTGCTTTTTGCTGATTGACCTGTTCGCAGGCAAGTTTTAATCTTTCAAATGGTTCGAGCAAATTTCTGCCTTCGGAAAGTTTATTTAATTCTTCATTTATTACCGGCAGTTCACTTTCAAACTTTTGGGATGTCTCTAATAATGTTTTCCCGTTTCCATTGGAACTGAATGGCAGTTCTAAAGCTTTAGAACTTTTTCTTGACTGCCCATCTCCCTCTTGAAAAATTCTGACTACCCTGATACCTTGTTTATTATTTGCTCCAAGGAAAAATGGGTCTTTAACTACGATAAGGTCAACCTGTTCATTAATTGCATTAAGCAGCGGAACTGAAATCAGCTCAACCAAAATATGCTCGTGCAGCACATCTCCGTACAGAGTTCGTTGGAAACTTGTTGGTTTAATTGGCGCTGTTACCCTGAATTCAATCGGTTTTGTATCAGCATCAGTAACCAAAATAGCACCCATTATGCCACCGTTATCTTCCAAATTATAGGTTTCTAAAAAAGCTATTTTCTGAACTTCCATTACTTGCTCCGTAAGTTGAATTATTTTAAAAGGTTAACATTCTTAATGAAATATCATGTTCAATGCCATTTATAACAATGCAGATAAAAACGATTTTTATGAGACAATTATGACCGTCATAAATTTCACAACTAAATTTAATTTTCCATTTCAGAAAATATCTGCAAAAATTGTTTGTTTTTGTGTAGTATTGAAACTCACACGTATTAAAATTGCAACATTTGTCTTTACAGTTTAATTATCCTCATTCAATTCTTTGATTTTATAATATGCTGCTCAGATAATCAATGTAAAAAATATTTTTGACAGGGTGTAAATATTACCACTATTATAGCAAGAGAAAATTTAAGTTTTTGAACATTTGAACGATAATAGCATAATATATTTAAATATTAATACTGTGCTCAACGTCAGGTAAATCTATTGAAACTGTTGTTCCCTTTCCTTTTTCACTTTTTATTTGCAGTTTTCCGTTATTAGTAGTTATAAAATCTCGACTTAAAAACAAACCAAGTCCTATTCCAAATTCTCTCATAGTACCGGGAGTGGAAAACATTTCTTTATTCTCAATCCTTACCAGGTTTTCTTCCGGTATTCCGACCCCGTCGTCTTCAATAATTATTTTTACCGAACTTTTATCGCTGTCGTCAATTCCAATCTTTTCAACAGAAATCTTTACCATTCCGCCTTTATTGGTGTATTTAATTGCGTTTTCTACTATGTTGCCAAAAGCAATACTTATCAAGTCTTCATCTGCAAAAACCGATATACTTTGGTCTATTTCTTTTATTAAAAGAATATCCTTCTTTTTGATATTATGTTTTTGTGTTTCAAGCACAATGCGAATTACTTCTCCCATGTTCATTTTTCTGGGTCTATAATCAAATTTACCAAGCTGATATCTTGAATAGTGAAGTAAATTATTCGTCATTCCATAAAGATTTTTAGCAGACTCATTAATTACATTATTGTATTCTTTTATTTCTTCCTTTGTTAAAGAATCGAATTCTGTGGCGAGTATATCTGCAAACCCAAGCAGTGAGTTAAACGGATTTCGTAAATCGTGCGAGATGAGTGAGAAGAGTTGATCTTTTGATGCATTAAGTTCTTGAAGCTGAATAATCAATTTTTCTCTTTCAGTATCAACAATTTTTCTTTCGATCGCACGCGAGATAGGATATGCAACAACATCAAGAATTTGTTGTTCTATCTCGGTATACGTTGAAGCATCTTCGTAATCCTGAACAACTAATACACCTATTACTTTATTCTGAATTTTTAACGGAACTCCAAGCCATATTTCCGATTGCTCTCCAATTAATTCAGTTTCCCCCTTTTGTAATAATTCACTATCCTTTTTTTTATCGACAAGCACAGATTTGCCGGTTCTTAAAACATACTCGGTTAGTCCCTTACCAAGTTTCTTCGGTGCTGAATCATCATCATACTTATCAACACAGTATGGAAAAGTAAGCAAATTTTGTTCGCGGTTATGGTATGCTATATAAAAATTTTCTGCTTTCATCAGTTTGCTTATTGATTTGTGTATGAACTTAAATACTTCATACAAATGTTTCCCGGAGTTCGCTTCATCAAGAATTTCCGAAATGATCTTTCGGATTTTTTCTTCTCTTCTTCTTTCAGTTATTTCCTGTCCTGAAGCAATAATGGATATAAGCTCACCGTTTTTATCCCGTAATAAAGTGTTATGCCATTCAATAGTTTTTATTTTATTATCAAATGTTTTTAATTTTCCAACAGTACTTCTTGTTAAAACATCATCCCCGTTTATTATTTCATCGATGTACTGCTCGAAATTTGATTGCAAATGTTTTGGAATAAAATCATTAAGATTTTTCCCGATGATCTCTTTTTTATCTCCGCCAAAAACCCTGCAGCCCTTTTTGTTTATCATCATAATTTTCAAGTCTTTATCAACCTGGATAAGCATTGTATCGGATAGGTCGAATATTTTATCAAGCTTATTCTTCTCTTCATTCAATTTATCTATAAATGCGTGAAGCGAAGATGTATCTCTTAAAATGCCCACCGCATTTAAGCGGTCTCCATCTTTATCAAGGTAAGCGAATGAATTGTCTTCAATCCATTTATTCTCACCCGATTTTGTCTCTATCAAATACTTTGCATAGAATTCCTCTACGCTTAGATTTGAATCACCGTTCACTTTGTATCGATCAATTTTATTTGAATAAACCTTCTTCACAATACTTTTGAAACCTATTTCATTTAGCTCATTTTTAGAGTATCCGGTTAACAATTCAACCGAAGGACTCATAAAAATATATTCTCCGGTTTGAAAATCGAGGTTATACATCACATGACCGAACGAACTATAAGAAAGACTTCCACTGGTAATGGAAGTAGGTGTATTAGGTATTTGACTAACAGAAATTTGTGGCTGTTCTTTATTGATGATATGCACTTTATTGATAATGTACTTTTTATTATGAAAAACAATGATTTATTGGCAAAAATAGTACCATACAATTAAGAAGATTCTGTGCGATATTGCCCAATTTTGTCACTAATAATAGGGAGAAAAAGACTAATTGGATAACTTTACACGTAAAAAAAAAATTCATTCCTTGACTTTAATCCCGTATATTTTTATCTTTATATAGATTAAATCTAAATAATAATAGTGGATTATTCTTAGGGATAAAAATGAGAACAGCAGCAAACATTAAATTTGGCGAAAAAGTAATAATAAATGATATCGATACATCAAACCCGTCGCATCAGAGAATAATTGAAATAGGTTTTACTCCAGGTCAAGAGATTGAATTAGTCAATATTTCGGCTTTCGATGATCCAATGGCATTTTCAGTTAGAGGTACTTTAATTGCTATGCGCAGGAAAGAAGCTGACTGCATTATTGTTACATGAACTTGCAAATAACAGAAGAAACTTCTTTAGTAACATTAGTTGGTCCTCCAAATTCAGGGAAAACAACCCTTTTCAATTTATTAAGCGGAAAAAACTATAAAACTGTTAATTATCCCGGCTCCACTGTAGAATATTCTACCAGCAGGTTTTTAGACAAATATAAAATAAATGCCGAAATCTTAGACTCTCCGGGAATAATAAGTTTAATCCCGAACTCACCCGATGAAAAAGTTTCAGTCGATTCACTTTATAATCACCCACGCCTTGGTTCACCGAATTTAATAATTATCACAATTGATTCGAGCCAGCTTTCACGTCATCTTTTGCTTGCAATTCAATTAATCGAATCAGGTTTTAAAGTAATAATCGTTCTCACGATGAATGATATTTTACAGAAAAAAGGGTTGTTTATCCCTGAAAAAAAATTAAGCGAGAAACTTAACTGTGATGTTATAAAAATAAATGGCAGAACAGGTGAAGGAATTGAATCATTGATCCATTCCTTAGATGACATCTTGAAGGAGATAAATGAAAACGGAAAACCAAAATCAAAACCATTCCAAATAATTTCAAATAAAATAAAACTGATCGATTCATATAAAAAGATTGAAGAGATAACCAACGATGTTTTAGAAGATACCGCGGATAAGAGATTTGTTGATATTGAAAGAGCTAATAAACATTTAAAGATTATAAGCACTCCTTATATCGGGAGGGAAAATACTCCTGATGAATTAACACTTAGAATTGATAGAATACTTTTACATAAAGTATGGGGAATAATAATTTTCATTTTGATAATGGGATTTACGTTTTCATCCATCTTCTGGCTTGCCAGTCCACTAATGGGATTAGTCGATAACTTCTTCAGTTATTTAGCGCAATCAGCTTCCGATTCACTCGGCCACGGATGGTTTTCTAGTCTGGTTTCAGACGGCATCATAAGTGGAGCAGGATCAGTTTTAGTTTTTGTGCCTCAAATAATTATATTGTTTATAATATTAGGTATTCTTGAAGATACAGGTTATTTGGCTCGAGGTGCGATGCTTATTGATAAACCGCTATCGAAAATTGGACTGAATGGAAGATCGTTTGTACCTATGCTTTCAGGGTTTGCGTGTGCTATTCCTGCAATGTTAGCAGCGCGCACAATTCCAAACAGACGTGAAAGATTACTGACAATATTTATTCTTCCCTTGATGAGTTGCAGCGCCCGACTTCCGGTTTATGCTTTACTGCTTGCATATCTTACACCTTCAGATAAACCATGGATAGGTGGATTTTTGCTCGCAGCCATTTATCTCTTCAGTACTGTTACATCAGTAATAGTGGTTGCATTAATTAATAAATTCAGAAAAAATATCATTAAAGCAGAAGATAATTCATCGTTTATTCTTGAATTACCAACCTATAAAATTCCTACGATTAAAGCATTGATACGGAATACATACTCAAGTTCTAAGCAATATGTTTATAGAGCCGGACCGATTATTATTGTATTCTCATTGTTCATCTGGTTTTTAACTTACTTCCCGGGCAGCGATCAGAATATTACAGCAGATAATTTATCACGGGATGAATTAGTTCAATTAGAAAAATCGGAACGGTTAGAAAATTCTTATGCTGCTTATTTAGGAAAAATTATTCAACCTGTTATGACTCCTTTGGGATTAGATTGGAGAGTGGGCGTATCACTTATGTCGGCATTTGTTGCACGCGAAGTATTTGTATCTTCTCTTGCATTAATTTTTAAAGTAACGGAAAGTGGTGAAAACTTGCAGACCTCTTTGTTAAGTTCGATGGAAGCCGCACGGATTACCGATACAGGCAAAAAGTTATTCACACCTGCAACCATTATTGGGTTAATTGTGTTCTTCGCTTTTGCACTTCAATGCATTTCAACAGTCGCAGTATCAAGGAAAGAAACAGGTGGATGGAGAATTCCGTTATTGCAGATTGTTATTTTTACTTCATTGGCTTATGTGATGGCATTTATCATGGTAAATGGTTTGAGATTACTGGGAGTAAATTAAAGTTTGCTGCCTCATTGCTATTAGTCGGCATCAATAATATTTTTAAAGAATAAAAAAAGATGATTAATTGAAACACAAACAAGCAATTGAAATATTCAGAATTTTCTTAAAGAATGAGAAATACAGGATTACACCTGAACGTTTTGAAGTGATGGATGCAGCATTAGATTATGATGGTCACTTCGGTGCAGATGATCTGTATGTACTGATGAAAAATGAAAACTCCAGTATATCGCGGGCAACTGTGTACAAAACCCTCGAACTACTTGTACAATGTAATCTTTTAAGCAAGCGTCACTTTGGCGAAAACCTTACGAGATATGAAAGCAGTTTTAAAAGAAAAGTGCACGATCATCTTATCTGTATAGATTGTGGACGAATTGTAGAATTTTCCGATAAACAATTGAGTCCGTTACCTGATAAAATTAGCAGAGAGCTCGGTTTTGAATTTGAAAGCTATTCCTTTAACATTTTCGCACGATGCTCTAACCCCAAAAATTGTGAATACTTTAAGGATCGATAACGATTATTTCTCTAATACAGATTTAATAGTGAGTGAATGAAAATGAAAGAACAAAAATATCCACTAACATGGAAGAAAAAAGATTTTTCAATTAAAATATTCTGTTCCATTCCAAATATTGCAACGGGAATTTTAATAAAAGCAGGTGAAGCTAATTTTGTTGTCGATCCAGGCGATGGTATTCTTCGCGATCTTAATTCGGAAGAAGGCACAAAACAAATTCTTAAAATATCTGATATATTTATCACTCACGGTCATCATGATCATGTTGGAGGTGTTTGGTCTCTGCTTACATACCTTAGAGTAATGAGAAAAAGGTCACCTCTCACAATTCATTATCCAAAGGGCTGTGTGGAAATAGAAAGTATTTACAATGCTTTCGAGCATGTTTACTTAGATACAATTCCTTACAAAATAACATTGAGACGAATAGAAGATGTAAAAAGCTTTAATAGTAAAAACGTGACCATCAAACCTTTCCCGGTTATACACAAGGAGTTTTTAAATGATGGTTCAAAAAGGCAGGTGCCTGCAATAGGATATAAATTTACTTACGATAATAAAAAAATATGCTATGGCGGCGATACTGCTTATTGCGATACTTTGGTTAGACATGCAAAAAATGCAGACCTTGCAATAATTGAAGCAGGACATGAAGATGATGAACCCGATGATATGCACATGACATTAAAGGAAGCAAAATCCATTGGCAAAACAGCAAAAGAATATTTTTTAGTTCACGTTCCGGAATAACAAGTAAAAAAAATATGCGCAAAACAAACACAATCACTATAATCATATTTGCGTTAATGGCATTCGGATTCATCTATTTTTCTCCCGGTGATAAATATAAAATTGAAGGTGAAAAACATCTTGCCAATATAAAAATGCTTACGGAAGAAGGACAAAATGCCGAAGCATACCTTTCCTTTGATGAGAAGAAATTAATATTTCAGCGGGCATTTGGTGATATCGAATGCGACCAGATTTTTATTATGAATCTTGATGGTTCGGATAAAAAAATGGTGTCTTCCGGAAATGGAAAAACAACCTGTTCTTATTTCCTTCCCGGCGATCAAAGAATAATTTATTCATCGACTCACTTAGCTGATGATGATTGTCCGCAGCCTCCAGATTTTTCGAAAGGATATGTTTGGAAACTTTATGAATCTTTCGATATTTTTTCAGCTAATGCTGATGGCTCGGATGTAGAACGCTTAACCTTTACTGATGGTTATGATGCGGAAGCTACTGTTTCGCCGAAAGGTGATAAAATAGTTTTTACTTCGCTGCGTGATGGTGATCCTGAAATCTATGTGATGGATATTGACGGAAAGAATCAAACACGTTTAACATTTGAACAAGGTTATGACGGCGGTCCGTTCTTTTCACAGGATGGTTCTAAAATTGTTTTCAGAACCAGCAGACCGAAAACCGAAAAAGAACTTGCTGATTACAACGATCTTGTTGAAAACGGTTTGGTAAGACCATCTGCTTTAGAAATTTATGTGATGGATGCCGATGGAAAAAATATGGAACAGGTTACAAATTTTGGTAAAGCAAGTTTTGGTCCGTTCTTTCATCCGAACATGGAGAAGATAATTTTCGCTTCAAATGTTAACAGTGAAACGGGCAGAAATTTTGATCTTTATACAATTAATACTGACGGTTCGAATTTGGAGCAGATCACATTTAATAAATCCTTTGATGGTTTCCCGATGTTTACAAGAGACGGAAAACGATTAATATTTGCTTCCAACAGGTTCAACAAGAAAAAAGGTGATACAAATATTTTCATCGCCGATTGGATTGACTAACATAATAATGTTATGAAAAAAATCAGCAATGCTATAATGCTGGTATTACTGATTGCAGCAGTTTTTATTTATTATACAGAAACGATTTCGCTTAAGGTAGATGCTGTTAATCTTGCGGCTTCATATTCTAAAAATAAAACTGAAGCAGATAATAATTTTCTTGATAAAGAATTAGAAGTTACCGGAACTGTAAAAGCATTTTATAACCTTCATGAAGGAAGAAATGTTCTTGAATTAAACACAGGTGAGAGTGAAATAAGTCTATTCTGTTTTTTTATGAATGAAATTGATGAAAATAAAGCAGCAAGATTTAGCGAGGGAGATACAGTAATAGTAATTGGTAACTGTGAAGGATTGGATAAATACAATTTCGTGAATGGTTTAAAAATTGAATTGAAAAGGATTAAATAGCCAAAAGCATAGTAATGCACAACAAAAATGAAATGGTTTCAAAAAGAAATAAAATTAAAACCTCAATCACGCGGCTTTCATCTTATTACAAATGAGGTGCTTAGTCAACTCCCTGAAATAGCGAATATCAAAATTGGATTGGCTCATCTTCTATTAAAACATACCTCCGCATCATTAACTTTAAATGAAAACTTTGATCCGGATGTTCGCAGCGATATGGAAAAATTTTTTAATCATTCAGTAAAAGAAAACGAACCATATTATTTACACACCAGCGAAGGTGCGGATGATATGCCTGCACATATAAAATCAAGTTTGCTTGGTACATCACTTACAATTCCAATATCAAACGGTAAATTTAATTTGGGAACCTGGCAAGGAATTTACCTTTGCGAACATAGAAACCACGGCGGGCAGAGAAAATTATTAATTACAGTACAGGGCGAATAAGAAATAAATTAATATTATTTTGGAAGCAAATATTATTGGGTGTTCCATAAAAATGTCATTCCAGTGAAAACGGGAATCCATAAGGTTTAATTTTTTTTTGAGGGATTCCCACTTTCGTGGGAATGACAGATTGGCTAATTAGGTTTTATTCTGAACTATAACATTATTTCAGAAAAATTATAACTACCGGGTACATTTGGATGAATAAAAAAAGAATATTGTTTGTTTGCATGGGTAATATATGCAGGTCGCCCGCAGCAGAAGCAATAATGAAAAAAACAATTGAGAAAAATAATTTAAGCGATAAGATTGAAATTGATTCTGCAGGAACAATTGAATATCACAGCGGGGAATCTGCAGATTCGAGAATGATAGTATATGCAAAAAAACGCGGTTACATTGTTGACAGTACTGCCCGTCAATTTGATATGGCAAAAGATTTTGAGCAGTTTGATTATATCGTTACTATGGATAATGAAAATCTTGAAGATATAAAATCGATGGATGTATTAAATAATCACAAACACAAAATTTTCAGGATGGTGGATTTTTGCGAAAACTGCACAATTGATGAAATACCGGATCCATATTATAACAGCGCCTCCGGTTTTGAAGAAGTTCTTGATATGCTTGAAGATGCTACCAACGGGTTGCTTAACAGGGTAATTAATGATATTAAACAGCAAGATAAAAGCAAAAATTGAGAAAGAACTGAACTCGAAAATTATCGGTTCTCAATCACTCTTAGGGGGATGTATAAGTAATGCTTGCAAGATAGATACCGACGTGGGGAAAATTTACTTCCTAAAATATAATTCCACTGTAAACAATAATATGTTTATAAAGGAAGTACATGGTTTGCAGGAATTAAATAAAGCCGGTGTGATTAAAATTCCGGATGTAATTTGTTATGATGAAGATTACATATTACTCGAACAAATAGAAGCAGGAAATAAACAGAAAAATTTTTCTGAAGACTTTGGTAGAAAATTTGCACTTCTGCACAAATTTACAAGCGAATTTTATGGATTTTATGAAGACAATTATATTGGTTCAAATCCACAGATAAATATTCCAGAAGAAGACGAAAAACACGATTGGACAAAATTTTATTTTAACAAAAGGATTCTCTTTCAATTACATTTAGCTGAAGGAAGAGGTAATTCAACTTCCGAATTGCGAAAATCAATAGCTGTATTAGAAAATAAAATAGATGAAATTGTTGTTGATGATGGAGAGAAGCCATCTCTACTGCACGGCGACCTCTGGGGCGGCAACTACTTAATTAACAACAAAGGGTTTGCTTGCTTAATTGATCCTGCTGTTTATTACGGTAACCGCGAAGCTGATCTGGCAATGACAAAACTTTTTGGTGGTTTTGATTCTAGGTTTTATGGTGCTTATAATGAAGCTTTTCCCTTAACTGCTGGATATGAATACAGAGAAAATATTTATAAATTCTACCATGTATTAAATCATCTCAACCTGTTTGGCGGAGGTTACTATTCTCAAGCGATGAGTTTGATTAGTTATTACATTTAATAGTAGCTCAGGACAATTGTCCTGAGCCACGTAAAAATATTAATTACTTTACATCAAGCAATTCAACATCAAAAATTAGCGTTGAGTTCGGAGGTATTTTTCCGGCAGTAATATCACCGTACCCTAATGAAGGGGGAATGACAAATCTTGCTTTACCCCCTTTTTTCAGAAATCTTAATCCTTCATCCCAGCCGGCAATTACCTGTTTGTTACCAATAACAAAAGAAAATGGTTCATCTTTTTCAACCGAGCTGTCGAATTTAGTACTATCTTCCAAATAACCTGAATAATGAACTGTTACTACATTACCAGCCGTGGCAAAATCACCTTCACCTTCTTCAATGATTACATACATCAGCCCGCTTTCAGTTGTTTTTATTTTTGATTTGTCAACATCCCACATTTCTGCCACAATAGGATCTTTTACATCAAGTAATTCTATTAAAACTTTCAAATCGGCGTTCGGTGGAACAGGACCCATTCCCTGTTCGCCATAAGCAAGCTCTGAAGGAATAACAATCATTCTTTTCCCATTCGGTTTCATACCAATAATTCCTTCATCGGTTCCTCTAATGAAAGCATCTTCGCCCAGAACAAATTTTACAACTTGCCCTTGTCTGTAACTATCGCCAATCAAGTATGGCAAACGTGTTGAATCTTTGGTCCAATCAGAAAATAGGTTTGTGCTGTCCATAACTATCCAACCTTTAAAATGAATTGATAATAAATCACCAATTTCCGCATCTTTTCCTTCACCAACTGTTTCATCAAAATATTTAAGTCCCGAACCGGTAGTTTTAATTTCACTATCATTTGAACAACCGGTAAACGCAGCAACTGCAAAAACGGTAATAAAAAATAAATATAACTTTTTCATATTTTCCTTTATAAAATTTAAGGCGCAAATATATCCAATAAATTCAATTATTCATATCTGTACCCATCATTTTTACACTATTTTTTTAATATAAAGCTTATTACATTTTATATGTTTAGTATATAAATAATTTTCAATCACTTATTCAGTATGTACACAGTAAATGAAACTTCCAATAATGTTTTATCAGAGATTGTTTAAAAATTCATCTTTAACTATTTTCCTTTTTTTGACAACATTTATCAACGCACAGCAAAATCAACAGCTTACAATATATTCGTCTGATAAAGAGCAATCAGTGGCTGTTCAAAAAATTATGATTGATGCTGATTATACATTTGATGAAGCTTTAAGAGGAAGCAGCATCCCTTCTTCAGTAAAGAATAAACTTGATTTGGTAAGTGTAAAGTATTATGGATTTGACGGAAAATTACACCAGGGACAAATTATTGTTAATAAAGAAATTGCGAATGATATTGTAGATATATTTAAAGTGATTGAAAAGATAAAATTTCCTGTTGAAAAAGTTGTACCTATTGTAGAGTATAATTGGTCCGATGAAAAATCGATGAATGATAATAATACCTCATCATTCAATTACAGATTCATTTCCGGCTCCAGAATTTTATCGATGCATGCCAATGGTTTGGCAATTGATATTAATCCCAAACAAAATCCTTATGTAAAAAACGGAACAAGTATTCCAGCCGGTTCAGAATACAAATTGAAAAATATGGGAACAATTGAACCTGATTCTAAGATAGTTAAAGTATTTAAAGAAAAGGGATGGACCTGGGGCGGCGACTGGAAAAGCTTGAAAGATTATCAGCACTTCCAGAAGATAATAAAATGATTATGTTGAAATTAGTGCTAATTAAGGGCCTTATTTCTGCTATGAACCAGCCCGCACGGTAGACGGGATGCACTAAAAATCACAACTTATTTCTAAGTGCTCAATTCCTCGTATGCTGCTTTTAGATTCATCTCCTTTGCCCCCTCCCATCTTTCAGTTAATTTTTCGAAACCAGGTACACCTGCAGCTTTTTGTATTTCAGATAACGTTTTTCCTGCTTTCATTTCTTTACCAACAAATTCAAGCAAGGCAGAAAAATAATCTCTCATCACACTTAAAACATCAATTGAAAATGTTACATTTTCATCTGTGTCAGCATGCCCGCAAATAAATTTTGTATCTTTATCAAAAACTGAAGCGGCTTTTTCCAAAACCTTTATTGAACCGGAAGCAGTACAACCCGCAGGTCGATCCATATACGGATAAGTGTGATTGAAAACAAGATCACCAATGTGAACAACATTTGCATTTTGAAAATGGAGAACTGCATCACCAGATGTGTGAGCGTTCCCAAAATATGACGCTTTAATTTTTTCCTTTCCCAAATCCAATTCCCATTCATCCTTAAACGTTGTATTGGCATAAACCTGTTTTTCTTTTCTCTCCCCTTTTCCGTAAAACTTCTTTTGGAGTTTAACACAATTTTCCTGTGCAACTATCTTTTCCACGAAATCCTTCATATAATAGTTTCCGGAAGTATGATCGCCATGGTGATGCGTGTTGAACAAAATATCTATTTTACGTTTTGTTTTCTTTTTTAATTCTTCAACAAAATGTTTTGCGGAATCCGGGAATTGAGAATCAACCACCACAACCGCATCATCAGAAACATACCAACCGATAGTTCCGCCTTTCTCGGTAAATATTCCGATGTTAGGTCTAATTTCTTTAATTCCTTCAGGGCTAAAAAAGTTTATCGCACCAAAAATATTTCTACGCGGATAGAGTAACCCCCCAATTAATAACGATGATGACTTGATAAATGATCGTCTGTTGGATTTCATGTTGCATTCAACTCATTTTGTTTTTTATTCAAATTAATTTAACTGAATATATTGATATAAGTTTTTATTACCAAACATAAAAATAGGAGAACGACAAGTTTTTCAACCCAATCACTTTCAATATGTTTGGCACCTGATACTTTGTACCAAAAGAGTTCATAAACTTCAGAATATCCTTTCTTTTTAATGCAGAAAGCATTGCATCAATGCTTTATTGGAGTAAATTCTCCAATCCATCATATCAACTCTCAACGGAAAAACAAATAATTAAAAACAGCGATAAAGTTTTTGATTTCATTTGTCTGTATTTCTTGATAGCAAATAAATATTATTGCCAAAAATAAACTAAAAAAAGTTACGAATCATTTTTGCACTGCATAATTAATTTTCATTTTATATTTTATCTGTATGAAAATAAGAATAACTCTAATATCGATAATTTTTTTAATGTTTATTTATTCTTGCAGAGAAAATATTGATTCGGCCAACAACATTATTGATCCGACTCTTGGAGGAGTTTATACGGAAATTCAAGGTAACATTTCCGGTACACTTGCATTTAACGATGCTCCGTTTCTGGTAGTTAACGATATTTCTGTTTCGGCACAAGACACATTAAAGATTGATGCCGGAGTTACATTGTTTTTTGAAAAAGATACCAAATTGAATTCGACTGGAGTTATAATAGCTGAGGGCACAACGCTAAAACCGATTATTTTCACTTCTTTTCTTTCCGGCTGGCTGGGTATAAGTATTACAAATCAAACGGATACATCAAAATTTAAGTTCTGCATAGTACGGGAAGTATTTCAACAAAATGATGATCCGCTAACGAGTGGTGCAATTGCGATAAACAATTCAAATGTTGTGGTGGAGAATTGCGTGTTTAATGTAAATAGCTGTATTTACGGCGGAGGATTATTCATCTTAAGTTCCGGTGCAGTTATTAAAAATAATATTTTCAGAGATAATGATGCCGAGGTTTACGGCGGGGCTATGTTTTTACAGAATTCCAATGTTGTAATAATCAACAATACCATTTACAAAAATACTTGTTTTAATTATGGCGGCGGAGTTGTTTTGCAGGATCCTTTAACTACGGAAATTCAAAACAATATTTTCTTCAACAATATCTCGTTTACCGGTGATAACAGAATTTCAATCCTTACCGGTGATTCATCAAATATAAACGAACAATACAATTATCTTGCCTTTGGTTCTATGAATCCCCTGTTTATTTCAAATGATGATCTTCATCTTTTATCAGCTTCTCCCTGCATAAATGAAGGGAATCCTACACCCGAATACAACGATGTTAACGGAACTCGCAATGACCAGGGAGCTTTTGGCGGACCATTGGGAGATTGGTGAGGATAACTACTACAATCATTTATGTAACTACCCTCTAAAGTATTCAACCCTGCCATGCAAATTCTTTCACATTAAATTACTTCACCAAAATTATAATGATGAAATTAAAATAAATTCTTTTATTTGATTTGTTTTTATTCTTTAGATTACAATTTTAGCGACTAAGTTTTATTTTATTCGAAAATCAACATTTAACTTTAAGGACGATTTTAAGAAATTTTTGTTAAAGATGAATATTCAATTAGGCATATATCAAATAAGAAGTTATAAAATGAACGACAAAAACGCTCTAATTAAGTATGCGAATAATAATAATATTTCAAAAAACTTAAGAGATTCTTTTCCCTATCCTTATACCGAAAGAGAAGCACAGGCGTGGATTACTGCGGCAATAATTCAAATTCCTGAACTTAATTTTGTAATTGCAAATAGCAATGAATTGATCGGCGGAATAGGATTAATGCTTCAGTCAGACGTTTACAGGTTTTCTGCCGAAATAGGTTATTGGATAGCTGAACCATTTTGGGGAAAGGGAATTGCTTCAATTGCTCTTGTTGCATTAACCAAATATGCATTTAATCAATTCGATTTAAACAGAATTTTTGCGGGAGCATTTGAGGGTAATGGAGCATCGATGCGCGTTTTGGAAAAATCGGGGTTCAAACTTGAAGGAAGATTACGCAATGCTGTTTATAAGGATAATCGTTTTAAAGATCAATTGATGTACTCAATTTTAAAAGAAGACTTGCTTGAACAATAATTATTTATATAGTAAAATGACCGAACAACTAAAATATTTATTTGAACAATGGTCGGGAGAAAATCTTGTGTCAACCACTCCCCTTCCACAATCCGGTTCATACCGACAATACTTTAGGATGATAAGTGCTAATCATCAGGCAATAGGTGTTTTCAATCCTGATAGTAGTGAGAATCATGCCTTTATCACATTTACCCAACATTTTCTAAAACACAATCTGAAAGTACCTCATTTATACGAATATGATATTGAAAAAAATGTTTACCTGATTGAAGACCTCGGTAATGAAACTATTTTTTCATTCATAACAAAAAACAGAACAGGCAAAGAGTTTCCGAATAAAATTAAAGAACATTATAAAACTGCGCTTACAGAATTGATCAGGTTTCAAATAGATGCATTTGAAGAGTTAGATCTTTCCGTTTGCTACCCGCGCAGCAGTTTCGATAAACAATCTATGCTATGGGATCTGCATTACTTTAAGTATTACTTTCTAAAACTGACACAAACTCCTTTTGATGAACAAAAAATTGAAGATGATTTCACAACTTTGATTGATTTTCTTCTATCAACAAATATTGATTTTTTTATGTACAGAGATTTTCAGTCGCGAAATATTATGCTTAAAAATGATGAGCTTTATTTTATTGATTACCAGGGAGGCAGAAAAGGTGCGCTGCAATATGATGTTGCATCTTTACTTTATGATGCTAAAGCTGATATTCCTCAGCAAATTAGGGATGAGCTGTTAGAGCATTATCTTTTAACTCTTAATCAAAAAATAAAAGTTGACAGCGATGATTTTAAAAATTTTTATAACGGTTATGTTCTTATTAGAATATTACAGGCAATTGGCGCCTACGGCTTCAGAGGAATTCATGAAAAGAAAGCACATTTTCTTAAAAGCATTCCCTATGCAGTTAATAATATTGAATATCTGCTTTCAAATAATCTCTTACCACACGGATTGAATGAGTTAAACTCTGCATTGAATCATATCTTAAAAAACACCTCATTAAGAAAATTTGAATCAATTGAAGACTCAGAAAAGCTTACAGTTTCGATAAATAGTTTTTCTTATAAATCTAGCATTCCTGTTGATCTATCAGGAAACGGCGGTGGTTTTGTTTTCGATTGCAGAAGTTTACATAACCCCGGCAGATACGATGAGTTTAAAATGTTAACCGGCAAAGATGAAGCAGTAATTGAGTTTCTAAACAAACAAAGTGATGTGAATGAATTTTTAACCGATATAACTTCAATAATTGAACGTGCAATTAATAATTATACACAAAGAGGATTCTCACATCTGATGATAAATTTCGGATGTACAGGTGGTCAGCATCGTTCCGTATTTTGTGCTGAAAGATTAGCTGAATATTTAGATAAATTTTTTGATGCTAATGTAATTTTACAACACACTGAATTAGAAAAAAAGGACATGCTCAAATGAGAGCAATGATTCTTGCAGCGGGATTGGGAACTCGTTTGCAGCCGCTTACTGATAACCTGCCCAAAGCATTGGTAAAAATACGAGATAAAACATTAATTGAAATTGCAATTAACAACCTCGTTAGAAACGGGTTCGATAAAATAATAATTAATGTTCATCATTTTGCTGAGCAGGTAATTAATTTCATCGGGCAAAATAATTTTGATGCAGATATTACAATTTCTGATGAACGTGATAAATTGCTTGATACAGGCGGAGGATTAAAGAAAGCTTCCCGGTTCTTCAGTGATGGCAAACCATTCCTTCTTTATAATGTTGATATTATTTCAAATTTAAATCTTAAAACTTTGTATCAAGCTAATATAAAATCTAACTCCCTTGCAACACTTACAGTTAGGAAAAGAGAATCGGGTAGATATTTATTGTTCAATTCAGAAAATATTTTGTGCGGTTGGAAGAACACAAAAACAGGAGAGCTAATTAGTTCCTGCAACATTGATTTGTTAGACGAATTTGCCTTCAGCGGAATTCATATTATCAATCCGAAAATATTTTCGTTAATGCCGGATGATGATGTGTTTTCGATGATTGATTTATATTTAGATATTATGAAAGATAATAAAATCATTGCTCACATTGATAACGACTCCTTTTGGCTGGATGTTGGAAAAACTGAAAGCTTAAAGATTGCTGAAGAAAATTTTCATCTAATAAACAAACCTTAAAAAACTACTGTTTTATGTCTTTAAAACTCTACATTTCAAACAGAAAAGAATGGCGTAAATGGCTGAAGGGAAACCATAGTATTGTTAGGGAAGTCTGGCTTATCTATTATAAAAAACACACTGGTAAACCACGAATTCCATACGATGATGCTGTAGAAGAAGCGTTATGTTTTGGCTGGATTGACAGCATAGTTAAAACTATAGACGATGAGAGATATTGCCAAAAATTTACCCCGCGAAATCTTAAAAGCATCTGGTCAGAGCATAATAAAAAACGAGTTGCAAAAATGATAAATCAGGGGAAAATGACGAAACATGGCATGGAAAAAGTTAAAGCTGCTAAAAAGAACGGTAAATGGTATAAAACTGCTGAAGCAATAAAAGACTTTATAATGCCTTCAGAGCTCACACGGTTATTATCTGTTAATAAAAAAGCAAGGGAATTTTTTAATGAATTATCTCCTTCTCATCAAAAACAATTCATTGGATGGATTGCCAGCGCCAAAAAAGTGGAAACCAAAGAGAAAAGAGCCAAGGAGGCGTTGAAACTATTAAAGACTAAACAAAAATTAGGAATGAAATAAATCAATTCTAATAATTATTGAGACTTTAAAGCCGTTGCTGAGACAAAACAAAACTTATTAATCTAATCTTGAATGATGTAAATAATATTCTTTTAATATTTCTTTTTGCGACGCATCAACAAATACCAAAAATAGCTACTCTTTTTTTAACCTTTACACAAGTTAAAACTTCAATTTCCTCATTCCGATATGACAAATTGCAAAATCATATTTTACAGGATCATCGGGATCAAACTTTTTTAAGTTTTCCGTTATCTCTTCTGCCATCTTCCAGCTTACGTTTTTTCTTGTTGTTAGTTTTAGCTCTGCGCAGATTGACGCAACATGTGTATCAACCGGAATTATTAGTTTACTTGCCGGTATTTCATTCCACAATCCAAAGTCAAGCTCATCTTTCCGTATCATCCATCTTAAAAACAAATTCATTCTTTTACATGCACTTCCTTTTTCCGGTATTGGGAACATAAACTTTACTCCCCTGCTCTCTTTACCAAATCTATTCCTGTAAAGATGATTGAAATAATTTGAAAATGTTGATATGCCGCCTTTTATGTTTGCATCATTTACATTAAAACCGGATAAGAATAAATTTTTAAGAGATGCAAATTCGTTGTAAACAAGATTCATAACGTGAAATAATCCGGCAATATCCTTTTCAGTATAAAATCTGTGCTTTAATCCTTTTAATGAATTTGAACAGGCTTTGATATTATGATTTATAATAAACTCGTAAGGTTTGTTGTTCATCAGATTGACAACTTTGTTTAAAGTATTAATAATCTGCTTAACATTTCCGTATGCAAATACCGATGCAATAAAAGCTATCGTTTCAATATCTTTTTTATCTGTATATTTATGAGGGAACTGCAGCGGATCGGGTTCAATTTTTGTTTTATCGAATGCTTTATAATGATATTCTAATTTTTGTTTTAGCAACATTTACTTTTAATAATACTTTTGAATAATTCTTTAATAATTAATTTAATCTAAAAATTAGTGAGTGAAATATAGACTATTTCAAAATCACAGATAGTTAACAATTCAATTAATGAGTTCACTCTAAAAACCTCATTAGCTAACCTGTCATTATTACTTTTTACACAGTCTCAATGCCTACGGCAAAAGACTTCTTCGGAGAGTTGCGTGGCAGGAAGTTATAAAAACTTATTGTACAAAAACTGAATCTATTAACAAACTATTATTCGGTTGATGAATCACAATTCTGAAAATGCCTGTTTGTTTCAACAATATCTTGTATTCTTTTCCATCTAAATTAACCATAACTGTTGGACAAACTGTATCAAAATTTGGCCTGGATCCCCAAACTGTTATCTCTAGTTCATTTACTTTTTCATTTACTTCAAAGTGTGTGAATCTATGACATCCGTCAGAGCCCACAAAGCCATCAAATATTATTGTTAATGAATCATTTACAGAGATAGTGTCTGGACGAGTTAATTTATCAACTTTAATCTTGAAATTGATATAATCATTTTCTGGTTCGGTTGTGCAAGAGTAATGTAACAATACAACAAATATTACTAATAAATATTTTAACAATTTCATTTTCCCACCTCCCTTTTTTAATGCCTAACTTTTACTTAACAGGAAATGCTAACACTTGATTTTTACAAATCCTGTTTTTTCAATCTTAATTTTGTTAATAATCTCATTTAAGTCAATAACAAAAATGATTATGATGAAATCACAATTTTACAACGTTAATGCTTTAAGAAAACAATTTATATATTACAAACAAAAATACTGGGAAAATGTTATCGGTAAAGGTCTCAAAAAAAATATGAGGAATTAATCTAATAAACATGTTGACAGATAATTATTTAATGTTATTGAACAAACTTGATCCACAACAAAAACCTCTCTGGGGCAAAATGACACCGCGACATATGGTAGAGCATCTGATTCTTGCTGTGCAAATGAGTAACGGTAAATTAAAACTGGATTGTTTTAATCTACCTGAAAATATTCCTACGTTAAAAAGGTTTTTAATGAGCAGCAGACCAATGCCCAAACTCTTTGTAAACCCTGTTATAGGTAAAGACCTTCGCCCGTTGGAATATTCATCACTTATAAATGCAGTGGAGAAATTAAAAAAAGAGATTGATGATTATTTATTATTTTTTGAAAATAATCCCGGTGCAAATCTGGTTAACGTAACTTTCGGTGAATTGGATGAAGAAGAATGGAACATCTTTCATAAAAAGCATTTTACTCATCACATATCACAATTCGGGTTACTGTAAAACTGCAAATAGCATAAATTTTTACCACTCATCCTTCTATTATGCTTTTTGAATAGTTATTATTTACCCAGTTAATAAAATCTATTATTTTTAATGCAAAGAAATTATTTTACTATTCCATCTTTTTAATGGGAAAAATGAGCGATAATAATTCTTCTAAGAACAATGAACCCCGCATTGGGAAAACCCTCCGGGATGATATTCATCAAATAAAAATGAAAGAGGATTTTGGGACAGAGTACAGGAGTTTAAAAGAATATTACCTCACAGAGGAGAGAAAGAAAAAACTTGAGTCGATGGGAAAGTTTAAAAGGTTTTTCATCATTCCCTGGTGGCTCCTAAAAGCACTCTTCTTCAAACTAACTCCATTTAGAAGAATACTTCTTTTAATTGCAATCGTTCTTATTATGATGGCTGGAGATAATAAAATAAGTTCTGATAATGTTAGTATTAATCTCGTAGGCACTGCAATGATAGGGGGGTTAATTCTTCTTTTTATTCTTGCGCTTGAATTGAAGGATAAATTACTTGCAAGAACTGAATTGGCAGAAGGCAGAGCTGTGCAAAAAGCTCTTATGCCGGAAGCTAATCCTGAAGTAGCAGGTTGGGACATCTGGCTTTATACAAAACCCGCAAATGATGTTGGCGGCGATCTGCTTGATTTCTTAAAACTATCTGAAGATAAAGTTTGTATATCAGTCGGTGATGTTGCAGGTAAAGGTTTAAGTGCTGCTTTATTAATGGCAAAGCTTCAGTCAACAATCCGGGCAATAGTGCCCGATTATAATTCCTTAATGGCGCTTGGAGAAAAAATTAACAGGATATTTTGCCGTGATAGTCTCCCCAAACTTTTTGCTTCATTAGTTTATATTGAACTCGATGTTACTTCGGGTAAAATTAAGATATTGAATGCTGGTCATCTTCCTCCACTAATAATCCGGAATGATATAATTGAGAAACTTAAAATAACTTCACCGGCTCTTGGTCTGATTCCTGATACATTATTTAATGAACAAACTGCCGAATTACACACTGGGGAATATCTCATTATCTATTCTGATGGATTGACTGAAGCCCTAAATGAAGAAGGGAACTTTTTTGGAGAAAATAAATTAGTGGAAATACTCACTGAAAATTCAAACCAATCATCGGAATCTTTAGGAGGGAAAATACTTGCCGAAATCAGCACCTTTATCGGGAAAACAAAGATCCATGATGATCTTACTATTGCTATTATCAAACGCACTGCAGTATAAAATTATTTATTCAATAAAAAAGATTTGAAATAAAAAAGTCCAGCAGGCGGGCGCCTGCCGGACTCGACTCTTATATTCTAAAGGTTTGGGGGATAACCTTCAGAAGAGCCGTTGCAATATTAATAATTCTATAAAATAAAAACAATACTTTTTTCATTAATAATTACAATTTTATTAAAAATATTCTATTCAAAATTTATTTTACTAAGAGCATCTTTTTACTATGATGAAACGTTCCTGTATCATTTCTTTACAAGTATATGCCGCTGCTTAAATTAGATGCATAAAATTTACTTCATGAACACCGGAAGCATTAGTTTCTTTTACAATTGTTTTAACCTAATTACTACTTGCGTCAAAAATCTTAGCAGTTACAAATTGAGCTTTCGGTATTTGGTAACTGATAGTGAAGATGGATTGAACGGGTTGGGATAATTCTGAAAAAAATATTCTTTCAGTTCAAAGGATTCACTTCTAACGATAGTAACTGAAGTTGTATCAATTAAAGGTGCAGTCCAAACACTTAGCTGCCAACTTTGTAATTTCATCCAAATAGGATATATTTTTTTATGCCATGCAGAAATGTTTATATAGCCTCAGAAAAACTGATGATTTGGATGTGAAGGAAGATTCACTTACTTAAGAGTTCTCAAATGATTCACCGCCATCAATTGATTTAACAATAAAAACTTCTGCGGCGGAGCCCGAACTATTTTTTCTATCACAAAATATTTCCTAAATATTTCGTGTAGTTTGATCGATCGTCAGCCAGGGAAAAATCTGATGGCGATTTGTATTATCATCAGTAACTCATAAAGACTCGGACTATGTGTCCTCGCCAGCGGTTGAACGAGTAAAAAGAACATCTGTCTCAGATGTTCCTTTTCTAAAAAACCAACATTTCTATAAAATTCAAGGTTCACCTGCTTACCATCTTCATCGTGGCACTTTAGGCAGGTTTTAGTTACTTCCCCAGGGCTGTTTCGAATGGTCCTTCTATCTTATCAAAATAGACTTTAGGGAAAGAATTACCATGTAAAAATAACATTAATATCAACACAGTAATTGTCTAAACTTAATTCATCTCTATTATTATCCAAAATTTAAAGAAATTATCAATTAACACTATCATTTTGGAGTAAGTTTTCGATTAATGAAATTAAACTTTTGGTATAGCAATTGTTGATTTATCCAGATAATACAAATTAAAGCGATATATTTGGATTGAAGAAGAATTTATGATGTTATATTGTTACCGATTATTATTAATAACTTTAGTACTATTTGTCTGTGTTAGTAAAGCACAGAATATTGCATTCCTTAACAATGTTCCTGCTGACACTGCCGTCTATTATTACCGAACAAATATTGATAACACAATAACAGACGATGCATCAAAACCAAAAGAGCAAAATAGAACCAAGGCACCATTCCACTCACTTGCATTCAAAAATAATAATCTAACGGTTGAGCAATTTATTGAGGGAAGAAAAACTTATATACCCGTTTCTCTCAATCAAGATATAAAATACGAGGAAAATTCAGAAGATGAATATCAATATCAGATGATTGATGGTACATATTGGAGAGAACAATCTGAGATAAACTATTCAAGATTATTCCCATTACTTGGAACAATGTTAACTATCAACCTTGCAATATATCAGTACCAACGTGGTGTCTGGGATCAGAATGAAATAACAGGATTACATTCCATTAATTGGTGGATAGATGTTCATAACTATCAAAGAATGGATAAGCTTGGACATTTTACCGATGCATATTTTGTTAGTGATCTAACCTCAAAACTCTATCGCTGGTCAGGACTTTCAGGGGAGAGTTCGGTTTGGTTTGGCGCCTTAACAGGATGGGTCTGGATGCTGGAAATGGAAATATCCGATGGCTTATTTGCAGATTGGGGATTTAGTTGGCTCGATCTTTCTGCTAATACGCTTGGATCCGGATTTTTTGTTCTTCAACAATATTTTCCGGAAGTGCTTGGCGGGCTTCATCCAAAATTCAGTTATCATGTTTCTGATGCATGGCGGAATAAAACTTATACAAAAAATCCTAAATCATTTATTGATGATTATGAAGGAATGACTTTTTGGCTGGCAATCAATCCTCATCATTACTTTCCTGATTCCTGGAAGAGAGATTATCCTAAATGGTTGGCTCCGCTTGGTGTTGCAATTGGATACGGTGCAGAAGGAATTGCCGCTACGCCTCAATTTGGCAGACCACAATGGTTTGTTGGACTGGATCTCGATCTCAGGAAAATTGATTTTGGAAATGAAAGTGATCTTTTCAAATTTTTCAAAAGTGAGTTGAATTTTATTAGGTTACCGATGCCTACTGTACGACTCACTCCAACCGGTATTTGGTATGGAATTTATTTTTGATTTTCAATAATTATTATTTCACATCTTTCTCTTAAATTACCTAATAAAAATTCAATCATTTACAAATTGGGGAAAACAAAGTGAAGTCTTTCTTAAGAATAAGCATGTTAATAATACTTTTGTTAATTGTGATAAATTTAACCGGATGCCTTTCTGCAGAATATAAAGAGTGCATTTTTGAAATTAAATCTGATGGTTCGGGTGAAGGTGAAATAATATTCTATAACCTCGTTTCGGTTGAAGATGATGAAAAAGATGTTTCCTTTAAAGATTTTGGAAAATTAGTTTCAGATTATATTTAAGGAACAAATTTTGAAAATGATAACCCGAATTACCTGGTTACAAATAAAGAACTATCGGAAAAGGACAGCATACTTGTCGGTAGGGTGGAATTCTCCTTCACTAATATCAGGGACATTGGATTCTTTAAGTCGGAAGATTGTGATTGCAGCCCGTTGATGTATTACATGGGCGATTTCGGAGAAACTTATTCAGAATCGAATGGAAATTATTTGGGTGAAGAAAAAGACTTCCCTGTTATTATATGGCAATCGGATGCAGATGAGATTTACATTAAAACTGTTGTGCAAGACGACCTATAAGAAACCAACAGTTTGTTAAAATTATATCACACCTGGAAGGACAGCAAGTAATTTATATAAAAGTGAAAGTCACAGATTATTTTTTTTACCGTGACTTTCGATTTATCTTCTCATAAAATATTACAGATTAATTAAAAATATCTGTACCTAATTTTAAATGTTAATTTCGATTCTCCATCTGCTTTTACTGGAACACTAAAAGTTACTCTAAAAGCATCTTTCTTTTTATAGTCGAATGAAGATTTTAAGATCTCCCAATTAGTTCCAAGATTTCTTTCAACCTCAATTACCACATCTTCTTTTTTCCTGTTTTTAAAAGTTATCTCAAATACCTGTTCCCAAACTTTGGAAGATATCTGTATGTTTTCTGTTTGAACTTCATCGGCAACAATATCAAAAGCATCACCAATTTTTAATTTAACTTTTTCCTTTGTTGTTGTATGATCGATCATATCTTCGCCAACAAATTCAAGTGATTCGCCATCAGATTTATAAACTCTTACTTTACCCTTCGGCATTGGAACCCCTAATCCATATTCTTCACTGTTTTCGAATTCAATAATTACGGCAATCTTTTTCTGTCCTTGTTGGTTCCAATACCATCTATTGCTTATACTTCCGTAAAAGAATTTTTTATTCGCTGCAACATTACTTGCTTCAAATAATGATATTTGCTTCGTTTCGTTATTAGAAATTGTCGTTGGTCTTTGGAGATTATAAATATGATATTCGAAGAATGATTTCTCTTCAAACTGCTGAACATCAACAGATGATTTTTCCATCATATACATATTATCTCTTCCACCCCGAGTAATGATATCCTGAATAAGATTAACATCACCGGCAACAAGTTTTAGTTTAGCATTTTTATAAGTCGCACCCGATTGATTATCAACGCTAACCCAGGAATTTAGATCGAGTTTCGTATCATCTTCATTCAACACAACAACATACTCTGCATGCCAGTTCATTCCGCGGGTTTGATAAGACAATTCCACATCCTGTTTGCCGGAAGAATTTGAGATAACCTGCCAAACCAAAGTTGGTTGAGTGATTAATCCTTCGGGCAGATAATCTACAGAGAAACGATATTTGTTAACATTTGGTAGCATCACCAGGCCTCCTTCCGGTTTTTCTAATACTATTTGACCGCCCATTGCAGAAAGTAATTTCCCCTCTACAATTTCATTTGTTTCACTTATAAGCCGTATGTTTTGATTAACAAATTTCCTCAGAATTTTATCAAGACTAACAAGGTCGTATCGATAATTTTGTTCGATAACTTCCCCATCTAATTTTATATGAACACTCGTTGGATCAATCTGCTGTGCAACACCTGTTATTTTTATTTCGGAGCTGCCGGAAGAGATTTCAATCTCTCTAACATCTTTTATAACGCCAAGGTTTTGGTTATAAACTGTTACCGAAAGTGATTTGTGCTCAATGCTCTGGCATAATAAAATATTCGGGAGCAACATTAAGAGTGCAACTGTGAAGACATATTTTGGTTTCATTTTTCGCTTTCCTTAATTGTTTGATAAAGTATTTATTATTTTCTATTAGGATATAACCCAGTTTTTGTTAGTCTAAAATCTACATAATTTTGAAGTCAAAAATCATAAACTTTTTCCTTAATGATGATTCAATTAAGGATTAAAGATTTTTTACAAAATATAATCCGGAAAAAAGATGTCTAAATTATATTCAAAGCGAATACCTTTTATAGATTACATAGCCATTGCATTAGGTGCCGCAATTATGGCAATAGGATTTGGCGTTTTTCTTGTTGATGCCAAAGTTGTTCCCGGAGGAGTAAGCGGCTTATCCATGGCTTTTTACTATCTAACCGGCGGTACGGTTCCCATTGGTTTGATGATTTGGGTTTTTAACGTACCTCTTTACATTTGGGGAGTGAAAGAATTGGGTAAACAATTCGGGATTCGAACATTTTATGGTTTAACACTCAATTCATTTTTTATTGATCTCTTCAGGGGCGACATCCCCGGCTTTAGATTCATTCGTCTTCAGGATACTGAAACAATTATGCATCTTCGTCAATACGATTTTCTTTTCCTGATAATAATAGGAGCAGCTCTAATAGGTGTAGGATTAGGAATTGTCTTTAAATTTCGCGGTTCAACAGCAGGAACAGATATTGTTGCAGCTATAATGCAAAAGAAATTTGGAATTAAACCCGGTACTGCAATTATGATTATAGATTTTTTTGTTATATCAGTTGCCGGATTAATGATAGAATTTAAAGACCTTGCCGGGGAAAGATCAGCAATGACTTTAACGCTCTATGCTTTCTTCCTACTTTTTGTTTCGAGCAGATTTGTTGATGCAATTATAGATGGTTTTGATTATGCACGAACTGCTTATATAATTTCAGATAAACCAGAAAAAATTGCAGAAGCAATTATGGATGAATTAAGCCGTGGTGCAACGGCACTTAAAGGAAGAGGTTTATATAAAAATATTGAAAGAGAAATTATTGTCACTGTAGTTACATTAAAGGAATTAGGAAAACTTATACATCTCATAAAAGATATAGATCCGGATGCTTTTGTTACAGTTCATAACGTTCACGAAGTTTTGGGTGAAGGATTTAGAAAACGAATTTAGATATTGGTTATTCTTCAATTATTCCTTTAATTGGATGCAATATAAAATAAATATAGATTTATTATGAAAAACCCAATCTCTATTATTTATCATATTATAATGTTTCTATTATTTACAATCATAGGGATAGCACAATCCGAATATGATCCTCAAAATATTATTGATAAAACCATTGAAAAATATGGCGGTACCGCTTACAAAAATGCACTGATTGAGTTCGATTTTAGAGACAGACATTACAAAGTATTCAGAAAGAATGGTAACTTTTTATACGAACGATTCTACTCTGATTCATCTGGAAACATTCATGAAGGATTTGATAATAAATCAGTATTTAAAAAAATTAACACCCAAACGATTGATTTAACAACTACAAAATCTAACAGTATTAAAGAATCAATTAATTCGGTTATTTATTTTTTTACACTTCCATATTCGCTTAATGATAAGGCCGTAATCAAAAAATATCTTGGTATAAGCAATATCAATAATAATCCATACTATTTAATTGAAGTTACTTTTAAACAAGAAAGTGGTGGAAGTGATTTTGAAGACAGTTATGTTTACTGGATAAACAAGGATGATTATTCTATGGATTTTTTTGCTTACTATTTTCACGTAAACGGAGGGGGTTCACGATTCAGAAGAGTGCATAATGTTAGGTGGATTGAGGGTATTGTATTCGGAGATCAGGAAAATTTCACATCTGATGAAATAATTAAAAATATTGAGGATTATAAACAATTATTTGAGAATGGTGATCTAAAAAAATTATCCGATATAAATATTGAAAATGTGAAAGTAAACATTCTCAAATAATATTATCAGACTATTATTCACATATTATTATATCATTCTGTTTGATGTATTACCTCTGATTTTGTAATTTATTATAGAATTACAATTCATTGAATAATTTAATTGAAAAAACATAGTTACATATTTGCAGTTGTTTTATTAAGTCTTCTATTTATTTTACTTCAATCTTGTTCCCCAAAAGATGAGGAAGAAGTAAAGATAGAAAACTTGCGGGATAATAAACTAGTTGCAATTACCGGCTACAACGCTTACAGCTACTTCATCTATAAGGGGCAGCCGATGGGATTTGAATACGAGCTTGTTAAAAAACTTGCAAAGTATTTTAATGTTGATTTGGAAGTAAAAATAGTTAATAATATTGAAGAGATGTTTGAGATGTTGAACTCCGGTAAGGGTGATCTCATAGCATTCAATTTAACAATTACTAAAGAACGCCTGGAAAAAGTTGACTTTACAAAATCAATTAATACCATAAAACAAGTGTTGGTGCAGCGAAAACCTGAAAACTGGGAAAAGATGAAACTTCACGAAATTGAGAAACAGTTGATTCGTGATCCCGCAGAGTTAATTGGTAAAACTGTTTTTGTACGAAGTAACTCTGCTTATGTACAAAGATTGATAAATCTTTCAGATGAGATTGGCGGAGACATTAATGTTGTAAAAGCAGAACGGGAATTAACAACGGAAGACCTGATTGCGCAAGTATCTTCGGGAGAGATTGATTACACTATTTCAGACGATAATATTGCACATTTAAATAGTGTTTACTACAGAAATATCGATGCTGAAACAGATATTTCTCTTTCGCAAAGAATTGCCTGGGCAGTAGAAAAAGATTCGGATGTGTTTGAATCGGCTGTTAATAAGTGGCTGGATAGCATGAAAGCAACAGTGGATTTTGCAGTTATCTACAAAAAGTATTTTACAAATCGTTACGCATTCAAAAAAAGAATTACTAGCGAATATTTTTCCAACACTGGCGGCGGAATTTCTAAATACGATGACTTGATAAAAAAATATTCAGAGTTAGTTGGATGGGATTGGCGGTTAAGTGCTTCTTTGGTTTATCAGGAATCTCAGTTCAACCCTAATACAAAATCATGGGCAGGTGCAGTTGGTTTGATGCAGCTTATGCCAAACACAGCAAAACAATTTGGTATTACGAATCTCAAAAATCCCGAACAAAATATTAATGGTGGATTTAAATATTTAACTTATCTCGATAACCTCTGGAAAGAATCAATAACCGATTCAACTGAAAGAATAAAGTTTGTACTCGCTTCTTACAATGTAGGTCCCGGTCATATTACTGATGCGAGAAATCTAACAGAAAAGTACGAAGGAGACCCAGATATTTGGTTCGATAATGTTGAAGTTTATCTAAAGTTAAAATCGAAACCCAAATATTATAATGATGAAGTAGTTAAAAGAGGATATGCCCGTGGAAAGGAAACAGTAAAATATGTTAAAGAAATTTTAGAAAGGTATGAGCAATATAAACAGTTGATAAAATAAGCGTATACTAAAAATATAATACGATTCTCTACCCACCTAATACTTGTAAACAAGAGTTTGTTGCAGAATTAATATTTGTCATCATATCCAGATAGCTAATCGGGATCAGCATCTAAAATCAATTAGTTTTGAGACCCCTGAAACAATTTCCTGGTGATATTTTCAGGTTGTGCAACTGACTCAACAAATGGGAGTAAAATACATCATAAATTTTTCTACTTAATTAAACTTACCATTGTAGATAATTCTTCAACCAATTTATCATCCGAGCCTGCAAAGCCAATACTTTTAAACCTGATATTCCCTTCAGAATCGATTATAAACTTAGTTGGTATTCCCGACACTTTATATTTTTCTATGATTTTATTATCTTCATCCATTAAAACGTGAAAAGGATAGTCATTCTTCGCGATAAAATCCGCAGCATTTTTAGTTTTTTCTTCCACCCGTTCCCATGTGTTGATGAATAAAAATTTAACCCAACTATCATTTTCATATTTTTCAACAACTTTTTTCATCCCGGGGAAAGAAGCAAGACACGGACCACACCAGGTTGCCCAAAAATCTATAATAATTATTTTACCTTTATAATCATCAAACGAAACTTTATTACCATCAATATCAAACAAAGTAAAAGACGATGCAGGCTCGAGTATCATTTCGTTTTTTAGTTTTTCAATCAGTTTTTCCTTTGCTGCATCTTCAAACTGAGAGGTATAAGCATCAAATCCATCTTCGGTTCCTTTTTCATTCAGATATGCTTCTTTCAGATAAGTTTTCATCTGAGATGTGTTATGCCCGGTTTTTATAAACTGCGAAATTTTCGACATCGCAAAATCATACTTTCCATTTTCGATCAACGCTTTGGCGTATAGTTCGTTAATTAATTCATCCTCTTCTTTGGTTAACTTTGCTGCTTCTTCCAGAATATTAAGCGTTTCCTCTTTTCTATTTAAACTATTAAGTACTTTACCCTTTCCAAATAAGTTAAGCCCAAGATAATATTCTCTTTCTTTTTTCCATTCAATTGCTGTTAAATAATATGGTTTTTCTAAGGAAGGGTTACTCAATTCACCCCGTGATCTATCAACGCCTAAATCAGCAATTTTAAGTGCAAGATTCATATCGGCATCTTCGTCAAGCATTCTATTAACAACTGAATAAAAACGGTATGAACTTGGTTTATCAATATTCTCTTCTAAAAATTTAAGCGCCATTTCATATTCTTTTTTATTCCGGTATTCATTCGCAATAAGATCGTATAAATACTCCGAATGTTCATTCTTAGAGAATTGCTTTTGAAATTCTGCAGCAATTTTTATTTTCTTATTTAAATCTTCTTCTTTTTTAAACTCTTTTATTTTAACAGATTCTGCAAATTCACTATTTGGATATTTTTCTAAAATAATACTTTTATATTTATCTGCTTCGTCTTCCGGTCCAATTCGACCATACCAATCTGCTAAAACTGTAAGATCTTCTTCATTGGATGGATTAGATTCGGCAAGTATTTCTAATTCTTTTTTAATTATTTTATCTTTCTTTTCAGGTTTAACTGTGGATACAACTTTTAAATATGAATCGAGGAAACGTGTTTTTATCTCAGGGTTCTTTTCAAAATCTTCTTTAATTAATTTATAAGCTTTTTCCCTATCCAGGTCCAGGTCACTATAATAAGCACCCCAACGACTGAGTGCTTCTCCATAACCAGCAAGACTTCCTGCGATTCTATCACCCTTGTCATTTGAAAGAAAAACTACATAACCTTCTTTGTTATTGTTATCAATCTCTTCACCCGATGCAAATTTAAATAAAACTCCGAGTGTATTCTCCTCTGTTCTTACATTACCTGAATAAATACTTCCATTTTTAGTTAAGGGAATATCTAAAGCATTGTTGAGTTTATTACCATAAAGATATGCTACGAGCCGGATATCATCTTTACCTTCAAGATTACTGCTATCAGGATTGTATTTTACAGTTATATCCTCTCCGGGTTTTATTATATCCGGTGAGTAATAAAAACTGCCGTCAAAATGTTCCTCAGTTGAGCAAGATATTAACAATACAGTAACTAATACTGTGAGAACGGAATAATTAAATACTAATTTCATTTTATGCCCTTTTTTAAATTTCATTAAAAAGCGTATAAAAATAAGGATAGATTTTATAAAAATCAGTTGAATTATGATGAGTGGATTATTTACTGACCCAGCAGTTTGAAACCCGTTCCATGTATATTCACTATCTCCACAGTGGGATCTTCCTTTAGATACGATCTCAGTTTGGTAATGTAAACATCCATGCTCCTGGAGGTAAAATAAGTGTTGTCGCGCCATATTTCCTCAAGTGCAACAGATCTATCAACCACATCATTCTTACTAATTGCAAGCATTAGTAATAGTTCAGATTCTTTCGAGGTGAGTTTTCGCACATTGCTGTTTATTTGTAGAGTTCTTCTGGAATAATCAAATATGTATTTTCCGATTGGTAAGGGATCGACTATTGTTTTCTTATGCGTGGATAAAAAGACTCGCTTAAAAATATTTTCAATTCTAAGAAATAATTCTTCGCTGCTAAATGGCTTAGTTAAATAATCATCGCCTCCAAGTTTTAACCCTTTTATTCTGTCATCCACCAATGATTTAGCCGTAAGAAAAATAATAGGCGTTTTCTTATCTAACTTTCTTACTTCCGTTGCAAGTGTAAATCCATCTTTCTTCGGCATCATAATATCTAAAATTAGTAGATCATACGAACCGTTATAATATGCATTCAAACCTTCAACACCGTCGAGAACATGATCTACATCATAGTTTTTAATTATAAGAAAATCTTTTAAAATTGTTCCAAGATTAATATCGTCCTCAACCAATAATATTTTCTTTTTATTATCTGCCATGTGGTAAAAACAAATTGAATGTTGTTCCCTTATTAAGTTTACTTTCAACTGTGATTATTCCACCATGTGCTTCAACCAGTTTTTTCACATAACTTAATCCAATTCCGTAACCTCTTACATCCTGAATATTTCCTGTGGGCACGCGGTAAAATGTGTCGAATATTTTTTTCTGCTGATGTTTATCTATTCCAATTCCATTATCGGATATTGAAATTGATATACCGTCACCCTTGTTAACGGAACTAATTTTTATTAGTGGTTTAAATCGAGAATATTTTATAGCATTATCAACAATGTTATTTAATATGTTAGTGATGTGATGTTGATCAGCAAATACTTGATGATCATCAGCAAGTAGTTCTAATACAATTTCACCGTTAGCTGTTTCCAATCTGAGATTATTCCTGTTAACTATATTTTCAATAAGAAAGTGAATATCTATTTCACTTTTTTCCAGGCTATACTCTCCATTTTCGATTAAAGCAGTATTAAGCAGAGAATCAACCATATGCTTCAACCGATTGCTCTCCTCTCCAATCATAGTTGAGTATTTTTCTATCGCAACTCTATCTTTATTTAATTCAGGTTCCTTCAGTGCTTCAGCGGCAAGTGTAATTGTAGCGATCGGAGTTTTAAATTCGTGAGTGATATTATTAATAAGATCATTTTTAATTTCAGCTACTTTCTTTTGCCTGATGAGGATTTGAACAGTTTTATAATAAAGAAAAATGATTGAAAAGATGAATAATGCAGAAATCAGCAACACAGTGGAAATTGAACGAAGCAGGTATCCTGTCCTGTTCGGGAACGAGAGTACCAAATAGTTGGCAGGTCTAAATAGTTCTTCGGGAAAAAGCTGCGCTCTGTACAATGATTCTTTTAATTCACTAATTTGATCAGCATTTTTCAAAAATAGTATAGTGTCTCTTCTTTCAGATTTAACTCCAAATATAAAATCAGCAGAGATTCCATTATTAATTAGATTAATCTTAATATAATTATTCAGTTCTCTTTCGTTTATTCTCTCTTCAACATTTTGTGTTTCACCAATAAGTATTAATTCTTCCACAACTTCGCTTACAAATTTTTCTTTATATACTTTAATGGAATCAATTTGTACAGATGATATTATTCTTTTTTGCGTTATGCCAATTTTATGTCCCTCTTTGATTGTATTGATCTCAACTATAACTTTTGAACTGTCAACATTTTTACGTGCTTCCAATCTAATTACAATATCAGAATCACAAACATCATAATTATAGCTGCTAACCCACATTCTTTTTTTCCTAAGAACAAAGTCTTCATTATTCAATAAATCACTCTTAATAACAAATACATCATCTGCGTCCGGTTTAATCAGCTTATTTATAACATAAGCTGCTGATTCATGCCGGCTGATTTTTTTTACAACGGAGTGCATTGCATCATTAACATTGTAATCGAACAGTTTCTCCTCAAGTTCAATTGCATTCTTTATCCAATAGATCTGTACTGCTATTAAACCAAGCAGAGCAACACTCATCAACCCAATAATTATTTTTAAGTTTTTCTCTTTCATCTGTTTATAATTTTTTATTTTTATCCCTATATATTGGAAAACTCGTCCCCTTCAAGCAGGACTCATTTCATAACATTAAAAATAAGGTATATAAAGTAACTTTACTTCTATTTTAACATTTTTTAACATTAATTAACAGCATTTTAACACATTCTTAATCGTCATAATACTAAATTAGATATATAATAATAAACAAAATTAAAGGAGTATTAAATGTTTGAATTAAAAACTTCCGTAAAGATCATTCTCCCGGCAATAATTATTTTTATGCTAAGCTCACCTGGTTTTGCCCAGGAAAATCTTAAAGATAAATTAAGCGAGATAGAAGGTCATATCGACAAGATAACCATCAGCGCGGGTGGAGAGGAATTTACATTTGAAGGAGAAGAAGCAGAAAAGCTGTTTGAAAAAATGCATTTCAATAGAAAAAGAATAGATACTTTTGTAATCAAAATAGATGAAGAAGGAAGAGAAGGGACAAAGAATATAATTATTAAATGTGATGGCGACTTTGGGGAAGTTTTCGAATTTAAGTCACATATAGGTGACCATGCCATTTGGTTTAGTGATGATAAATTCCTGCATAATTTGGATAAAGAAATAATTATAAAAATCGAAGACGGCAATAAGAAGGTAACCGTAACCACTAAAGAGAACGGAGAGGAAAAAACAGAAATCTTTGAGGGAGAAGAAGCTGAAGAATATCTTGATAATATGAAATCGGAACACGGACACGAAATACTATTCGAAATTGATGAAGACGGCAATCATAAAAAGATGAAAAAAATAATCATCGAAAAAAAAGTGATTAAAGATAAAAACGATAAATAGTGTGCACCTCCAAGAAGATAGCGCCCTTAAACACTAGGGCGCTTTTTTTATGCCTAAGTATTCTCTTAGTAAGTAAAATAATTCTCTTTCCTTATTTTTTCTTATCTTTATCATCAAATTAAAGTTACTACCAGTTAAATATTTATTTAATTATTTCTATGCACAATTCTGAACCTCAAAGTCAATACCACGGAATGGTTTATTCTTACGAGAAGGACAGACGAAAACTAAAATTAGCTTACTATCTGCTTTCAACAGCAAGCGTTGTTTTTTTACTTACTTTGATTGGAGTAACAAACGGTGTTTCCGAATGGATTGATTATTTCTTATTAGACAATCTTGGCTACACAAATAAGTGGAGCAAGACTTACGGTTCATCATTATTTGTTCATACATTAAAAGATTTAGCTGCATTGGGCGGCAAGGTACTTCTTTTTATAGCTACTACTTTTACAGTAGTTTATTACACAATCCGTAAAGAATATAAATTATTGTGGAAGTTTTCGACAGTGATTATCGGCGGTTCCTTTTTATTATTGGTCATAAAAATGTTTTTTGCAAAAGATGTTCTTTACGAACCAATAGATTTATTAGTAAGCAGTGTAGCAACATATCCAAGCGGACACGCATTTATGTCAACGTTATTTTATTTAACGATTGCTGTTTTCCTCACACGAAAGCAAAGAAGAAGTGAGGTTAGAGTTTATACTTTTGTTTTTACTTCCATTATTATTTTTCTAATTGGAATAAGCAGAATTTTAGGTGCTCAACATAATTTAACAGAAGTTTTAGCAGGATGGTCTTTAGCTATAATATGGCTTACCTGCTGCTGGTTGATAGAAAGATTTTTTAAAGTACATTATAAGTGGGATGTCTAATTAATTAACTCATTAATAAAAATTCATCCTTTCTTCAATTATCTCTTCAAATCCAAAACGTTTATGTAATACAATTTCGGTAGGATGAATAATCTTAAAAGAT
Organism: Bacteroidota bacterium; assembly: GCA_022564295.1. Classification (GTDB taxonomy): domain Bacteria; phylum Bacteroidota; class Ignavibacteria; order Ignavibacteriales; family Ignavibacteriaceae; genus BMS3ABIN03. The sequence continues at coordinate 99,858 of JADFLR010000010.1, read as the reverse complement.
AAATTAGTGGGGATTTCTCTTCGCTGCACTATCAAACAGAGACTCATCGAAATGACTTAAAAAAATTCAATACGTAAAATGCTTAATAGGTTCTCCTTTTTCCCCTATCTCTGTCATTGCTTCAATTCCAATAGCCAAATGAAGCCGTGCATACTTTTCCGTTACAACTCTATCCGATTCTTCCGTTTTAACACCTTCGGGAATCATCGGTGTATCCGAAACCATTAACAAAGCACCTCGCGGTATCTCGTTCACCAAACCAACAATAAAAAGCGTTGCCGTTTCCATATCGATTGCAATGGTTGAGAGTGTCTTTAAATACGCTTTAAATTTTTCATCCCATTCCCAAACTCTCCTGTTTGTTGTGTAAACCACACCCGTTCTGTATTCAAGATTTCTGTCAGCAATTTTATCGGAAACAAATTTATGCAGTTTAAAAGATGGTAAAGCAGGAACCTCCGGTGGTTTATAATCGTTGCTTGTACCTTCACCGCGTATTGCCGCTGTGGGAAGAATAAAATGCCCGATTTCTGCAGAACGTTTTAAGCCACCGCATTTACCGAGGAAGAGTACACCTTTAGGGCTCCGCGCTGCAAGAAGATCCATAATTGTTGCGGCATTTGCCGAACCGATACCAAAATTTATAATTGATAATCCATCCGCATTTGTTGATGTTTGCATTGGGTGTCCTGCACCCTTTATTTCGCAGTTAAACTTTTTACTGAAATCATTTACATAACTGTGAAAATTTGTAAGAAGCATGTAATCACCAAACTCATCTATCTGAGTTCCGGTGTAGCGCGGCAGCCAGTTTTTTGCTATTTCTAATTTTGTTTTCATTTTGAACTATGATTTCCTAGAATTTAATTCAAATTTACTTAAAGAATTATGGAAAGAAAAATTGATGATTTTGTATTATCCTGCTTGACATTGGAGTAAAATATTCTTTCTTTTAAATTCGAGTTTTTAGTTAGAAGGAAAGAAAATATGGAAACTCTAAAATATATTTTACCGAGTTTCTTTTTAGCTCTGATTATTAGTTATTCAATGTTTGCGCAAGGACCTGGTAAAACTTCCAATCCAAATCCACCGGATAGTTCAGTTCAAATTTCTATGCATATACAAGAAGTTGCCTGGAATAATCCACCGGGTACTAATTCAAATGACGTCTGGATTGGAATTCATCCTGATTATTTAACGCATATATACTCTGGTTCTGCTATTACATCAATTCAGATTCCTTCACCATTGAAATATAAAAAAACTTATTTCTGGAAAGTGAATACAATGGACTCATCAGGTGTGACCGAAGGTGATGTTTGGCTTTTTACGACGTGGCATTTATTTCATCCGGATGAACCATATTCATTTATAGATAGCTTTCATACTGGAACAAGTAACTGGAATATATCTAACGAAGGTGGCGACTGTATTTGGGATACAATACATATAGATGACTCGAATTATGATTTGCCTGTCACCGCTGATGGGTTTATATTTTCAGCAGATGGTTCCTCTTGTGGGTCAGGTAACACAATATCATCAACGGCTACTTTAATAAATCCAATAGATTTAGATTACTCCTCAGAAGTATCTGTGCATTGGGATAATGATTGGTACACAACCGATTCCTCTGATATTGCACTTGTTGAGATGAGCTATGATAACGGTTTAAGTTGGATCATAATCTGGCAAAGAGAGGGGGTTAGCAACCGTAAAAATCAAGTCATTGTAGATATTACAGAAATATATCGGGATAATCCTTTTCCTCTTTTGTTTAGATTGAGAACAGTGCAAAGTAGTTCTGAATCGTGGTGGGCTATAGATAATTTTTACGTAATAGGTTCTGATATTCTTTCCCCTCCGCCACCCGCATCAAATTTAATAGCAATTGGCTATTCCGATCTCACAACTGATTCTGTATGGGTTGAATTGAACTGGTCTCCAGGTGGTGGTGTGGCCACTGGGCATAGGATTAAAAGAAAATTCGGGAATGAATATAGCCAGTATATGTACTTTAATATTGCAGAAGTAGATATTAATACAAGTATTTATGATGATGGTACAGTAAATGATGAAACCATTTATACCTATAAAATTGGCATTTTTGAGATACCAATGTTCGAATGGTGGAGATATAGCAATGAAGCTACAGTTACTACCCCACCAATACCTGTAGAGTTAATATCATTCGCTGCTTCCTTAATTGGAACCGATGTTCATCTAAACTGGAGTACTGCAACTGAATTGAATAATTCAGGGTTTGAGATTCAAAAACTCAACCCACCACTAAATCCCCTCCCAGGAGGGGGACCAAAAAGATGGGTTAAAATTGGTTTTGTTTTCGGACACGGTACAACTACAGAACAACAAAACTATTCTTTTATTGATGAATCTGTTTCTTCAGGAAAATATCAATACAGATTAAAACAAATTGATTATGACGGCACATTTGAATACTCTGATATTGTTGAATTGGAAGTTGGTCTGCCAACAGAATTTTCTTTAGAACAAAACTACCCAAACCCGTTTAATCCAAGCACAACTATTCAGTATGCAGTAAGTAAGAGGCAATTTGTGACTTTAAAGGTTTACGATGTTTTGGGAAATGAAATTGCAACACTTGTTAACGAACACAAACTTGCAGGGAGTTATGAGGTTGAGTTTAATAGTATGGGTTTGATTCATCAAACCCTCACTAGTGGCATATATTTCTACCAGTTAAAAGCAGGAAGTTTTGTAGAAACTAAAAAAATGATCCTCCTACGATAAATCTCCGGCGGACAAGTGTTGATGAAGTAATTCTCTATAAAAAAATTATCGATTTTCTTGCTATTGAATCCAAAATTCGTTTAATTCCAAAAGATAAATTCCTGCAAAGGGTAAGATGATGAAAATTAAAATATTATTGTTTTGCTTTCTACTTCCCACAATTTCTTCTGCACAGATAAGTGCAGAGTATCAATATAATTTTACTTTTTCGGATGAACTCAATAATTCGCAGGTTCTGATTTTAGGAAAAGATCCATTCGGTACAGATGGAATTGATACACTTTTTGGTGAAGAATTCATTCCGCAGGTTCCTCCCGGTGAGTTTGGGGTGAGGTTTCAACTTCCACCGGATACCAGTATCACAACAATTAAAGATATTCGGTTCGGTTGCTACTGGGCAACGGGGCACGAACATCTTATAGATTTAATTTACCAAACGGGTTCTTCATCAATATCTGTAGTTTGGGAATGGGACTCTTTGCTAATTTTTGGGCTATACGATATTAGGTTTATTAATCCCTATACCGGTCAAACCATTGCTTCGTATAGTTGGTTTTCTGATTCATCACATTTTATTATACCGCCATCGCTTGATAAAATTAAGATTTGGACAACATACAATGGAACTCTTTCCTGGGAAGAATATGAGGTGCTCACGCCAAACGGAGGTGAAATTCTTGAAGCAGGAGAAATTTATAATGTTAACTGGTGGGATAATGAACTTGGTTTATGGATGGATATTGAGTTTTCATCTGACTCCGGAGCAACCTGGAGTTACATCGTAAAGGATCTCTGGATATATCAAATAAATAGTTATGAATGGCAAGTTCCTTTTATCAATTCTGAAAATTGTTTAATCAGAATTGGAGATTTTCCATGCAGGTACGATATATCAGATTCTGTTTTTACAATAACTTATCCAGTTTCAATTGAAACCGAAGAAAGATTAACAACAAAATTTTCTTTAGAACAAAACTACCCAAACCCATTTAATCCAAGCACAAGTATTCAGTATGCAGTAAGTAAGAGGCAATTTGTGACTTTAAAGGTTTACGATGTTTTGGGAAATGAAATTGCAACGCTTATTAATGAAGAAAAACCTGCGGGCAGTTATGAAGTTGAATTTTCTGTAGGACAGAATAGTATTCTGTCACTTAGCAGCGGGATTTATTTCTATCAACTTAAAGCAGGATCATTTATTCAAACTAGGAAAATGATTTTGATGAAATAAACTTCAAGAACTGAGGAGAGAACGGTTACTTGAAATAAAACCTCATAATTGGGCGAGTTTCAGAACGGCGTGCAACTTCTTTAAATCCGGCTGATTGAAAAGCGGCAGAGATTCCAGTCCAAGCAAACACATCCGGCATTTTATCTTTCTTCGGTTCTATTGGATAGCCTTCAAGTATTTTTCCTCCGCTGACTTTTACAAATTTTTTTGCGGCGTTTAATAAAGCAATACTTAATCCCTTATTTCTATGTTTCTTATGAATGAAAAAACATACAACTGACCAAACGGATTTTTCATCAACTGGTTTTAGAATTCTAGAATTGTCTAATTTCGAGAATTCTTCTCTTGGTGCTATTGAGCACCATCCAATCGGCTCGCCATCTGCATAAGCAAGTATACCGGGAATATTGCCTGATCCAATAATCTTTTTCATTGCTCGCTTATTACCGTTTCCTTTTTGTGCATCCAAAACAGATTGCTTCAATCTCCAATACATACACCAGCAGCCGGCACAGGCACCTTTTTTACCAAATAGTACTTCGAAATCTTTCCATCTCTCGTTTGTTACTGGAAAGAAATTATACTTAGATCTGATCTTTATTTGATCCATTCTAGTATTTATATAAAAGATGCCTGATCATATTCTAAATCAAATTATTATTCTTTTGTAAGTTCGACTACCATATTTTTATATTCCTTACCATCCTCTTGCATAAACATTTCAACTACCTGGTGGTTATCATCAATTAGCTGAACAGTTTGCCTGTAGTTCAACTCTTTTCCGCTCACCGGGTCAATCATTGTTCCTGTAGAGTTTAGAGTTTTTGTATCTTCATCATACGTTCCTTTAGAGACGGACATCCCTGTACCCAAATTATCGATCCAGACTGCTATAAATTCTTTCGTTGCATTATCATAAGCTTGCAACATCATTCCCGTAAAAGGCATTCCCATAACTGTGCCTGCATGAGTTGATTTCATATATCTACCGCCCATTATCATTTCGAATTTGACTGTCCCTTCGCTCACCATCGGTTCTCCGGCAGGATCCATCCAGAATGTATTTTTTGATTTCCATTCGCCAACGCTTCCTGCCATCATTTCGTGCATAGGACCTGGTGTCATGTAGTCCATCCATGCTTTTTGATCAGCAGACACTTCATCCTGTGCATATAGTGCGGCAGAAAAAATTAACAATGAAAAGGTTAATAGTGCAAAAATTGATTTAAACATAACATCTCCTAAAATAGTTAGTGAAATAAATTAGTACATTCATAAAACACAAAAGAACAGTTACAAATAATCTGAGAATAAATATATCAAAATACTGTGTTCTAACAAACAAAAATATTACGATTAGTATTTGATGTTAGCAGCGAGTGCAGGTTATAAGAATATTTTCAACAATATTGGAGTGATCATTATTCAGAAGGGCAAAACATTTTTCTAAATATTTTTTCCGTAGCATGGATGATGAGTTTTTCATAAAAATTTTTGGGGATCGTTTTCATCAAATACACTGATAGGACCAAAAAAGATTTATTTAGAATTTTTAACTTTTAACACTACCAAAGTTACATCATCATTTGGTGAATTACCATTTCGCCATTTATCAACTTCTTCAACAAGGTCATCAATAATTAGTTGTGAACTTTTATGACCAATTTTTTTAAAAGTAGATTTGATCCTCTCATAATCGTACATTTCTTTTTTATCGTTAAATAATTCTGCCAATCCATCACTGAATAATAAAATAGTATCACCATTGCTAAGTTTTACTTTTGCATCCTTATATTCAAAATTATCAAAAGCTCCCAGAGGCATCCCTTTGAGTAAAATTTGGTCAACAGTTTTGGTTTCGTTTCTGTAAATATATATTGGAGGCATTCCTGCAATGGAAGCAAAGAGTTCATTTTTCTCAATTTTTACGAATGATAATGCCATATACAAATTTCCAAGATGAAATTGTTTAATAGTTTGTGTACATTTTTCAAAAAATGTTTTTGTATCTGTATCGGCTGCACTTGAAATAAACAATCCTTTTATAACCGAGACCATAGTACCGGCTTTAAGTCCGTGCCCGGTAGCATCGCCAACAACAATTGTAAGAGAATCGTTTCCATCTTTATAAAAATCATAATAATCGCCACCCACTTCAGTAGCTGTTTGCATATGAACTGCAATATCAAGATTTGAAACTTCGGGAAGTTCCTTTGGCAGCATTGATAACTGAAGTTTACGTGCCTCTTCGAGCTCATGGGTTTTTCGTTCATTCTCTGCCTTGATAGCTCTTGCCTGTGCTTCGGCTGTTTGTGCGCGGAGTTCAGCTTCTCTTATTTGTGCTTTCTGCCTTTCCCGTTTTACCAGACGTGCTTGCTGAAATAAATGAATTGAGTAAACAACTCCGACTATAATTAAAAAGTACAATACATAAGCCCAACCGGTTTGCCACCACGGCGGAGTAATAATAAGTTTTATACTCGCTCCTTCATAATTCCAGACACCATCATTGTTTGAAGCAATAACTTTAAATATATATTCTCCCGGATCCAGATTTGTGTACGTTGCCCATCTTTGTTTATCAGTTTTTATCCAGTTCGGATCATAATTCTCAAGCATATAAGCATATTTGTTTTCTTCAGGTTTATTGAAGTGCAATGCAACAAATTCAAATGAAATATCATTCTGCCAGTGAGAAAGTTTAATCTCATGGGTTTCCGAAATATGCATTTTTAATGGGGAATCATTCCCAATGGAAACCGGTTTATTGAAAAGTTTGAATTCTGTAATCGCAACTCTTGGTGGATGAGGATTATTCTTTAAACTATCGGGAAAGAATGAATTAAATCCATTAATTCCACCAAAAAACATTTCTCCTGTTGAGCTGTAAAATTCTGCCTGCCCGTTAAATTCTCTGCTTTGCAAACCGTCATCCATATCATAATTTGTAAAAATACTTTTTACCGGATCATATTTTATAATACCTCTGTTACTGCTCATCCAGATGTTTCCTTTTTCATCACCTAAAACAGAGTAAATAACATTGTTCGGAAGATCACTGTTTTGATCAGTGAAATGTATAAACGTTTCAGTTCCTGGATCAAATCTGTTTAAACCGCCGCCAAAAGTTCCTATCCAGATAATCCCCTCATCATCAATAAAAACTGATTGAATTAAATCGCTGCTTAAACTGTTAGAGTCAGCTGGATTGTATCTATAATTTGTAAAAGTATTTCCACCAAAATTAAAAACTTCGCTGCGTTCTTTTTTAATATCTTCAGGATTAAGAACAAGTTTGCTTAAACCCCCGCCAGTTGTTCCCAACCATAAATTACCTGCTTTATCCTCAACAATGGATCTAACTGAATTAAAGGGTAAGCTGTTAGGATTATTTGGATCATGCTGAATTCTGTAAAATGATCCTGTATCTCTATCAAATAAATTCAATCCTCCAAAATCTGTTCCTATCCACAATCTGCCATTACTGTCCTCATATATTTCACGAATAAAATCATTGCTGATACTGTTAATATCACTTTCATCGAAACTGTAATGTTTGAATGTTTCGGTTTTCCTATCAAATTTATCCAACCCGCCACCAAACGTTCCTACCCAAAGATTTCCCTCTTTATCTTCATATATTGTCCACACATCGTCTGCAGAAATACTTTTAGGATTTTGAGGATCATGAGTATAGTGGGTTACTTTTTTTCTATCTTTACTAAACCTATCTAAACCACCGTTTATAAGCCCTACCCATAATTCACCGTTTTTATCGAGGTGAATTCCTCTTACACTTTGAGCATTTAAACTATTGGGGTCATCAGGATTGTAAACATAAGAGATAAACTTTTTTGCATAGTGATCAACCTTATTTAACCCACCGGTAGCAGTTCCAATCCAGAATACACCTGTCGTATCTTCATAAACACGTGTGATAAAGTTATGACTTAAAGTGTTAGGATCAGAAGGATCGTATTCAAAATGTGTAAATGATTCGGTTTCAGGGTTGAACTCATATCCTCCATCCCGTTCGCCGGTAACAACTAAAATCTTACCAAACATATTTTCCGTAAATCCAAGAATCACATTATATCTTCCGCTGGATTTTGCTGGATTCGGAAGATAAGTTTTAAATTTATTGGTAGAAGGATCAAATTTGTTCAGCCCATAAGCGGTTGCAATCCAAAATGTTCCGTTTCTTGATTCATGGATCCGATTGGCAATATTGCTGCTGATTGAGTTCGGAATGGATGAGCTATGCTTATAATGTGTATAAGAATTATTTTCTGTATCGAACCGTATTAATCCTTTTCCATCAGTTAGTTCTTGAATGTTACCAGTAGTGAGCCAAAAAATCCCGGGGTCATTTTTGGATTCATAAATAGTTGAAATAAATGTACCGACTAAAAATCTCTCAAAATTTCTTTTTCCCCGATTGAATTTATTCAATCCGTTGGCAGTACCTAACCATACATTACCGTTGATATCCTCATAAATCCACCTTATATTATTACTACACAGGCTTTTGGAAACATCCGGATTATATTTGAAGTGTTCAAACTTTTCAGTTTCCTTATTAAAAAGATCTATTCCACCGGCATTTGTAAAAACCCATATAGCATTCGATTTGTCTTCAAATGCAAATCCAACAAAATCACCACTAATGCTATTAGGATTTTGCGGATCATGACGGTAGTAAGAAAATGTTTCAGTTTCCCTGTTAAATTTATTTAATCCACCACTCCCGGTTCCAATCCAGATAAATCCTTCATCATCTTCAAAAGTAGACTGTATTTGATTATTGGATATAGAAGTTGAATCGAAAGGATTGTTTTTATAGATAACGAATTCGTAACCATCATATTTATTTAAACCCGATTCGGTTCCGAACCACATAAATCCTTTGCTGTCTTTCATAATAGTACTTATGCTGCTTTGAGACAGCCCTTGTTCTAACGATATACGTTCAAATTTTGTATCGGTCGGCTGTGCAATTATTCCCGAAATAGTTATACTAACTAAAAGGAGAAATAAAAAATATTTATAAATGTTTTGTAACAGCATTCTCTCAATTCTAATTCGTTTTCAATATAAAATTAAATAATTCTAATGTTAAGCGTCAGTTGCTAATCATTGTTTTCTAAATAAGAAAATATCAATATAAATCTATAAAAAAAATTGAATTATCCTTACTTGTTGAAAAGAATGATGAGTGAAGATGAAAGATTATGAACGAGGATAAATTGATGATGAAATTTTGGTTTTGTTTTGGAAATATCATTTTTTTGTTTGGGATAAAGTCATTTGCTTGAAGTTGGAAGAAGCAGATAATACACCGTTGACGAGAAGGGTTGAAAACCTTAAGATTAATGGACAGTCCTTGTTTGACTTTTACTTTTTTTGTAACTTTACTTTAATTCAGAAATTGTTGTTGACGCTTGTTTACAATATGAGCAGCTTGTTCTTAACAATTCATTCTGTGTAACTGCTTTTCTGCAAACTATATTTTGTTTTGTAACGAACTTTAAGTTGTAATATAAAATAATAGAGGTCATTTTATGGAAATCCAGGAAAAAAATGCCGTTAGAACTCCAAAAAGGACAAATGAGATAACGGTTGGTTTCGGAGGAGCTGCGGGTGATGGTATTGATAAATCCGGAAATACTCTGGCTAAAGTGATCAATCGTCTGGGTTTGTATGCCATTTCTTACAACAGTTACCAGTCGCTTATACGTGGAGGGTATACAATGTTAAAACTCCGGATCAGTGAAAGGAAGGAGGCGTGCTTTGGAGATCATTTCAATGTTTTGCTTGCGATGAATCAGGATAGCATAGAGAGGCACGCACCGGAAGTAGAACCGAACGGTATAGTAATTTTTAATTCAAACAAAATTTCCTGTGATCAATCACTTTTACAAGAAAATGTACGTGCAGTAGCTCTGCCATTTAACGAAGTAACCGCTGGCATGGGCAATCTTCTTCCTATTATGCAAAATACCATGGCATTAGGTGCATTATTGTATGTAGCAAACATTGAGCTTGAAACCTTAAATAATGTTCTCGCAGATATTTTCAAACATAAAGGGGAAAAAGTTATTGAACAGAATATCAAAGTTGCAGAAGCCGGGTATAACTATGCTAAGCAAAATTTTAATTCCGCAAAAATCGATATCTCCTGGAAGTTTACTCGAATCGCTAAACCCTTTTACTCAGGTAACACCGCTCTTGCTCTGGGAGCAGTTGCAGGAGGGTTAAAATTGTACGCAGCCTATCCTATGAGTCCCGCATCTAATATATTGCATTGGTTGGTCCAACACAGTGAAAAATGTGGCGTCCTGGTTAAACAGGCAGAAGATGAAATAGCAGTGGTGAATATAGCTATTGGAGCAGGGTATGCAGGGGTTCGATCCATGTGTGCAACATCGGGCGGCGGATTTGCACTTATGACGGAAGCAGTAGGTGAAGCAGCGATGCTGGAAACACCAGTTGTAATTGTTAACGTTATGCGTGGAGGTCCATCCACAGGACTACCAACCAAAACTGAACAGGGAGATTTAAATCAAGCTATGGGTGCTTCACAAGGTGATTTTCCGCGGGTAATTATGGCAGCCAAAAGCACAACAGATTGTTTTCATATTGCAGGTGAAGCGCTTAATATTGCCGAGCAATTTCAACTCCCGGTTATTATCCTATCTGATTTATTGTTAGGCGAAAATTACGAAACCATCGAGCCGGGCTCCTGGTCTCACGATGTTGAAATCAAACGCGGAGAGCTTATCCGCGAAGTTCCTGAATCCATGGAAAAGAAAGATGGATTTAAACGTTATCTCTTCACATCATCAGGTGTATCACCCAGACCAGTTATTGGCAGTGAGGGGATGGTTTACGTGGCAGCCACCGATGATCATGATGAAGACGGTGTTCTTATTAGCGACGTTTTCACAAACACTGCCGTTCGGCGAAAGATAAACGAAAAAAGAATGCTCAAGATGGATGGCGTACTCAAAGAGTTAGAACCGCCTGCTTTAGAGGGTCCGGCAGATGCTGAAGTTACTTTGATTGGCTGGGGTTCAACCTGGGGGGTCATACGTGAAGCGGTGGAGCAGTTACGAGAAGGAGGTGTTGCTGTAAATCAATTGCACTTCAAATATCTATTGCCTTTCCACACAAAGGAAGCGCTTGAGATTCTAAATAAATGCAAAACCACGATCGTTGTTGAACTCAACTCTACCGGACAGTTTGCAAGACATCTCCGAGCCGAAACAGGTTTTTCCTGCACAGAAACTATTTTAAAGTACGACGGTGAACCATTCGAGCCAAGGATGATTACAAATCGAACAAAAAGTATTCTCAGTAAAGAACCTCTAGACCTAAGGGTAACCGAAAAAGAAGCCCGTGATATTGCTTACCATTATATTCGCGTACATCTCAAGGATAAGCTTCGTCCAGTGCAAGTCGTACAGAATTCTAAAAATGGCTACAGTGAGCCTGTGTGGGTTTTGGACCTGGTTGATCGAACCAGTGGTGACCTAAAAGGTCAACTTACAGTTGGAGTGGAAACAGGTTCAACACACAAATGGGATGAATTTAGTTAACCAATGAATTGAACTTTAATCTTTTTTATATTGAAGGATTTTAATTATGAGTACTATGGATTCAACTTTAGAAAAAGAAAGCAAAACCCGTGAAGTAGTTGTAGACCCTGACTGGTGTGCAGGTTGCGGAGACTTCGGTGTATTACGGTCACTAAAAAAAGCAACTACTGATAAGGAATTGAAACCTCATCAGATGCTGCTTATATCCGGGATCGGTTGTTCCTCAAACCTTGTGGGATTCATTTACGCTTACGGTGTTCATAGCTTGCATGGCAGGGCGTTGCCTGTTGCTACCGGCGCCAAATTGGCTAACCATAATTTGAAAGTTGTGATTACCGGGGGTGATGGCGATGGATATGGTATTGGAATAGGGCATTTCATCCATGCAATGCGTCGGAATCTGGATTTAACTTATATTGTAATGGATAACGAAATTTATGGATTAACAACCGGACAGGCTTCGCCGACTACAGCTGAAGGACACAAAACAAAAACAACTCCCAGGGGTAACGTTGAGATGCCGATTAATCCGCTCGCATTGGCAATCTCCACCGGAGCTACATTTGTTGCCCGGGGTTTTGCGGGTCAACCAGCACAGTTAACTTCATTGATTGAGCAAGGTATTGCGCACAAGGGTTTTGCATTAATAGATGTATTCAGTCCATGTGTTACATACAATAAAATCAATACCTACTCCTGGTTTAAAGAACGGGTATACAAACTTGAAGACGAAGAGCCGGACGCTGATATCACTGACTTTTCCTATGCTATGACCAAAGCTATGGAATTTGGATCCCGGATTCCTATTGGTTTAATGTATAAAATAGAAAAACCAACTTACGAAGATACTGAACCAGTTCTGCTTAATGGTCCCTTAGTTGATCAACCTCTTGGAATAAAAAAAGAACTATTTGATGAATTACTCACAGCAACGACATGATTGGGTAAACAAGAATATATGTTCAGCATAGCATTTTAGCTAAATAACATAAGGGATAACTAACAACTCATTCTTTAACTTCATATTATATGATCGCCAATTAACTTTCAACATCATTGGCAATAACAGTTTGATAAAAATCCCCTCTCAACCTCATTAAGCATTGTTAAGGAAATAGCAAATGTATCACTGTTTTGAAAAAGTGGTAATATTGCATAGTAATTGGATTTAATCACTTTCCCACAGATGAGAATATTTATGTCCACTTCCTGTATTAAACAAAACAACTGTTTCGGTTTCCTTAATCCATTTTATTTCCCTTAATTTAAGAAATGCAGCCAAAGTCGCTCCTCCTTCGGGAGAGGTGAAGATTCCCTGTGTTCTTCCAATCAAGTTTGCTGAATCCAACATTTTTTCATCAGATACGGCTATAGCTATCCCATTACTTTCACGGAGAGATCGTAACATTAAAAAATCTCCCACTGCTGCAGGGACTCTTAAACCATCAGCAATTGTGTGAGCGTCATTCCATAGTTCTGCAAATTCAGTGTTATCTTCAAAAGCTTTAACAATTGGTGCACAGCCGGTTGATTGCACCGTAACCATTCGCGGTCTTTTTGAATCGATCCAACCAAGTTGTTCCATTTCATCAAACGCTTTCCACATTCCAATCAAACCCGTACCGCCACCGGTTGGATAAATAATTACATCGGGTAAGTTCCAATCAAATTGTTCAGCAAGTTCATATCCCATTGTTTTCTTACCTTCAATTCTATACGGTTCTTTTAAAGTTGAAATATCAAATCTTCCATATTTCTTAACACCCTCTGCGGCAGCTTTTCCGCAATCGGTAATCAAACCATCAATTAAAGTAACTTCGGCACCGAGTGCTTTACATTCAGAGATGAAAGGACTTGGAACATCCTTAGGCATAAACACGTAGGATTTCATTCCCGCCAATGCTGCGTAAGCGCTCATAGCTCCGGCTGCATTTCCTGCAGATGGAATTGATACTTCTTTTACGCCTAATTCGTAAGCACGTGATATAGCTACAGACAATCCTCTTGCTTTAAACGAAGTAGTAGGATTTAATCCTTCATCTTTTATATAAAGATTTGAAAAACCTAATTCTTTGCCTAATCGTGCTGCCTTAAAGAGAGGCGAAAAACCTTCACCCAAAGAGAGTATAAATTTTTTATCCCTTACGGGAAGCAGTTCATTATATCGCCAGAGATTTGGTTCCCTGTTTTTTAATTCATCCTTCGATAATTTTTCTTTTGCAGATAATAAATCATACCTGGCAAGAAGAGGTTTACTGCATTCAGTACAAAGGTTCCAAAGTTTGTCGGCTTCATAAGTTTTTGCGCAGTAGCCGCATTCAAGATGAGAAAAGAAATTCATATTTTTCTTTCATACTGAATAAATTCGCTCTTTCTATTATCTAACTTCCCTGTAAGGACAAGAATTCCATCTTTATCAATAACCGCATTAGCGAGTTTATCAAAATCTTGTGAATGACGGATGTTGCATAGAATAAGCAAGAAAAATATTGTTAACTTTTGCATAAATGAATTGATTGTTGATGAAAAATTATTTTAGCACTACTATCATAAAAATAATTAATTTAAAATATAAAAGAGTTACCAATATTGTGATAACTCAGCTCTTCAATTAACTATTAATTAAAAATAATAATTACTGCTTACTCAAATCAATCTCAAACAATGGTGAATCACCAGCTTTAATTGTAACACCTTCTTTACTCCAATGCCAGCCTTTAAATTTATCTGTGCCTTCAATAAATATGTTAAAAGTTCCCGGATCAAGACCTTCATAAACCCATCTCCCATTGCTGTTTGGATTAAACCCGGTTGTATTCGTATACTCGCCCACCGCACGAAAAGAGAATTCTCCCATAATAGAAACTTTACCGGCAAAGGGTTCACCATCCTTTGTCATCAATATCTTGATATTTGCTAAACCTTCTTCCGGTTCCTGATCCCAAATAGTATCCATCCAATCCGCCATCATTTTAGCCATCCGGATACTAGATTCTGATTCTTCCTGCGCGTAAGTGATATTGGATGAGGAAATTAAACCGCTGATTATGAATACGACCAACACCAGATTTGAAAATAAAAATTTTCTCATTACTTGCCTCCTTTTTTTTATTTACCAAATACTGGTTCCAATATAACATCAGCAATACGTTGGAAGCAAGGGAAAATGTGCATGGAATGAGTTTTCCTGTACATAATCGTTAACAATTTGTAACAATAAAAGAGTTAACACCTTTGTGATAACTCATTATAAACGGGAATGTAGAAGAGATTTATTTTATGATTTTCTTTTCTCTCAAAACTGTTTCAACAGTTATAGCACCGATTTCCTGAAGATCATATTTTACTCTAGTGTGAGGTTTGTTAATTTTGATGTATCTTCCGAGATCTATCGGTGTACCGATTACAACCGAATCACACTTTGTCCTGTTGATAGTTGTCTCAAGGTCTTTCATCTGTGCTTTGCCGTAACCCATTGCAGGAAGCAAAACACCTATGTTCGGATATTTTTCAAAAGTAGCTGCAATTGATTTAACTGTATAAGGACGCGGATCAACAATTTCTTTTGCACCGAGTTTCTGTGCAGCAACAGTTCCAGCACCGTACTTCATTTCTCCGTGAGTTAATGTCGGACCGTCTTCAACCACAAGAACTCGCTTGCCTCTTATTAAGTTTGGTTTCTCAACAGTAACAGGAGATGCACCTTCAATAATGGTAGCATTGGGGTTAACTTTCCGCACGTTATCAATTACATCTAAAATATCTTCCGAATCTGCAGAATCAATTTTATTTATTATTACCGCATCTGCCATTCTAAGTGAAGTGTTGCCGGGATAATAATACATTTCGTGTCCCGGTCTGTGAGGATCAACTACAGTAAACGTAACATCGGATTTATAAAATGAAAAATCATTGTTTCCGCCATCCCAAAGAATTACATCAGCTTCTTTTTCGGCTTCTCTTAGTATTGCTTCGTAATCAATACCAGCATAAATAACTCCGCCGCGTTCAATATGCGGCTCGTACTCTTCTATCTCTTCTATAGTACATTTATGTTTTTTAAGATCGGCATAAGTAGCAAAGCGCTGAACTTTTTGTTTAACAAGATCTCCATAAGGCATTGGATGACGAATTGCAACTACTTTCATTCCTGCGGCAGTTAGAACTTCAACAATTTTTCTTGAAGTTTGAGACTTACCGCAGCCAGTTCTTACAGCAAGAACCGAAATAACCGGTTTCGTACTTTTAATCTGTGTTTCATCAGCACCAAGCAATCGGAAAGAAATACCTAGAGCATTAACGATTGAAGCTTTTGTCATCACATATTCAAACTGAACATCGGAATATGAGAAAACAACCTCATCTACTTTTAACTTTTTAATTAATTTTTCCAGTTCTTTTTCTTCATATATTTTTATTCCTTTTGGATAAATCTTGCCGGCTAATTGCTTTGGATAAACTCTTCCATCGATATCAGGAATTTGTGTGGCAGTAAATGCGACTACATTGTAATCTTTATTATCTCTATAGAAAACATTAAAATTGTGGAAGTCTCTACCTGCTGCTCCCATTATTAAGACATTCTTTCGAGCCATAAAAACATCTCCTTTATTTCGGGTGATTAGTATAAATCATTTTTGTTAAATATTCTTTTAAATTTAAGATTCAAAATTAGGGGTTTTAAATTAGAAAAACTTATCGGGAGAAAATATTTTAGGTTGATTGTACTTCGAATATCAGAAGTGGAGATTCACAATTCTTATATAAAAAATATAAAATGAAATAAATGAATAATTATTTTTTATGATAAGAAATAGTATTAAATAAAAATTCTATCGTTAATTTAGATTTACGATTGTGTAAAACTTTTCTTTACATAAAAGGAGATATTGAAATGAGAATTACTGCACTAATTTTACTAATTATTGTAATTTGTAAATCGAGTTTATCCGCACAGGATTTTGCTAAATTTGATGACTTCTTCATCGATAAAACGATGAGGATTGACTACTTCCACATTGGCGATGCCAAAACAGAAATTATAACCACCGATCAAATTTATAAGTACGGTATCTGGGCTGGCAGCAGAGTGCATTTGATTGATAAATTTAATGTCGGAAGATATTATGTTAAAATTTACGATGAGAAATCTGAAGAGTTGGTCTATTCGAAAGGATTCGACAGTTATTTTGGCGAATATCAAACCAGCAAGGCGGCACTCGATGGAATTAAAAAAACATTTCATGAATCTGCTCTAATTCCATATCCTAAAGAAAAAATAATTTTTACACTTGAAAGAAGAAACAAAGAAAACAAATTAATTGAATTCTTCCGCCGGGAAATTGATCCCGATGATGTTGATATAAGAAAGGATGACCTGGTTGATCTGACAGTTATGGTTTTTGAAACCGATAAGAACGGTGATCCTCACAAAAGAGTTGATGTAGCTATTATTGCCGAAGGATATACAAGATTAGATAAGGATGGGTTTTTAGCAGACCTTGCATACTTTCAGGATGTTTTTTTCAGTCAGGAGCCATATAAATCAAACGAAGATAATTTTAATATTTATGGTGTCTTCAAACCTTCAGCCGAGAGCGGTGTTGATGAACCGAGAGCGGGCATATTTAAGAATACGGTATTAAACTGTACTTTTAATTCACTTGGTTCAGAAAGATATTTATTAACAGAAGATAACAAATCATTAAGAGACATCGCCGCAAATGTTCCTTATGATGCAATCTACATCATAGTAAATCACAAAAGATACGGAGGCGGCGGAATTTATAATTTCTTCTGTACTTTTACTTCCGAAAACCAATGGAAGGATTATCTTTTCCTTCACGAGTTCGGTCATTCATTTGCAGGACTCGCAGATGAATATTATACTTCTAGCACAGCTTATAACGATTTTTACCCTCAGGGGATTGAACCGGTTGAAGCAAATATAACCGCTCTACTTGATCCACAAAACATAAAATGGAAAGAGCTTGTAAACGATGGAAAAGAAATTCCCACACCTTGGGAAAAATCAGATTATGATTCGATGGATTATAAATGGCAGAAAGAGCGCAGAGAATTAAACGATAAAATTGCAGAACTAAAGAAGAATCATGCTCCTATGAAAGAAATAATTGAGACAGAACAGGAGTATGAGCTTAAAGATAAATTGCACGCCGATAAAGTTGATTCATATTTGCAAAACAGTAAATATTTTGGAATAGTCGGAGCATTTGAAGGTGCGGGTTATGTTGCAGAGGGATTGTACAGACCAACGCTTGATTGCATTATGTTTGCAAAAGGTGATAAACCTTTCTGCAAAGTATGCGAGAGTGCAATTGTGAAAGTGATTAATTCTTATACCGAATGAAACTTAAAACATATTCCAACTATATAATAAATTAAACACGACATCTTATAGTGGTAAAACTATCAATACAGAAATCTTTTAACCTGATCTCAAATAAAACTCTTGCATTGTTAGAGAGATTGCGCTTAACCGAGCATACTTTTATGATAATAATTGCTATTGTCATAGGTGTGCTTGCAGGATTGGCCGCCATTGGCATTCGAGCTTTAATTCAGGTAATCTCAAATATTTCTTTTACGGGTGAAGGAAATCTTTTAGAAAACATAATGAGCACTTCCTGGTATTGGATAATTATAATTCCAATAATAGGCGGGTTGATCGTTGGTCCTATTATTCACTTCTTCGCTCCCGAAGCAAAAGGACACGGTGTTCCGGAAGTTATGCAGGCAATATTATTAAAGGGTGGAGTAATTCGCGGAAGAGTGGCTTTTGTAAAAACTATTGCATCTGCAATTACAATTGGAACAGGAGGTTCGGTTGGGAGGGAAGGACCAATCATCCAAATTGGATCAAGTCTTGGCTCAATTGTAGGACAGTTCTTTCGGGTTCCGAGCAGAAGATTGAAGACCTTAGTTGCATGTGGTGCCGCTGCAGGAATTGCTGCTGCGTTTAATGCACCTATTGCCGGTGCTTTGTTTGCTGTTGAAATTATTCTGATGGATTTTGCTGTTGCACAATTCTCACCAATCGTTATTTCATCTGTAATGGCAACAGTAATTTCCAGAAGTTTTGAAGGAGATTTTGCAGCATTCATTGTTCCAAAGTATGAATTAATATCACCGTATGAAATTGGATTTTATTTTATACTCGGTGCTCTAAGTGGAATTGTATCGTACCTGTTTATAAAAGCATTATATTTTTCCGAAGATTATTTTGATAATAAATTAAAGTTTCCTGATTACTTAAAACCCGTTCTCGGCGGATTGGGTGTTGGTATTATTGCTCTTATTTTTCCGCAGATAATGGGAGTCGGTTACGATACGATCAATAATGCGTTGTTCGGAAATATGATATGGTATATTGCACTTGCGTTAGTGTTTACAAAAATTCTTGCAACCTCTCTTACTCTTGGCTCCGGCGGTTCGGGCGGTATTTTTGCACCTTCATTATTTATGGGTGCAATGCTTGGTTATTTCTTCGGTTCTTTTGTGCATCAGTACTTTCCAGATATCAGTGCATCACCGGGTGCTTATGCGCTTGTTGCGATGGGCGGTTTAGTTGCAGGTACAACCCGTGCACCTATAACAGCTATAATTATCGTCTTCGAGCTAACGAATGATTATCACATCATCCTACCTCTTATGATAACATGTATAATCAGCACAATACTTTCTGCACGCTTCTCAAGAGAATCTATTTATACTTTAAAATTGCTTTTAAGAAATATCGGAATTAAAGAAGGTGTCGAAACAAATGTAATGGATTCCATTGATGTAAAGGATGTTTACAGCACTGATTTTGAATCGATAAATGCTACGGATAATTTCAGCCAGGTGGTAAATAAAGTAATAAGCGGTAAAGAATTTGATTTCCCTGTGTTAACTGAAGATGGAAGAATTCTCGGAATAATTTCACTTAATGATATAAAAGATTATTTGTTTGAAAAGGATTCATTACAAAACCTATTAATAGCCGGCGATATTTCAAATACAAATTTTGATACAGTCACTCCGGATGATAATTGTGGTACAGCTATGGAAAAACTGCGTTACTCCAGGTATGAAGGATTGCCTGTAATTGAAAGTAAAGGCTCTGATAAAATCATCGGTTTTATACGTCGAAAAGAAATATTGGATGCATACCACAAAGCAATTGAAAGGAAGGAGATAACTTCGAGTCTAGCCAGCAGCATTTCAATGAAAGAAGAAGAACCACAGGTACATTTTATGGAAGGATATTCCATAAACGAAATTGCTCCACCAAAATCTTTTATCGGGCGGTCTATTAGAGATTTAAATATAAGAGCAAGATATGGTGTTGATGTGCTCTCAATTAAAACAAAAGAAAAAAGAGGGGAGACGATAAAAGCAATACCAAGCCCCGATTATGTAATTAAAGACGGTGATACTTTAGTTATTGCAGGTGAGATAAAGAATATTAATGTTTTGAGGAATTTAGATTAGTGATGATGTAATTTCTAAGTGTGAGAACTTATCTGAATAATTCATCAAAACCTTAACCCTGTTTTGCTTTGGCAGGCACGTTTACATATACGCTAATAAATTTAACGAAGGAGGACCATTTTATATGTTCGGTTAAATGCCTGTCCCTCCGGGGAACCCACCTTTAACTTATAGAAATAAATACCGCTTGTTAAATCAGATGCATCGAATTCCAACTCATAATTTCCTGCTGAGAGTTCTTTATTAACGAGAGTTGCTACTTCATTTCCTAAAACATCATACACCTTTAAGGAAACGGAATTCAGTGTGCCGATAGGAATGGAAAATTTAATTTTTGTGGATGGATTGAACGGGTTGGGATAATTCTGGAAAAGTTCAATATTTTCGGGAGTCAAACTCTCATCTTCTACTCCTGTTGCAGTAAAAATTTCTTCAAAAATTTTATCCCATCCAACAATTACAACTGCATGATCATCATCTAATGCAGCAAAAACTCCTAAAGGATAATCCGGGAAAGGATATGGATAAGAGGCAATTCCGTCTGTGTTTGATACTCCCGTTATTTTCAACGTACCCAAATGTTCCCAGGTAATTCTATCAAAAAATTCAAACTCAGTTTGACTTGATCTTTGATCGGAAACAACGATAAACCCTTCTCCATTATCTACAGGATTGGTGAGAGGACATTTGTATATAATTATTCCTTCAGCATCAGCATCAAATACATTTTCACCAAATTGATTAGAACCGTTATTTGTATAAGGTGTTCCATCAGGGTTATACACATAAACTCCCGTATGATTATTTTCATCAGGTATGTAAATCCGCTGATAGAAGTCATCACCAGCCATTGTCTCTAATCCCCGTTCCGGTGTAAACTCATTAAGAAATTCGCCTGTTTCAGCATTGTGAATGTAAACCAGAAAGTCTGCTGAAACATATAAATTTTTATTGCCGTTGTTTAAATTCAATAAAGCAAGATTGGGTTCAGAATGATAATTTGCTCCGTCCTTGCTGAAATTCATAATGAAATTTAATTCCGGTAATGAAAAAACTGAAACTGTGCTAGAGGAACTTCCTATTGATATATATAATAAATCTGCTTCCTGATCTACTACTATACCGTTAACTTGATCATTACTAAACGTAGAATGTATGAGTGGTGTTTGCTCATTTCCTTCAAAAGGATATTTCCAGATTTCTACTAAAGAATTACCCTTTGCTGTTACAAACATCAAAGTTTCGGTGCTGTCCGGTGCCTTCCAGAATTCGATTGTATCAATATTTTGTCCGGCACCATTTACTTCAATATCAGAATCGACTGTGATCGTACCGAATTGAGGTAATTGACAATTAGGGTATGATTGGGCAAGTGCTGTATTGCATGTTAGAATATATACGAAAAGAGCTAATAATGCTAACCGCACTTCTATAAATTTTTTCATTTTATTCAATGTAATTAGTTAATTAATAATAATAATTATGAAATTACTTTAAGAGAACCATCTTTTTTGAATCAGAATAATTACCTACAGTAAGAGTATACATATATATTCCACTCGGTAAATTACTTGCATTAAAATCTTCCTCATAAATACCGGCAGGTCTATTTTCATTCACGATGGTACTAACTTCATTCCCGAAAACATCATACATAATTAGTTTTACAAAACTATTTTCCCGAATCTGAAAGCGTATTTTGGTTGATGGATTAAACGGATTTGGAAAATTCTGATCTAATTTAAAGGTATTTGTTGGTAGTGATTCAACACCGGAAAGATTATTAAGTAATGTATAGGTATCAATAAGATCATTTGCTCTTGAATAAAATTTAAATGTTATACTATCTTGATTAGCTTCAACCAGCATAGCTCCATAGTCACTGTTATATCTTACCTGGCTGCCAGGGATTGGGTTTGAGAAAGAATATTTGCTTTTACCTCCCAAACCGTTTACAAAATAGAGCAAATCATCAACAATTAATCTTTCATAAGTATGATCGTGCCCTGCTATTACGGTTGTTGCACCCCAATTTTTAAATGGCCATTGCATATATCCCTGTGAACCATGATTGGATGAGGAAGAATATGGTGGATGATGGAAGTAAACTACATTCCAAGTGAATATTGATGTTGATAAAGCATTTTGTAACCATTGCCCCTGAACTGAATTTTCAGAAACTCCGTCTGGCTCATCTGTATCACTATCTAGGGCGAAGAAATGTACGTCTCCCCAGACAAAATCATAATATCTTTCATTATCAGGTAATTCAAAATAATTATAGTAAGGTTGTGGTGGGTTAGAACGCCAATCATGATTACCAAGGGAGGGGAAAAATCTATTCACATTCGATCCCTCACCGTAGGATCCAACATATGGGTAAATATATTGATGATAATATTGACCAATATTTTCATCGATAGTTGAGGCTTTACCATCAGGATAATTGTTATCGCCAAGAGTTATTATGAAGTCAACATTCCAACTGTTAACAAGATTTGCTACATCCTCTTCTGCAGTTCCTGCTAATCCATAATCCCCAATAACCGCAAAACGAGTACTCGTTTGTGCATTGTTGGGAATATAGAATAAGACAATAATTAATATAAGAATTCGATAAAACAACTGCTTATTTAAAAAATTATGCATTTATGTTTCCTCCTTAATTTTAGTAACTATGAATGTAATTAATCTTTTAAACACAACCTCGCAAACCCTTTTGATAAGATTGCAACTTAGTAATCATAAAATACAAACATTTAATTACAACGCTGTCGACAAATACGTCGTCAATATTATCCGAATAATTTCAGTATTGTACGATTTTATATTATTCTCTCAATATTGTTTATTAGAGAACCACAATATGGCAAAAATTATTCCAACTAATATAATTTACCGGGAGGAGGAAAAGTATCCTATAATTAATATCTATCAACTTAAAAATTTTTAATTAACAAAAAATCTCTGTAAAATTTGGATAGTAATCGGCATAATTTTGGACGAATATGCTTTCTAATTTTGAATTACCACTTTTTTGGAGAAAACCTTAATGTCTGAAGAAAAATTTACTAAAAGAATATTGTGTATCGGTGCGGGGTATGTTGGCGGACCAACCATGGCGATGATTGCGGCAAAATGCCCTAAGTATAAAGTAACGGTTGTTGATATTAATGAAGATAAAATTAATGCATGGAAAAGTGATGAACTTCCTATCTACGAACCCGGTTTATTAGAGGTAGTAAAACAAGCACGCGGAAGAAATCTTTTCTTCTCAACCGAATTAGAAAAAAATATTAAAGAATCGGAAATAATTTTTGTATCGGTTAACACACCTACAAAAACATTTGGCGAAGGCGCGGGGAAAAGTGCCGATCTTCAATATTGGGAAAAATGTGCAAGAGATATACGAGGATCTGCCGAATCGGATAAAATTATTGTTGAGAAGAGCACGCTTCCAGTAAAAACTGCTATTGCTATGGAAAGAATTTTAAGTGAGAATGATAAAGGTTTGCATTTTGATATTGTATCTAATCCTGAATTTTTAGCAGAAGGAACTGCGATAAGAGATCTTGAAAATCCTGACCGTGTTTTAATTGGCTCTAAAGAAACTGAAAGCGGATTAAAAGCAAGAGAAAGTATAGTTGAAATTTTCGCGAACTGGATTCCTCGTGATAGATTGATCACAAGTAATTTGATGAGTGCCGAATTATCCAAACTTGTTGCAAATTCATTTCTTGCACAAAGAATATCATCTATTAACAGCATCTCCGCACTTTGTGAAAAAGTAGATGCCGATGTAAGTGAAGTCGCATTTGCGATTGGAAAGGATTCAAGAATAGGTAATAGATTTCTTAACGCAAGTGTTGGTTTCGGCGGCTCCTGTTTTAAAAAAGATATTCTTAACCTCGTTTACCTTTGTGAGACCTTTGGTTTATATGAAGTTGCTGCTTACTGGGAGAGTGTTGTGAAAATGAATGATTACCAGCAAAACAGATTTGTGCAAACAATTAATAGTGCATTGTTCAACACTGTTACAAATAAACGAATTGCACTCTTCGGTTTTGCATTTAAAGCTAACACAAGTGATACAAGAGAATCTCCGGCTTTTTACGTAACAAAAAAATTAATGGAAGAAAAAGCCCACGTTGTTATTTCTGATCCAAAAGCATTAAAAAATGCGAAGATGGATTTAAAAGGTTTTAATGATTTAATCGAGTATGAAGAAGACCCCTATAAAGCTGCACATAAATCGCACGCAATTGCAGTGTTAACAGAATGGGATTTATACAGGGAATTGGATTACGAAAAAATTTATAAGGAGATGGAAAAGCCAGCTTTTATTTTTGACGGAAGAAATATTTTAGATCATCAAAAACTTTTTGAAATTGGATTCAACGTCTATCCCATTGGAAAACCGCATCTTATACATTTTAAAGAGGTATAAATCTGATCGGCTTATCATCTATTTTATAAGCCGTATCATTTCTTGAACAGCTTCTTTTATTCCAACAATTACTGCTCTTGCAATAATTGAATGACCGATACTTACTTCATCAATATCAGGCACTTCCCTGAATATTTTTATGTTTTGATAATTCAAACCATGACCCGCATTTACACCCAGTCCTAATTTTTTTGCATGAATAACTGCAGCTCTAATTCTTTCAAGTTCATCTAATTGCTCTTCTTCACTAACGGCGTTAGCAAAAATTCCTGTATGTATCTCAATAATATCTGCATCAATTTCTGCAGCGCTATCAATTTGGGTTAGTTCAGGTTCGATGAAAAGGGAAACTTCAATATCTGAATTATGCAGTTCAGTAATCGTATTCTTAATTAAAGAAACATTATCGATAACATTTAATCCGCCTTCGGTGGTAAGTTCCTGTCTTTTTTCAGGAACTAAAGTTGCTAATTCCGGACCAACATCGCACGCAATTTTAATTATTTCTTCGTTCGCAGCCATCTCGAGATCAAGTTTTGTTTTTATAAGTTCTCTCAGTAATCGTACATCGCGTTCGTTTATGTGTCTTCTATCTTCTCTTAGATGTACAACCACACCATCCACACCGACTTCTTCAGCAATTAATGCTGTTGTAACAGGATCGGGCTGCTCCTCTCCCCTTGCATTCCTTAATGTTGCAATGTGATCTACATTTAATGTAAGTCTCATATTATTCTTCCTTAAAAAATTCCTTTAATAAGATTTATAAAAGAGTTAATCCCCAAACCATAATCGTTTACACGAAATCTTAATGTACAGATAAAGTCAATCGAAAACATAATACCCATATGAACAATTACACCGTAAATAAATGATCGTGTTCTGAATGCTAAAATTCCTAATGCAATCCCTCCAAAAATAGCCCCGAAAGTTTCAGGCAACGGTTTTCCATTGTGTAAAATTAAAAAAGGAATCATTTGAATTAGCACCGAATAATATCCAAACTTCTCTTTCAAACCAAATAACATGTACCCACGCCAAATAAACTCCCATGCAAACATATAAATTAACATCCCAACTTCGTATATAAAAAATTTACTCCACACTTCCCTTAACGAAAGAAGATGAGGGTACTTTACAGTAAATGAAGGAGATGCCGATACAATCCAAATAAGCGGAAGCATTATTAAAAAGAAAAGTAAAGATATTTTTAATCCAACCCGCCAATCACCAAGCTTCAGACCAAAAGCTGAAATCTTTTCTTTTAAGAAAAAACCGATAATAAAAAACGGCAGAATAAAAAACGTAACAAAATCACCGATAAACCAAAAGAGGTATTCAATTAGATAAATATCCGGTTCAAATTGGTAGGAAGGCAAAATATTAACACGGAAAAACCTGCGCGAAGTGATGTACCAGGAAATTGTTTGAAGAACCGCAACTGAAAGAAAAATCACTACAACTTTTCTATTCATCCCCAAAATAATCTCTTTAAGATTTTGCAGTTCTCTTTTTATACTTAATTTTTTATCACTCATTCAAATCTTTTTTAATCTTTTCGGAAACGAGTCCCGATGAATCGTGATGAGTTTCCCGATTCATCGGGACAAAAAACAAACAATTATAAACAGATGAATCTAAAATGTAAATATATAATCTAATAGCTACTATTTGCAAAATTTTTACATTTTTAACAAAAAGATGTGATTTATGCAGTTGACAAAATCATTTGCCGATATTATATTAGCACTCACCTTTTAAGAGTGCTAACAATTTATTAAACAAAAAACATCAGGAGATAGTTATGAGCAAATTAAACATAAATCCATTGGGCGACAGAATTGTAGTTAAACCAATGGAAGCTGAAGAAAAAACAAAAGGAGGAATAATCTTACCGGATACAGCCAAAGAAAAACCGGTTGAAGGATCCATTATGGCTGCCGGACCGGGTAGAAAATCTGATGATGGTAAGATTGTAGAAATGGAAGTGAAAGTTGGCGATAAAGTTCTTTACGGAAAATACAGCGGTACAGAGGTAACCATAGACGGTGAAGAGTATTTGATAATGAGAGAAAGTGACATTTTCGCAATTGTATAATAACCTAAATAACAAAAATAAAAACTGAGGAAATATTATGGCAAAAATAGTTGAATATAATAGTGCAGCACGCAACGGTTTAAAAACCGGTGTTGATAAACTTGCTGATGCTGTTAAAGTTACGCTAGGACCAAAAGGTAGAAATGTAATACTTGAGAAAAAATTTGGTGCGCCGACAATAACAAAAGATGGTGTAACTGTAGCAAAAGAAATAGAATTAGATGACCCCGTTGAAAACATGGGAGCGCAGATGGTGCGTGAAGTTGCTTCTAAAACAAGTGACGATGCTGGCGATGGAACTACTACGGCTACCCTTCTTGCGCAGGCAATTTATAGAGAAGGTTTGAAAAACGTTACAGCAGGTGCAAACCCAATGGACCTTAAAAGAGGAATAGACCTCGCAACTACTGAAGTAGTTAAATTTTTGGCATCAATCAGCAAAGATGTTGACGGAAGAAGTGACATCGCACAGGTTGGTGCAATATCAGCTAACAATGATCATTCGATTGGCGAGCTGATTGCAGATGCAATGGATAAGGTTGGTAAAGACGGAGTTATTACTGTTGAAGATGCAAAAGGTACTGATACTGCATTAGAAGTAGTTGAAGGTATGCAGTTCGATCGTGGATATCTATCTCCTTATTTTGTTACCGATACAGAAAACATGGAAGCGGTTCTTGAGGATCCAATGATACTTATCCATGACAAGAAAATTTCTGCAATGAAAGATTTACTTCCTATTCTTGAAAAAGTAGCTCAGCAGGGAAAACCAATGCTGATAATAGCTGAAGATCTTGAAGGTGAAGCATTAGCTACGCTTGTTGTTAATAAGATTCGCGGTACACTTAAAGTTGCTGCAGTAAAAGCACCTGGTTTTGGCGATAGAAGAAAAGCTATGCTTGAAGATATCGCTGTTCTTACATCAGGTACTGTTATTTCTGAAGAGCGCGGCTTTAAGCTTGAGAACGCTACAGCTTCTTATCTCGGCACTGCTAAGAAAGTTGTTATCGATAAAGATAACACCACAATTATAGAAGGTGCAGGCAAAGGTGATGACATAAAGAAAAGAATTAATGAAATAAAAGCACAGATTGAAAAAACAACTTCTGATTACGATAAAGAAAAACTTCAGGAAAGACTGGCAAAACTCTCGGGTGGTGTAGCAGTACTTAAAATCGGTGCTTCCACCGAAATTGAAATGAAAGAAAAGAAAGCAAGAGTTGAAGATGCATTGCACGCCACGAGAGCCGCAGTTGAAGAAGGTCTGATTGCAGGCGGCGGTGTTGCTTTGGTTAGAGCCATTGAAAAACTGAATAATCTGAAAGGTGAAAACCTCGATCAGACAACGGGAATTAAGATCGTTCAGAAAGCTCTTGAAGAACCGTTGAGACAAATTGTTAACAATGCCGGGCTTGAAGGTTCTGTAGTGTTACAGAAAGTTTTGGAAGGCAAGGATGACTTTGGATTTAACGCTTCCACTGAAAAATATGAGAATCTTATCAAAGCAGGTGTAATAGATCCTACCAAGGTTACAAGAACAGCGCTGGAAAATGCTGCTTCTGTTTCTTCACTCTTAATTACAACCGAGGCAGTTGTATTTGAGAAAAAAGAAAAAGAACCGGCTATGCCACCAATGCCAGGCGGCGGAATGGGTGATATGGGCGGAATGTATTAATATTCCCTTCCCAGAAACTTATCCTGAGTTTGACGAAGGATTAAAGGCGAGTACTTTTGTGCTCGTCTTTTTTATTTTAAAAATCTCATTAAACTATCCACACCATTATAAGTTTGTTTCTTGAATGATCAGTTACAACACTGTTTTTGAGAATCTTATACTCATATAATTAAGCTATATCAATCTGTACTGTATTTAAGGAAATAGAATCGATAAGTTTATTATCATCAATTATCACTGCAGTTAATTTGTTGCCCGCAAAAGCAGAAGTATCGATGTAAAGAGTATCACTTTTTTTATTATGGTACATATTCTTCACTATTGTATGCCCAACAATCTGCAGTTTACCTAAATTTATAAGTTCATCTCTTGTCCAGATAACACCATGAGAACTGCTTAATTCCTGCTCTAATAATTTTTTAATTTTAGCGTTATCGGAAAAAATATCCTTCTTAAAATTTTTTTGATAGTAGCTGGAAATACCTGCGTGAGAAATAAAACAATCTTTTAGATTAAAAAACAAAGGAGCTTTTTTAATAATTACAAAATGTTCTCTCATAGCAGGCATATGATTTCTGTAAGATTCCATTGTAGATTCTGAGCCATTGTATATCCAGGGTTTACCGATAGGGTTAGTTGGCTGGGTTACATAATAGTAAAACATTAAATCGTGATTGCCGGCAGTAAACTTTATCTTATTCTGTTTTATGAATTCCAAAACTTCATAACTGAAATTACCTCTATCCACAAGATCACCCACAGAATAAACCGGTATATCAGGATGCTTCGTTTTGATTTCCTCATATACTCTTATTAAAGTATGGTAACAACCATGGATGTCCCCGATAACAGCAATCATTTTAAGATAGATTAAATTTTGTAAGCGTCTTTTGCATACTTAGTTAATTCATCCCTGAACTTGAGATGAGAAATTATAATTAACTCACGCGCTCTTTCCTTAATACTTTTTCCAAATAGAAGAGAAACGTCATATTCAGTAATTACATAATGAACATCTCCATATGAGGTTACAACGCCTGCAGTCGCAAGAACCAAAATATTTTTCTTTCACGAGGGTTTCATTAAGTTTTCCAATTCTCATTTACTCTTTCTTTCTTGTTTTTAAAACTACCTAATACACTTTATATATTCAACAAGTAAGATATAATTTAACGTGTTAAAATATTTATAACAATTGATATTGTGAACATAATTGTAAACACTTACAGAAATGACCTACATAAGTATAACAGGATTCATTATGAACAAGAGATGAGGATGAAAATCTTGTACTCTCAGCTAAACATAAGTTTAACAATAAACAAAGCACCAAGAATTCCTGCAACATCCGCTAAAAGACCAACAACAACAGCGTGGCGTGTTTTTCGAATACTAACCGCACCAAAGTAAACTGCCAGAACATAAAATGTTGTTTCCGTACTTCCGAAAAAAGTGGAGACAAGCACACCGATAAATGAATCGGGACCATAAACGGACATAGTTTCAGCCATAACACCTAACGAACCGCTGCCGGAGAGAGGTCGGATAAGTGCCATAGGGAGGGCTTCTGGAGGCATTCCAATTAAATCAGTAACAATTCTCATAACCGGAATGAGTAAATTATCTAATGCTCCTCCTGCTCTAAAAATTCCTATTGCTACAAGCATAGCAACAAGATAAGGTATAATTTTGATCGCAATATTGAATCCGTCTTTTGCACCTTCAACAAATTGCTCATAAACTTTAACTCTTTTTATGGCGCCGTAACCGATAAAAAATAAAATTAGAAAAGGAATGGCAACAGTAGATAATATCTGAATTACATCTTTTAACATTTCAGGATTAATAAATGAGAAAGCAGACGCAATAGCACTTAGCAATCCTGCAACCGAACCAATAAGGAAGAAAAGTATAATCAGAAGAATTGCAGCAGGCAGTTTCCAGTTTTCTCTAAACCAATTACCAAACTCTCCTTTAGTGATTGGAAATTTTTCAAATAGTTTTGCTGCAACAATTCCTGTTACTGTTGCACATGATGCCCCGAATATTGAAGTGCCGATTATGATAGCGGGATCTGCACTGCCTTGTGCAGCTCTTACGGCTATTGCCGTGACGGGAATTAAAGTTAGTCCCGCAGTATTGATTGCAAGAAAAGTTACCATTGCATTTGTTGCAGTTCCCTTTTCCGGATTCAGTTTATCCAATTCATCCATTGCTTTAAGCCCGAAAGGTGTTGCTGCATTACCAAGCCCCAACATATTGGCAGATATATTCATTAACATAGCTCCAATTGCAGGATGGTCGGACGGAATTTCAGGAAACAATTTTTTTGTTATTGGTTTGATCATGTTAGAAAGTTTTGCGATCAATCCGGCATCCTCAGCAACCTTCATTACACCTAACCATAAAGCCATTATTCCAATTAATCCCAAAGCTATTTTAACAGCAACACCGGCTTTACCGATAGCTTCATTGGTCACATTCTTCATCATTATAAAACTAACCGGCGCAACAATGATTGAAGCTTTAAGCTTGTATGGATTATCTGTATGTATAAAATTTATATCTGCAAGCAGTTCATCTTCATTACCTGAGGCTTTCGCCATCTCTTTCCAAAGAGCCGGAGTAGAATCATTTATCTTTAATATAATGCTTGATTTTTTATCTTTTTCGTTTGCAGTTAAAATTACAGGTACACTAAAATCTTTTTTTAGAGAATCACCATATACAGAATTGTAATCTTTTGCACCAATTATAGCAACGCCTTCATGAACGGCATTAGTATCTTTTAACACAGGAGAGGGAAATTCCAATATTAAAGTTACCGGTTCATTGTTGTGATATTTATTGGAGGAAATATCGGAAAGATCAATATACAGCGCAGAAGCTATCCCTAAAACTATTAATGAAAGCCAGATATAGTTTAGCAAAAAGTTGCTCCTTTATTGATGTTGTAACTCTTCGATTAAACCATTTAGAGAGTACTTAGTTTACACTCCCGTTTCTTCGGTTGCGGTTAATTCCTCAGTGTCTATACAAATAAGTCTTGAAAAAGATTTTGATCTGCTATCGGACTCAATAAAACTACCGGAATATTTCTGTATAAAGCTTTGTTTGATATTGTTTATAAGTTTTTTCTCACGCACATTTTTTACAATTCCACTGACCGAGATATAAAATAAATTGTAAATGTTTTCTTTATCGTTTTTATTTTTCTTTCCGCGCGTAGTTTCTTTTATTGCAGTAAATTTTGCTATTGACTCGAGTTTTAAGTTTTTATACAACTCTTTATTTTGAATAAACACGTAAATATTTTTGTCATGATAAACAAAATTTGTTGCAATCTGTTCAAAATCTTCTTCCAAAGATAATACCATAACGCCGGAAGAAATTGAGTTTAATTCCTTCTCGATAACTTCGAGGTTTCTTATGGTTTTAACTTTTATCTGCATTAAAATTTATCAGGTTAAATTATACATTTATTATTTATTGAAAAATTACATTCGTAACAATGCGAAAGATTTTTAGGATATTTTTCCCTTAAAATTCCCTTTATTATTTTTAAAATATCTTTTCTTATATCCTCAATATTTTTACGGTTATAATTTATTACGAATGGGCTATCAGGAAACTTTAAAAATATTAAACGTATTTCTATTTCATCAAATTCCATATGCAATTTACTAACAATATATACATAAAAGTTAAGTTGATTTAAATAATATTTTATTCTATTATCAATTATTTCCTTCTCAATATCATCTGTCTTATAATCTACGATAATATATTTATCGTCAGTAATTATTAATTTATCAATTATTCCGTATAGATAGTAGTCCTTTTCATTCAAGTAAATTTCAGATTCATTTTTATACTTAGAATATTTGTTTAGATATTTATGCTCACCGGATTGATAAAAACCATTTAACATATTCAGGATATTTTTTATAAATATTTCTTTGGTTTCCTGTAATTCGAAGAAATTCGGATAAGTAGCAGCAAATTCATCATAAATAAATTTTTTCAAATTATCATTGCTAATTTCTTTTTGAAGTGCTTTATGAATTAGTTGTCCTTTTATACTTGAAGCATTCTTTAATAGGGGGGATTCAGCTACATCTACATTCCGAATATCTTCTTTACCAGCATCATCTTCAAAATAATTTTTGTAAAAAACTTTATTTCTAAACGACCTAAAATTATTGTATAGATCGGTGTAACCATATTTATAAATAAATTTATACTTTAACGGACACTGGCTGTAAGAAGCAACTTTTGTAGCTGATATAATTTCTCCCTTGCTTGTGTCTTCTATTTTTCTCAACAAAAAGCTTTTTGTTCTAATTTGTTCATCGGTTTTGCTTTCTGTTACTTCCGGTAATTCAACTTCTTTTATGATGGGAATAATTGTTTTATATAACTTCTTAATATTTTTATAGCCGTTATTTTCTTTTCTTAATAATTTCAAATCATCTTCAATTATAAATTCATTTAAATCTAAATTAATATTCAATCCGTCAATCAGTAATCTCATAAAGCTTGATGGATTAAATTTATTGTTTTTCCTTAATGTTGCTGATAAGAAAAGATATTGTTTAGCTCTTGTAACCCCGACATAAAACAGTCTTTTTATCTCTGCCAACTCTTTTTTTGTTTCAATATAATCCCTTATTGATATTAATGGAATAGATTTATAATCACTGAAATAATCTCCATTAACCGGAATTTTAGTCAGCAATCCAAATTTTTTATCAACAGAAATATATTTCGATCTGACCGTATTCTTTTGTGAAACTTCATTACACTTGTAAAGAAATACAACGGGGAACTCCAACCCCTTTGCCTGGTGCAGCGTTAAGATACTCACTGCATTTGATTGAGAAGCCAAACCTGCCTGTGCTTCTTCATCAAGTTTAGTAATTGCATCTTTAAGAAAATTAACATAATCGTAAAGAGTTTTGAATCCTTGATTTGAAAAAGTGTTGGAGATTCTCTGCAGCTTTTCGATGTTTGCCAATTCCTGCTCACCATCAAAACGGGAAGCAAGCACTGTTAAAAAATTTGTCGTTTCAAATATTTCAGTTAGAAGTGTGTTAAAATCTTTTTTACCTGCTAATTGCAGATATTGTCTTAGTTGTTTAACCGCAGCATCTACTTGCTCATCTTCTGATTTTGATTCGAGCATTTTTTCCCAAAAAGAATGACCATATTTCAACGATACCTCAAATATTTTAAGATCACTCATTGAAAAAAACGGTGAACGTAATATTCCAATTAATGCAGCATCATTGTTTGTATCGAGAAGAAAAGAAAAATAAT
This sequence comes from Bacteroidota bacterium, assembly GCA_022564295.1. Taxonomy (GTDB): domain Bacteria; phylum Bacteroidota; class Ignavibacteria; order Ignavibacteriales; family Ignavibacteriaceae; genus BMS3ABIN03. The sequence continues at coordinate 66,225 of JADFLR010000010.1, read as the reverse complement.
TATAAATATCATAAATGCTTTGTCTATGGAAAAATCCTCTTCCGCCAATTATTTTGTAAGGTATTTTAAATTTTACAAATTGTTTTTCTAATCCTTTAAACGCATTTCTTTTGCGTACAAGTATTGCAATATCATTCCAATCAATTTTAGGATTTTCATTTAGCAATTTTAATATTTGTCTGGAAATCAATTCAGCTTCAATTATATCAGAATTATCTTCTGCAATCAGTATAGAAACCTTTCCACCTGTATTATCAGATTTTGCACAAATAAGTTCCGAGTGTTCGACTTCATTGTAAAGTTTATCAGGATTATGAAAAAGCTTTTTAAAGAGGACGTTTGTGAACAAACAAATATCAGGTTCCATCCTAAAACTATCGGGAAGTGTTATTAAGTATTCGCTGCCATCTTTATTTGAAATATCTAAATTCGTTTTATTAAATACTTCGAGTTCAGCTTCTCTGAATCTATATATACTTTGCTTCTCATCACCAACTATAAACAGGTTCCCTTTTTTCAGATAATCGAGAATGGGCATAAATATTTCGTATTGTATTTCGTTAGTATCCTGGTATTCATCCACCATTAGATATTTGAATTTATCTGATAAATATTTTGAAACATTTTCAGATTGAAGAAGAGTTCTTGTGTTAATTAATATGTCTTCGTAATCGAGGTAACCTAACTCTCTCTTTTTCTGATCATATAAAAACAATGTGTCATCAAATAGATTAATTAAATATTTACCTGCTAACGCTAATTGATGTTCAATACTTTTTGTGCTCTTATTAAATTCGATTTTGCTTAAATCATTCAATACATTTTCAACATTATTAATTTCCTCTTCAAAACCCTCCCTCAAACCAGCAATTAAGTAATTTGCTTTTCTAATCTTATTATCTTTTATACAAATAATTTCAATTATTCGATGAATAATTTTTATTACTTCTTCAGGTTTTGAGTTCTCAGTTAATTCTTTTATTGAATAAACTGCATCATTCGACAGCTCATTATCAGGGTCTTCATCAATAACTTTATTATTTATCGTTGTTAAATCTTTTATTAAAGACTTTATTTGAGGTAAGTAGATAATTTGAAAATATTTATTAAATGATTCTCTAAAATATCCGGCTATCTTTTCAACATCTTCACTATAAATATTATTTTTTAATTTTAGTACACTCTTCCGGTTATCTATCAAGGTGCGTAACTGCTTTACTAAATTTACTTTTGATCCAAACAATCTTATCAAATATTTAATTTCTTCATTGCTTGTATCTTCAAACTTCTCTTTTAGGGTTTCTTCTATAGATAATTCTAACAACTCATACGATTCGTTTGCATCAATAGGAGTGAAGTTTGCATCTAGTTCCGCATCAACCGGAAACTCCCTTAGTATGTTGATACAAAACGAATGAATGGTTGAGATATTTGCCGAAACAAGTTGGCGCCTTATTTTTTCAAGTTTTATTCTTTCAGAATTATCAGCGGATAAACAAATCTGTTTTTCAATTTCCTCAGCAATTCGTTTATAAAGTTCCCCTGCAGCTTTATCTGTAAAAGTAATTGCTGCAATATTCTGTAACGGCACAGCTCCTTTAATTGCTATTTGCAAATACCTTTTTGAAAGTACAAAAGTTTTTCCCGAACCTGCATTTGCTTTTAATGAAATTGAATGTTTAAAATCAAGTGCCTTAATTTGTTGGGGAGTAAGATCAGTAAACATTTTATTCACTAAACATTATCAGAAAAATTGTACTTGGGAATAGTAATTTCAAAAGTTGTTCCTGAAGAATCTGATTCCACCAAATGTATTTTGCCATTTACTCCTTCAAGAAATCTTCTTGCTAATTTTAAACCTAAACCCATGCCTTTTTCTTTTGTAGTAAAATTAGTTTCAAATATTTTTTCTTTAATTTCATCACTAATTCCCTTTCCATTATCTACAATAATTAATGAAATATTATCAGCTTTTATTGTTAATCTTATTGCAATATCGGTCGCATTGGCTTGAATAGAATTTCTTATCATATTGATCAACATTCTTCTTAATTGCGAAGTATCTGCTTCAACAATTGCTTCCGAAGCTTCGCTTTCAAAATCAATATTAATTTTATCATCAATAAAAAGATTGGTTGTATCCTTTATTACGGGTACAATATCTAATTTTTCAAGTTTTATGCTTGGCATTTTTGCAAAACTCGAAAACTCTGAAGCAATCTGCCCAAGATTATCAATTTGATTTAATGTTGTTTTTGTTACGTTCTTAAATATTTTATCAAAATTTTTACTCTTATCATTGTAAGAAGCGATGAGCTGTTGAATAGCTAATTTTATTGGCGTTAGAGGATTCTTAATTTCGTGCGCAACCTGTTTTGCCATTTCTTTCCATGCACCTTCTCTCTCAAGTTCTGCAAGTTCAATCTGATTTTTCCGCAATTCTTTTGTCATCAAATTAAAACCTTTGTAAAGGTCTCTCATCTCGCCCTTCTCATTATTTTCCAACTCAACATCCAGATCCCCTTTCGCAACTGCTTCTGTGGCTTTTGTTAATCGTCTTATAGGTGCAGAAATTTGATTAGCAAGCATGGTGCTTATAATTATAATAATAATTAAAGCAAAAGAATAAATTCCGAATAAAATTACATCAATATCGGCGGATGAAAACGCCGGTTTAATTTTATTGAAAGCATCATTTACTCCTATAATAAGCGGAACATTATTTACATTTATTTTTCTGTAATATGCATCAAATGTGTACTTATCGATGTTTTCGTTAGTAAGATACTCTCTATAACTAAGATAGTTTAAACTATAATGTGCCTTCGAATTTAATTTATAGTCGAACAAACCGATGCGGTAAAGTTCATCACGAGAACTGTATAGCAAATCTGTATTCTGATATACGGCGAATGATATATCCAACTCCTTTCCTGCGTTGCGGAAAGCAGTTGTAAGTTCCCTATCTTCATGTTTTGCTAACTGGGAAGTAATATGATTTTCCAAATAATCCGAACGCTTGCTTAGTTCTGTAAATATCGCTTTCTCACTTCTTTCCGATACTACTTCCCTGTTATAAACTGCAAGCAAAGCTAACGGCACAATAGATACAAGAAGAAATGCATACAACAATCTTATTCTAAAAGATGAATGAACTTTAAGCAATTTTGTAACTTTAAGAAAAACAAACAGCAATAGTATAAATATTGTATGAAGCAAAAATATCTTAAAGAAATTAAAAAGGTTCCAAGTTATTTCTTTTTCCTTCGCAGCAACGGTAATAACTCTTTCATCCCCGTATTCATAAAGCTTGATGACATAAGCGACATAGTTTTCATCATAAATTGAAAAGTTTATCCATGCATCATTAAACTCCGAATAGTCTGCATTGTAAATAGGTATCATTTGTTCACGCGAAGGATATATATCGCCATAAACCTGTGTAAGCCGTCCGTTAGTAAATTCAAAGATCTTAAGTAAAGATGCATCAATAGCAGCTCCTAATAATGCTTTATTTGATTTGAGAAAATCAGGAATATTTATTGAGCCAATATTACGAATATTAAATTCAATAACTGCAGCAATATAACCTGAAACGAAATCTCTCCTCACCACAGGAATAAGCCCTACGTAGGTAATTACATCTCTGCCAATTGAATCGGAAATCTCCATAATATTTACTACGCTTAATTCAATATCATCGAAGTAATTGAATATGTTGTATTGCTTTTCTAAATCAACTAAAAAACTTCCAATCTCCCTTTTATCCATATCGTAAAGAAATATTCCGGAACTTATCGATTCCCTCTGCATGGGGCTGTTGCTCCAAACTCTAAATGCTTCCGCATCATAATTAATATTTGATCTGAAAAAGCTATTCATTAACTCATCATCTTTTAAAGCTTTGTTTAATGTTTCATCGCTCATATAATGCAATAAGTTTTCATTTGCCCTAATTATTTCGAACGCAACTGTTTTTAATGATTGCCTCTCCAATTGCAGATTAAAATAGTTCATAAGAATCACAATTATAACGGAAGATATTATCGTTCCATACAACAGCAATTGAGAAAAACTTTGCCTTTTATAATATGTAAAGTACAGAAGCAATAAAATTAAACTGATGAATAAAAAAACCATCGGGTAAGTAATTAACGGTTCCGGCAGATAATCAAAAAAGAAATAAGCAAGTGTTTGTATTGAAATAAAAAATATGGAGTATTTTAATAGCTCATACTGCGGCGATGTGATCTTCAGGAATAATCCTATCAGCATTATCAACGCAGCCATTACCAGTACAATCACTAAGCCAAATATTAATACATTTAGATTCATAAATAAAATGTCAGCGTCGGGTACTGGTGTTGGTTCTTTAAAATATCTTATCGTCGAATCAAAAATCACACTTTTAATTGCAGCACTCAATCCCCTTAATAAATAAAAGAAAATAATAAGAAGTGCAGGTATTGAAAGTATATTTAAAAACCACCAACGATTTGTTTTTTCAGTTTGTAGGTATTGAAAACAGTATCGGAATAATTGAATTCCGATTATCACTAAAAATAAATTCGTAATAAAAAACTCAACAGGTGATTTAACCAATCCCCATGTAAAAGTTGATGAGAAATTTGCCGGATCGGCTATTGAACCGGATAGAAACATTGAAGGGAAATCAACAATGAAAATTAATACTCTAAAAGCAGCTAAATATATAACGAGAAAAAGGAACCTTAGCGATTTGTATTTTATTCTCAAAAACTCTTTTCTAAAACTTAGCCCGATAAAAATACATACGAGCACAACCAAGGCAGATTGGGTTTTAGTAGTTATATTACGAATGCTGTTTATCGTAACATTCAGTGATGGTTTATAAAAACTTATCTGCCCAATTTTAGTCCCTTTATAATTAACAACCGGGAATGAGTAAATCCTTCCATCTATTTTCGGTGGAGCAAATGGGTCATAATCAATAATAAACCTGGTTAAGAATTTTTCTGAAATCTCTTTGGAAAAACTTTCGTCAGAATAAAATTCATTCTGAAGTGTGTAATGTTTCTCTATCTTTTCACTAACAATTAAATAAAATATATCATTTTGAATAAGAACCGTATCAACAATAGTTAGATATGTTAATAAGCCGCCTCTATAAAAGTATGTTTCACCGAGTGGATATGCCAAGGGAAATATTTCTTCTTGCGGGATTGCGATATTTTCGTTCCAGGCAATCAGTTTCCCGTTTGGTGCAATAACCTCTAATGAATAGTCCTTCTTTTCTGCATGGTTTACCAGCTCAATTAATTCTTTGTATTGATACGATTTTGATTTGAAAGTTTCTGAGAGACTCCTTTTAAGCCAGTTCTTAGCTGCTAATAATTTCGATTCTTTCTTAGCAAATAATGTCTTTACAGATTTCTCAATCTCCGCAACCTGGTAAGCTAACTCTGAATCCCAACTACTTCTTTGCTGATTGATTATTAGAGGTGTAATAATTCCTGAAATAATGATTAAGATTAAAATAAAAAAGACGACAGCAAAATATTTTTTATCGTCTTTCAATTTTTTAAAGAATTTTTTAACCATCGATCAATTAATTGATATTTGAGTTACTTTCCATGATTTGCCAGTCAGCTTCACGGTAAGATAAACCTTTGCTTCGGAACGATTGCCTTTGTGCTCATAATTATAAGTACCTTTAGCAAAAGGTGTAACGGTATTGAAGTTAAAACTATCAAACTTAAATGAAGTGACCTTATATTCCTTAAAGAAATTTTCCAATACATAGTATGCCTGGTTAGAACTATAATAACCGGAGACTCCGTTAAGAAAACTTAGATAGATATGTGAAGATAAATGCGGAGAAATAGCGGATAGTTTTGTTTTAGAAATTCCCATTTCGATTTCTTCCAGAGTTTCGTAAGCCATTGTATTTTGTGAGCTGGATCTTAACTCACTCTTGATGGGATATTTTTGTGCGAAGATTTGCTGCCCCCAAATAAGTATAAATATTAAAATTATTATTTTCTTCATTGTGTCTAAAATTAAATAAATATTTCTCGGAAATCTACAAATAAGTCAAATCTAAATTGTTCAAAAAGTGCGATTCATTTCCAAATGTATTGGTTAATTATATCGTCCGTTAAAATTAGTTATTAAGTTTGTCACGAATCGCACTTTCCATTATATTTTACGGTCTGATATTTATTCTTTTCAAAGATGTTCTTGTCTCACCATTTCTTAATCCCTTTAATTGTGGTTCGCCTTCAACTAATTGATACGCCCAATCAAAAACAATTCTTTCACCAGTCATTGAGAAAATTCTTACTTTGGCAAAATGATTATCCCAGGTCCAGATTACATAAGTATGTCCTATAATAGCTTTAACATCCTTTGTTGGTGACCATCCTGAAATAGGTGCAAATTCTATATCATAAATATCATTCGTTGGTCCCATGTCTTGAATATCCGTATCATCCCAAACATCCAGGTAAAATTCATCTTCATAGATCTCAAAGAAAAAATCAGTGCTCAAATCATCATAGCGGAATACTGAATACTTAGAAAATGAATAGCCCGAATTATTTGGAAACCTTCTGTAATCAAATACAGATTGATTAAATCCTTCCGGGCGAGGAGTTGCATAGATTACATCATGGCTCAGTTCACTTTCGTTGCTGTTATAATCATAAGAAGTAACTGCATAATAATAAGTTACACCATTTTCGGCATAGTAATCTGCAAAACTGTTATAATCAGAAGAACCGATGAGTTCATATCTTCCGTCATAACTATCACTAACATAAACATTATACCCGGCAAGGTCAGAATCTCTATTGTTATCCCAAAACAGATCAACCCTGTTGTCGCCATTCATTACCACAACGTTTTTTGGAATTGCTGGCGGAGTATAATCAACTTCTTTGTAGGGATCGTGAACATCACAAGCTTGTGCGAATAACAATGTTGCAAAAGCGATTGTAAATAATTTTAGTTTCATCTTAGCACCTTTTATTTGTCTTTATTCTTTTAGACGAAGAACCCAAACAGAGTGCCATAGATATTCTTTGAAATTAAGCCATATTCAAAGATTTTTTTAATTAACCGTATATTAAAATATACAGTGGAAATGTTTAATTATTCAGATGGAAGAAAAAGGATAATAAGCTGTTAGGCGTTAATAATTCTTAAAGAGTTATAAACTCATCATTGTAAAACATCTTCCGATTATTTATCACAGCTATTGCTCTTCCAGTAAGCAACTTTTTATCGAATGGTGAATTTTTAGATTTACTTTTAAACTTGTTTACATCTACAGTCCAAACAACATCAGTATCTAATATAGTAAAGTTTGCTTCCTGACCAATATTAAATTTAGGGACAGGAATATTTAAAATCCTCCGGGGATTAATGGATAGTTTTTCAACAATATCTTTTAGTTCAAGAATTTTTTTATGAAATAATTCAGAAAAAGTTAATCCGATTTCTGTTTCTAATCCTAAGATACCGTTTGGAGCATATTGAAATTCTTCTTCTTTTTCTTCAATTGAATGAGGTGCGTGATCGCTTGCAATACAATCCAAAGTTCCATCTTTTAATCCTTCTATTATCGCATCAACATCGTCCTGAGTTCTCAAGGGAGGATTCATTTTAAAATTTGTATCATAAGTTTTAACCGTATCATCAATTAAACTAAAATGATGAGGTGTTACCTCGGCGGTTACTTTAAAACCTTTTGCTTTTGCTTCTCTAACCAACTGCACAGCATTCTTCGTGCTGATATGAGCGATGTGTACCTTTCCACCTGTATATTCTGCCATTTGTATATCTCTGCTCACAATTAAATCTTCTGCAACTGAAGGAATTGCAGGCAAACCTAATAACGTGGAATTTAATCCTTCATTCATAGCACCGCCTGCAAGAGTTTGATCTTCGCAATGTTCGATGATAGGCAAATCGTACATTTGTGAGTATTCCAAAACCATTCGCAATATCGATGCAGATTTGATTGCGACACCATCATCAGAAAAACCAACGGCACCAGCTTCAAATAATTCAGCCATTGGTGAAAGCACTTCTCCTTCTCTTCCAACAGTTGCCGCAGCAATTGGATAAACATCAACAAGATGAGTTTTCGCATGTCCTTTGATTAAGTATATTGTTTCGGCAGAGTCAATTGCCGGTTGTGTGTTTGGCATACAAGCAACACCTGTAAAGCCGCCATTGGCAGCAGCATTGCAGCCAGTAACAACGGTTTCCTCATCTTCTCTTCCCGGCTCACGGAGGTGAACGTGCATATCGAAAAATCCCGGAACAACATACTTTCCCGCAAATTCAAAAACCTCGGATTCTTCAAAATCGCTCGGTTTAAGATTACCAATTTTGGAAATTACTCCATCTTCTAATAAAACAGTTGTATTTTTCTTATTTAACTTTTGTTCCGGATGAAAGAGGTTGATATCATTTAGAATTATTTTCATTTATTAATCTTAATTAAGAGTCCCCAGTAAGTAAAGAACCGCCATTCTAATGGCAACACCGTTTGTAACCTGATCCAATATTATTTGATTAGAACCATCAGCAACTTCGGATGAAATTTCTACTCCGCGATTTATAGGACCTGGATGAAGAATAAGAATTTCTTTACCGCTTTTTTCCAATCTCTCCTTAGTAATTCCAAAGTATTTTGCATACTCTCGTAAAGATGGAAAATTCTCACCCGCATTACGCTCAAGCTGAATACGCAGTACATTCAATATATCATTTTCCTGAATAGCTTCATCAATATTATATATTACATCAACACCTAATTCTTCAATCTGCCTTGGAATCATTGTAGAAGGACCACAAACAGAAACTTTTACTCCCATCGTTTCCAACCCGAATATATTTGAGAGTGCAACACGGCTATGCAAAATATCACCAACAATGCAAACTTTTAAGCCCTCAATTTTACCAAGCTTTTCGCGTATAGAATACATATCCAACAATGCTTGTGTCGGATGTTCATGGGTTCCGTCTCCGGCATTGATGATGTTAGCATCGCAAATTTTCGTTAAGTAAAATGGTGTGCCAGCAGCAGAATGCCTTATGATAATCATATCAATTTTCATAGCTTCAATATTTTTTACTGTATCTTTTAAACTCTCACCCTTTTTAACGCTGCTTGTTGATAGAGAAAAGTTAACCGTGTCTGCCGATAATCTTTTTTCTGCAAGTTCAAATGAAATTCTTGTACGGGTAGAACTTTCGTAAAACAGATTAACAATTGTTTTGCCTTGCAGAGTTGGCACTTTCTTTATTGGTCTGGCTAGTACTTCTTTAAATGTATTTGCCGTATCAAGTATCAATTGAATATCTTCTTTCGGTACACCTTGCAATCCGAGTAAATGTCTGCTGGATAATGGCATTTTTAATATATTATTTATTATTAATGTCTATGTTATAGATGGCATCCTCTCCATCAATTTCTTGCATCTTCACTTTAACTTCCTGGTTTTGAGAAGTGGGAATATTCTTACCAACATAATCGGCACGAATAGGTAATTCACGATGACCACGATCGACAAGAATAGATAATTGTATAGATGATGGTCTCCCAAAATCCATTAATGCATTTAATGCAGATCTCACAGTCCGACCGGTATATAAAACATCATCAATGAGTATCACATCTTTTTCATTAATATCAAAAGTAATATCGGAAACCGAAACTTCAGGCTGCTTCATTCTTGTTCTAAAGTCGTCACGGTATAGAGTTACATCAAGCACTCCCAGCGGAAGATCAACATCATCTATTAATTTTATCTTTTCGTGTATTCTCTTTGCAAGGAATTCACCTCTTGTTCGCATTCCAATCAATACAAGATTCTGTGAACCTTTATTTTTTTCAAGAATTTCGTGAGCAATTCGCGTTAAAATTCTGTCTAATCCTTGTTTATCAATTATCTTAAATGATTCCTTCATACATAAAAAATCCCCCTTGGAAAAATTCCTTGGAGGTATCCTTTTTCTTCGTTGATTTTATTTTCATCCTTTTCCACCTCTCGGGATAGATTAAAAGGTTAATTAATATGCCTCAAACATAAAATAAAATTTTAATAAAGTAAAGAAGATTCGTAAAAAAAAATTGAAAAATTTAAAGACAATGCAATTTAAAATAAAAAAGGGATCCCATTTATAAGAGATCCCAATTGATTAAGTAATCTTTACTAATATTTTATTTAACTCTAAACTCAATTCTTCTGTTATAGAATCTGCTTGTAGGATCGTTTTCCTTAAAGAGCAGTTCTCTCGTACCTTTACCAACAGTAGTTAACCTGCTTGCATCAATTCCTTTGGCAATAAGATATTTCTTAACAGATTCAGCTCTCTGGAGTGAAAGTTTATCGTTGATTTTATCAGATCCTACTTGATCTGTATGACCAATAATATCTGCATTTACCTGAGGATAAGTTAAAAGAATTTCGGCAGCATTGTCGAGTATTGGATAAGCTTCCGGTCTTAGTGTAGCTTTATTGAAATCAAAATTAACACCAAGAAGTGTCCAATTGTCCTCAACAGGTCTTTGTGAATATCTTTTGACTATATCTTCAATTCTGTTGTAATCAATTTCGGTTGGTTCTGTTTGATATCTTCTAACAATATCTTCAACTTGATTATAATCAACTTCTGCAATACCGGTATAAAGCTGACATATTTTTGAAGGTTCGCCTTTGCTGAAATAATAAATTAATCCAACATCAGCATTAACCCACGTATCGTTTGCAGTTCCACCAATTAGCCCATTGCTCGGGCCGGGATTACCATCAATATTACTGCTCCAAACCATATTATAATCAACTTCAAGTTTTACCCGCCAATTTTCTCCAACCCTAATTTCAGAACCTGCACCTACGATGAATTGTCCGTCTAAAGTATACTCATTATCCAAATAGGTAGCTAACGTATTTTCCGGTTTATAGTAATTTATACCAGAACCGGCTAATACATATGGAGACCAAGGTTCACAAGGAGCGAAGTAGAATAAAAAACCAAACTCAGCAGTAATCATATTATTACTAACATCCTCTCCCCTCTTTGGGGCAACCTGATAAGTAGCCACCACATGGTTGTAAGAGGTTCTAAATCTAACTCCAACATGTTCTGAAACATTTTTTTGAATTGTAAGATGTCCGCCATAGAAATCTGAGCTTTGTACAACAGCATCGTTTATTGAAATGTATCTCGGATAAGTGAACCCAAACCCGAATGCCCAGGAATCTGTGGCAAGATACCTTGATTGGGCAAATGTATTAGTCATCAAAATGAGTGCTGAGAAAACAGTTAATATTGTAAATAATTTTTTCATAGACCTGCCTTTATGCAATGATCAATATAAAATAAAAAGTACATAATGATCCATCATATTTTTATTGAGGATCCCATATTTCAGGGGTCCTCGTTGATTATTCAATTTATTAAATATTTTATTTAACTCTAAACTCAATCCTTCTGTTATAAAATCTGCTTGTTGGATCGTTTTCATTAAAGAGTAACTCTCTCTTGCCTTTACCAACAGTATTTAACCTGTTTGCATCAACTCCTTTGGCAATAAGATATTTCTTAACAGATTCAGCTCTCTGAAGTGAAATTTTATCGTTGTATCTATCAGAACCGACCTGATCTGTATGACCAACGATATCAACACTTACATCTGTATAAGTTAACAGTATTTCGGCTGCATTGCTCAAGATCGGGAAAGCTTCAGGTCTGAGTGTAGCTTTGTTAAAATCAAAATTAACACCAACAAGTGTCCATTTATCCTTTACAGGTCTTTGAGAATATCTTTTGACTATGTCTTCAATTCTGTTGTAATCTATTTCTGTTGGATCTGTTTGATATCTTCTTACGATATCTTCAATTTTATCATAATCAACTTCTGCTATACCAGTGTATAGCTGACAAATTTTTGATGGTTCACCTTTGCTGAAGTAATAGAGAATACCAACATCAGCATTAACCCAGGTGTCGTTTGCTGTTCCGCCAAATAATCCGTTACTGGACCCAAAGTTCCCATCAATTTTACTATTCCACATTGAGTGATAAACAACCTCGAGTTTAACTCTCCAATCGTATCCAATTGTAATTTCCATTCCAGCACCCACGTTAAGTTGTGCAACAAGATTAGTTCCTTCGTCTGCAATTAAAGGGCTTAAGGCATTTTCAGGTTCGTGATAATTAACACCACTACCAATAACCAAATAAGGTGACCATGGTTCACATGGTACAAAGTAGTATAGAAGATCTACATCACCGGTTATCATATCATTGGTAACAAACTCACCCACCTTTGGGGCAACCTGATAGGTAGCTTCAACATGGTTGTAGGCGGCTTTTAGTCTAATACCAATGTGCTCTGAAAAATTTCTTTGGATGGAGAGATGTCCACCATAGAAACTTGAGCTTTGCACGACGGCATTATTGATAGATATGTATCTTGGATATGTAAAACCAAAACCAAAACCCCATGCATCTTCTGCAACATATCTGGATTGTGCGAAAACATTACCCATTAATAGTAATGTTGTAGTAAGCACAATAATGGTAGATAGTTTCTTCATATTGTAATCCTCACTGTATTGTTATGAAATGATAATTGTTCATCTTCTTGTTATATAGTTGTTTAACCAATATTAGTTAAACAAGCTTATTAAAGATATTACAAAATTTACATAAAAACAACAAAATCAAATAAAATGAAAAAAGTTAAATTTTTAATCGTATTAATATTATACACTAAAATTATGCCGGATAAAATGATGTAAATTTGATTTTCACTGATAAAAGTATCAATTTTCCCTGTAAAATTTTCATAAATTGTAAGATTCATATACGGGGTGTAGCGCAGCCCGGTTAGCGCGCTTCGTTCGGGACGAAGAGGTCGGGAGTTCGAATCTCCCCACCCCGACATAATCATTTATCCTACTTTTTTATATCAATATAAAATTTATACTTCTACTGTGAAAATAAAATTCTAAAGCAATAGTTTATTGATATGTTTGTTAAAATCCTACACCTACTCCAAAGCTAACGAAGGGATCCCAATTTTCATACGGAGAATTTGAGTCTTGTATTACATCAAAAAGGACTTCGACAAAAACCCAAACATTAGGACTTGCCATTTGTGAAAAACCGCCTCCAAGAAGCAAAAACGGGACCCAAAATCTTTCAGACCCGAATTGCTGATTTACAATACTGAAAGTTTGTCTCTCGTAACTGAAATAAACAAATTCGCCATGCAGATAAAACTGCGGAACTATACGATATCTCGTAAAAAGACTACCGCCATAATTATGAGAACTAAAATCTGTACTGTTTATACTGTAAAAAGCATAGCCAAGTTTACCACCGACCGAAAACTTTGGAGTTACTTTATACCCAACTAATGGATAAACCCCCAGATAGAAGTAATCGTTCCAAAAGTTAAAGCCAAAATTTCCACCATAGTACCATTTGCTTTTTTGAGGATTTGGTTCAAATGGATTATAAATTGCTGAATTATTCTGCTCAGATTCTATATTGAAACAGTAAATGGTTGTAACACTAATTAAAACGAAAAATAGTACAAAGAATTTTTTCATTTTATTGCCTCCGATAATAAATAAATAATTAATATTTAGAACATACTGCATCAAAAAAATTATAAACAGATGAAAATAAATAAAAGGATAAATAAGGGTAAATGCAAAGATGAAATCCAGTACATTGCTCTTCTTGGTTTTTATGTTGAATAGTAATAGAGATTCTCAAAATTTTATTTGAATATTACTACTATATTAATTTGGCGGAAAATCTTCCAACATTACAGAAATAACATAATCAAGTTCTTCCTGTAATGCTTCAGCATCGGAATAAGATTGTACTACATCCGATGCAATACCCCGCCACGAAAGTTCCTTCTCTTCGGTATCAACAATATCAACAACAAGGGTTCCCTGTTTGTAATGACTTACTGATGAATAACTACCGTATGGACCCCACCATCCACCGTAGTGGTACCCGCCATGATAATAAACATTTGTTCTTTGTTGAATGCCTGCATGAACAAATACGATAAAATCAGGTTTCCCTCTATCTAGTTTAGTAAAACCTTTTTCTTTAAGTTCATTATTTACTGCAACCTGTACTCTCTTTCTAAGCATAAGATTTTTAGAAAGAATATCATTTGGGTCGCGTTCCTTAATTCTTGCCCATCTGTATGTTTTGTACTTGCTGAAGTCCTGTGTCGGGTCATAATCTGTAGAGATGTTCAAAGATGAACAGGAAGAAAGTAAAGCTGTTAAGCCAACAGTTATTATTACATTCGTTAACTTCATTTAATTTTCCGATCAAAATTTATTTTTTATAAAATCTAATGATAATTTAATCAAATTTCGAATACTTCTAATTAAAACTCAAGGGGAAAAAAGTTAGCAGTTTTAGTTGTTATTCACTTTCGTTTTTCTTACTACTAATTTCGAAGATAAAATTCATTAAACTACTTCTGAATTATCAAAACCTTTTAATAAAAATATTTATTAGATTATCAGTAAATAAAGTAAAGATTATTAATAACGATTTGCCTGCTATGCTCAACAAACAATTAAAAACCTTACTTAGCTCATTCTTATTAATTTCATTTTTTTGCACACCAAACTTCTCGCAGCAAGAAACATCCAATCAACTTTTACAAGAAAAACCTGAGACCGAGGTTACATATTCTGTAACTGAAGTCCCTAAAAAGATTGAAGAAGTAACGATTTATCTAAATAATCTTGAGTCAATTATTGTCCCAGCTTCAGAGATAGTTAAGATAGAAACAACTTATGTGGATTTTAACGAATCAATGAAAGAATTAAAAAGCGAAGCTGATCTTGACAAACTGGATGAAAAGTTTACCAGGAGCCTGAAAGATCTAAGGCAAAGATGGGGAGCAAAACACAAACAGGTACTGGAATGGCAAAAGATAATTGAAGACCGGTCAACTAATCTTGATGAAGAAAAAGCAAAATTTGAAAATATAAAAGCAACATGGAAACGGACTTATGATAATGCTAAGAAAGAAAAGGCACCTGAGGATTTACTCAAAAGCATTCGTAATATTCAAACGCAGCTTACCCTAAAGGGCAAAGATCTTATCAAACGATCTAATACATTATTATCATACCAAAGCAGAATTGCAGAAGTTAACATTGAACTGAGTAATATTGTTGTAAAACTTGACGATGCTTTAAATCTCAGAAGAACAGAAATTTTTACCCGCGATGCCCCTCCATTATGGGCAATAGTAATTGAATCTCCGGATACAGTATCTCTTACAAATCAAGTTGAGGATATCTGGGTATTGTATAAAAGATCTGTATCAGATTTTATTGAAACCGAATCAGACAAACTTATATACGATCTTCTTGTGTTTATACTTTTTTTCTTGTTTGTATATGGTTTAAAATATTTCAGCCGCAGCATAGAAGCCGAAGACAGTGCGGTTAAATTTGCAGTAAAATTACTAGACCGCTCACTGGCGGTTTCATTTCTAATATTTTTAATATTTTCCTCACTGCTTTATACCGATGCGCCTGATGTATTAAAAAGCCTTATAAAAATAACAATGCTTATTCCTCTATTAAGGATTTTAAGTCACATCATTAATCCTCTACTTAAAGCCCCGCTTTACGGGTTATCCATACTCTATGTGCTGAATCAATTTCAGGATATTGCTGTAATTGATTCATTCCTTGGAAGGTTAATTTTATTATTATTAACTATTCTTGCAATTGCAGGATTAATCTGGATAATAAGAAGTAAAGTATTTGAAAAATCTTTTGAGGGTAAAAAAGCATTAGGGTATGTATCATTCGGGAACAGGGCAGCTCTTACCCTGATAAGTTTCGCACTCATTGGAAACATTCTTGGATATGTTTCCCTTGCAAATCTGCTGGTTAGCGGAACTCTTAACATTATATATATTGCCATACTGCTCTTTACAGCGGTGGCAGTATTGAATGCTTTAATCATATTATTTCTTAAAACAAAACCTGCACAGAAGCTGCGGGTAGTTCAATATCAGCACGAAAAAATTCAATTGACCAGTAGAAAAATTATCCGTTTAGCTGCAATAATTCTCTGGCTGGGTACAGTGCTAAATTCATACAATGTCTATGATCCAGTTTTAGTATGGCTTTCCGAAACTTTGAACAGGAAGTGGGAAATCGGCAGTTTCTCAATCGCTATTGTAAATGTTTTAATATTTATATTCTCGATCTGGGCGGCTGTTATTATTTCCAGAACAGTAAGGTTCTTTCTTGAGGGTGATATCCTTCCAAGGTTAAAACTTCCTCGTGGTGTTCCGGGAGCAATTTCGTCTTTAACAACTTATTCAATCCTGGTACTTGGTATTATCGTTGCACTTTTCGGGATTGGGCTTGATTTAAGTAAGCTTACAATATTGGTTGGTGCTCTGGGTGTTGGTATTGGCTTTGGTATGCAGGACCTGGTAAATAACTTTATATCAGGTTTAATTCTTATTTTCGAGAGACCAATCCAGGTGGGTGATGCTGTTTCAGTTGCAGATATATCAGGCAGAGTACAAAGCATTGGTATTCGCTCAAGTATTATACGCAACTGGAGCGGTGCTGATATAATTGTACCAAACGGTCATCTGATCTCTAATAAACTTACTAACTGGACGATGACCGACCAGCTTAGAAGAATTGAAATTAAAGTGGGGGTAATGTATGGAAGTGATGTAAATAAAGTGATGGAGATACTTCTCAACTGTGCAAAAGGGAATCAGAAAATATTAACAAGACCGGCTGCTTATGTACTATTTCAGGATTTTGCAGATAGCTACCTCGAATTTGAATTGAGATGCTGGACATCAAACTATACAGACTGGATTGAGATAAGAAGTGATTTACGTGTTGCAATTAACAATTCATTTGAGAAAGAAGGAATTGTTATCCCATTCCCGCAGCGAGATCTGCACATTATTACAGATAGAACCAAAGATCAATTGGGTGAAGATGATCATACAAGAAGAAAAAAACGGTTGGGAACCGATAAGGATAAAGAAAAGAAATAAGATTTAATGATCGAAATGATGATGAAAGTAGGAATTATTAGATTTATTTTCGATTTATACAATAGCAATGGGAATTATAAGATATTGTTTTTCGTGTTTATTTTGATAAAATTACCGGTACAGATTTTAATTTTCCACATTAGGAGGTACAATGAAACTATTTCAAATATTAATTTTAAGTGTAATTACACTATCATTAATTGGTTGTTCATCAGTTAAGTATACAACCGATTTTGACCCGACACAGGACTTTGGTAAATATAAAACTTACAGGTTTGCGAATCCAAGTGAAGTTGATCCTGATGATTATTTAACACAATACCCTCTGATTAAAAAACGTGTCCTCGCAGCTATCAAAGAAGATTTTGAAGCAAAAGGATTTCAGCTAACAGAAGAAGGAGATCCTGATTTTGTGGTCCTTCTCACTGCAGGTTCTAAGGAGAGAATGCAGGTTACTACTACCGGCGGATATGGTTATGGCGGTTGGTATGGTGGTTATCGCGGTTATGGTGGTTATGGTTATGGCGGATCTACTTACGTAAGCTACTACGAGGAAGGATCGTTGGTTATCGATATAATTGATTGGCAGGAAAAGGAACTTTCATTCAGAGGTGTCGCAACAGGTACTTTGAGTAAATCCGAAAAGACTCCGGAAGAATCGCAGGCGGACATAGATGAATTAGTAACAAATATTCTTTCGAAATTTCCTCCAGGACAGGGAAACCAGGAGTAGAAATTTCCTTATTAATTCTTAATAAAATATTCAGGGTTGCCGGATCATTTCCGGCAGCCTTTTTTATATAAAACCCAAACTATTCGGGATGCTTAACAGCCCCGTTATAAAACACTTCGCAATCATTCCCCCAAATATCATCCCACAAATTTGTAAATGGTGCTAAAATAGTACCGACCACTTTAATGTCTCCTGTTTCAGGTTTTTCAAAACTCCCGTACAAATCCTGACTAAAAATACTGCACCCGATTTTGTTTAATAATGCAAATGTTAATTCAAGGCTATCTGTTGCAAAATTAAGCCAGCCATTTGCAGCAATCCGGTTCTTCTCAGTTGCAAAGGCAACATCCTGCATAACGAGCTTTCCATCATGAACACTCCAATCGGAAACCAGTTTAGTTATATGTGTTTCTTCTCCCGAATTCAATACTATCAAACTGGCATAATCTGTACCTTTTGTTACAGCCAGACCAACCGGTCCTGCCAGGAGCACCGCACTAACATCAATAAGCGTAAATTTTTGGCTACGTTTAAATTTTTCTAACAGCTCATCAGTATCTACACCGTACATTATCAAATTTTTTCCTGTAAGATGAATATCTCCATTTAGATTACTTACTAAATTGTCCCAATGATTTCCAGTCATGGTTATATCCATTGAAAAATCCATTTTGCCTGTAATAACTGTGTCCTCTAAAAAAGTTTTTAAAAGATCTTCGGTATTAAACTGTTTAATTGAATATTGAAATCTGTAAGATGGAACTTCAGCAAACGGCTTTAATATATGCAAACCATTTCCCTGGCTTCCAAAAAAACTTTTCCTTTTTGGAATAATTGTATAAGTACCATTTTCGACATTTATATCGTAATAAACATCATCTACTTTAAAGTAATCCGTATATAATTCTTCAGATTTAATTTTGAGATTAGTAGTTAATGTTGCCAGCGGATTCGGATCTTTATCCGAATTATAATAAACATCTTTAGCGTAAAACTCCAATGATTTTGTTTCGATGGTATCTTCTGAAAAATAATAACTCAAATCTCCCCTTTTAATATTCACTAACTTCATAGCCATTGTATCTGTAGCAAACTGAAGCTCTGCAAACAACGATCCGTTCAGTGAACCGTTAAGTATTTCAGGAATGGAATCTGCCTGGTCATCATAAACAAATTTAGCGGGATTGATATCATCAAACTGAACATCTGCTTTTATGTAAAATGGTTGGTATTTGGAAGAGTTGTAATCTGCGGTAAGATTAATTTGACCGCCTGCAATATCAATCAAGAAATGATCAAAGTCCATATGAAATCCGAGAATGCTTTCGCTTACTTTGAATCTTCCGTTGGTAATTTTAAGCGGTGGGAGAAATCCTTCAATAGTTGCTTCAAGCTTTTTTATATTAATATCTATTTCGGGGAATGAATCAAATTCGAGCAGTTTAGATGTTGTAGAATTTATATTAACAATTAATTCCAGGTTTTTAAGCCTGTAGGGAAAATCTCTGCCAATAGTAGGATCGAATGAAAGAAAATTAGGAAGATCAAACACATCAGCTTTAATATTGAAATATCCTTCTATGATTTTCTCTTCATTATATAGCAGGGAAAGAAAATTGTTGATATTCCCATTCACAAAAAGATCAGTATCGCCGGTTAGTATCTTCAAATTCAGGAATTCAAGTTGATCGAGATTTCGGTGTATGGTACCATCAAATCTGTTAACATCCATTACGCCCGGTAAATTAAAAGAAACATTATCAAAAGTGATTGCTGCCTCATTAATATCACCTGTAATTCTTCTCTTCTCTTTACTGTACTTTCCTTTCTTCTCATCTGTAATGGAAATAAAGCCGCTAAGATTTTCTATAAAATCCAGCTTAAATATTTCATCAAATCCATCGAGTTTTGTTTTAAGATCGTACTTAAATTCCAGATAAGGGGATACAAAATTTTTTGCAGAGAATGTACCATTCACATAGCCATCAGGTAACTGTGCGTATAAAGTATCTATTTTTAAATAGGCATTAGAGAATTTCGTTTTACTACCTGAATGAAAATAACCATTAAAATTAAAATTTCTGATAGAGCTCTTAGCTATTGGCATATAAAGATTTACATCTTTTACACCGAAAGAAAATTCCGCAATTGGAATTCCAACAGACATTTTTCCTTTAACTGTTCCATGAAAGTAAAAATCACCTTTCTTTAAATTTTTCATTCCTTCATCAGATAATACGAGTGAGAAAAAGCTGAAGTCATGATCAGAACCATCAATTTCAAAATCGATGTATTCATCATTTTTAATATCATAAGTTCCCTTAATATCAAATACTGCACTTTCAAAAGACAAACGACTTGGCTGAACAGCAATAAATAATTTTTCTCTATCAAAACTAAAATCTGTTTGTATTTTTAATAGTTTGTTTTTTAAAAAAGTTTTATCGGAAAGTTGAATAGAATTAATTTTAATGTCAGTTTTAAGTGAGCCATTAATTAGATCGGGTTTGTGATGAAATGAAGATGAAAGGTTTTTAATATTATAAGAAGCAGTCCTGTTGAATATATGATTTTCAAAATTGATCATCAAATTTTTTATCGTTAACTGTTCAATACTTAAGTCAATAACCTTCTCTTCATTGGATGTATTTTTATTTTCTTCTGAAGATTTTAACTCGTTAGTATTAAATGTGTCGATCGATTTTAAATCTTTATTTTCTGTTAAGTGAGCAGGTTTATCCATTCCCAAAGCGTTAAAAAGGTTTACACTGCTGTCTTTATAAGTAACAAAATTTAATGTGCCGCCATCAATAATAACTTTGGAGACATTAATTCTTCCACCAATTAAATCCAAAATATTAATCGCCCCATAAATCGCATTAAATTTCCCAATTGGTATTTCCGTTGTATCTCTTTTATTAATAGGATGTTCATAATAAACAATGTTGTTTAATCGGAGAGAAATACTCGGGAATTGTGCAAACGGTGAGAATGAAATGTCTTCTAATGTTATCTCTCCTTCCTGGATATCATTCAAGCTAAGCAAAAGTTTTTTACTTATATCATCTTTAAAAATGTACAACATTGCAGTTGCAAAAATGAGAATTAAAACCCAGGCAATGAAAGAATAAAGCAAAACTTTCAACAACATTTTTAAAAAGGGTTCGGATTTTATTTTTTTCTTATCGACCATATATAGAACTATTTTTTCCGGTAACTAATTCTCTAAATTATAAAGCTAACATAATTAAATAAATAAACTTTTTGAATGCAAAGTATTATTGCTGGAGTGCGTAATAGATATCTGGTTCTACCACTATTCTTTAATTTCCCACAAAAATTTATCGATAACAAATATAGAATAATTATTAATGAAGTGAATATTAAACCATGTAGTTACTTAAAGCAGCCAGTTGAACTCAGAAAATAAACAGTTGAGCAACCTTGTATTTCGAATATACATTTGCAGCAATAAATAAAAAGCCCATCAATAATTGACGGGCTTCCTAAATATTAGGCGAAAAAGCTTGATCAGATTTAATTAATTATAAAGTAAAATTAACAGTTACTAATATTACGCGTCCGTTAAATCCGAATTGATTCACTTCCCATGGATATTTAAATCGACCACCAAGGTCAGTCACAAAATCACCTTTTGTATCAATGACATCAGGAAAAACATCAAGTAGATTATTCACTGAAACTGTAAATGAAATTTCATTAGTGATTCTTACACTGGCAAATAAATCAACTAATACTTTTGAAGAAAAAGTCTGGTCAAAAGCCGCATCATCAGTTGGTAGAGGACCATTACCCAAATCAACACCATTAAGACCATTATTAACATGCTGCCATGTTACACTTCCAAAATAAATTCCCGTAACCCCAACAGTTACCGGATTAAAATCATAGGAGGCACCAAGAATTACTTTTTCATTTGGTCTCGCTGTTAATATTCGTGATTGTTCTTTGCGATCGAAAATATCAATTCCATCATCTTCTAGAACTTTAGGCGTATTAATTTTACCTTCAATGGTATGATCAAGAAAAGAAGCTGCAAAATTTAACCTCAATTTACCCCAATCGTAACTGGCTACTACATCTATTCCCTGTGTGCGTGTATTAACGGCATTTAAAAAGAATTTTAAGCTGGTAATGCTATTTGCCTGCAGGATGCGGTAAACTGTAGTTGTAGTATCATCTGTAAAAATAGAACTGGAGTAAACAACCCTGTCATCAAGATCGATCTGAAAAACATCGACGCTAAAAAATAAACCATCAATCGGTCTGCCTGCAATTCCAAACGTGATATTTGTAGCTGTTTCTTCTTTTAATTTATTAACACCCAATTGACGTAAAACAGGGCTATCATTATTAAAAGTTCCTTGATTACTGACTGTGCCTGCAGAAATTAGTGTCTGAATATTACTCAAATGAATTTGATGTAATGATGGTGCACGGAAACCGGAAGAGACTGAACCTCTAAGACTAAATCTATTATCCGATGTTTTAATACGACCGTTTACCTTAAAATTAACAGTCTCTCCAAAGTCACTATAATCTTCGAAGCGAACAGCACCGCCTAGATAAATATTATCCGTAGCGTCCAGACCAAGATCTAAATACACACCAATATTCTGACGTTTCGCGTCTATTGCATTCTGAGGTTGTAAGCCGGGAAAGGATTGTACACCCGCGCCAAAAAATGATGCCTCGTCTCCTTCAATCGTAATAAAATTTTCTTGTCTAAATTCCGTACCGATACTTACAAAGAATATTTTAAAAAATAACTTTGAAATATCAAAATTTATTATACTACTATTAAATCCGTAACCACCGGGGTCAAAAACTGTTGGACTCAATTCCTCCAAATCAAGATTTATTGAATTATCAACCTTATAATCAACAGTATTATTACCAAATGTGTAACTAAGATCATAATCCCAGCCTAGTTTCTGAGAACGGACTCCAGTTGTCCATTGTGCATCGAATATAGAAGTTTCAAAAGTGGGTTGAAATCCTTGATAGACAGTTCCTTCATCATGTTTGATAAAAAACGGATCCGGAATCCAATATGGTGCACGATATAAAGCGTAACTTAAACCCTCTCTAAAAACAAGACCTCCAAAGGAATAAACTTCACCTCCACCTTCTAATTTAATTTCACTATTATAGTATGCATTTGCGGATTTCATATTTGGTAAACCTACACGCATTCCAAGACTGGGATTCTCTATTATCCAAGGATCTGTGGCAGGTATTCCAAACAGATCATCCTTACCAGGGCTTCCAGCCCGGTTGGTTTCATTTTGATTTGAATAACCTGTTGATACATTCAGAAATCCATCTTCACCAATTTTTAATCCTGTGTTTACAGTAGCCCCAATTTGAAAACCATCACCTTCGTCTGTAATGCCAGAGTAAGCGCCTATTACCGTATTTTCAGTTTGATCATTCAGTATAATATTTATCACACCGGCAATTGCATCCGAACCATATTGAGCGGAAGCACCATCACGCAAAACTTCCACGCGTTTTATTGCATTTATTGGAATACTGTTCATATCAACACCAACATCGCCTTTTCCCGGTGTATCATTTATATAAACTAAAGCAGAAGGATTTTTTCTTTTTCCGTTAATTAGAACTAGAGTACGACTCGGACCTAAACCTCTTAAATCTGCCGGATCAAAATGAGCAGTAGCATCAGAAATTGTCTGTTGAGTGGAATTAAAAGAAGGAACGGTGTAATGAAGCATTTTATCAAGAGATGTTTGTGAAGTTGATTGTAGATCTTTAAGTTTTATATTATCAATCGGAACGGGTGAAGTAATTGATGTTCTCGGTCTGAAACGCGATCCAACAATTAATACATCATCAGAACTGTAAACATCTACAACTAACAGCACATCTAAAAAGCTTTCGCTGTTAACCGTTATTGTTTTTTTCTCATATCCAATATATGAGAACACCAATTCAACAGGAAGATTATTAACATTTAAACTAAATTCTCCATTTGTTCCGGTTGATGTTCCCGTTGCTGTATTTTTTACCAGAATGTTAACTCCCACTAAAGGAGCCGGTTCAGAACCAAAAACATCAGAACCAGTAACTTTACCTTTAAGAGTTGTTTCTTGTGCAAGAGTAATAGTTGCGCAAAACATTAATAAAAAGAAAATGTAAAATTTTGGCATAGTTTACCTCATTTAAAGATGAAAATAAAACAATTAGTACTACCTAAGAAGAAGTGATACAACAACAAGATGAATGGCGAAGTTTAATCTTAATATACCATCAACCTGAGTTGCGAATCAAGAGAGTAGTATTACTTGTTCAACAATTATGTTCACCCCCTGTTCTATTAATGCGGAACTTAACGCATCCGCATTCAATTAGTAGTAATTTATGTCATATGCTTCTCCTTAATTTTCATAAATATTAATTAAGTAATTTCCCCCCACCTAAAAAATAAATTACATTTAGTTGTATTACTTTATATTGTGGTGATGATAGTAAATTATTAAAGGTACTCTTAATATTGGATAAAATCAACAACAGTGTTTTTCATGATGTGACAATAATACTTATCATTTTTAAAATCATCTAAAAAAATATTTACAGTATATCATTTTTGTAATTAGAATTGCAATCAATATTTAACAATTAAATTCATTTGGTAAAATTCTTTGATCAGCCAATTAGTGTAATTATTACAAATATCATTAATTTGCTGTTGAACAATATTTTATAATAATCATTTTTTATCAATTATCAAACATTAAATGGAGTTAATATGCAGATGAATTTTAAGAATCGCAGCTTCTTAAAACTACTGGATTTTACAACAGATGAAATTAATTATATACTTGATCTTTCAATCAAACTAAAAGCAGATAAACTAAATGAGAATGAAGAGCAAAAATTAAAAGGTAAAAACATAGCATTAATCTTTGAAAAATCTTCAACAAGAACACGATGTGCATTTGAAGTTGCGGCACTTGATCAAGGTGCTCACGTAACTTATCTCGGTCCTTCCGGCTCACAGATAGGGCACAAAGAATCGATGAAAGATACAGCACGCGTATTAGGAAGAATGTATGATGGGATTGAATACAGAGGATTCGGGCAAAAGATAGTTGAAGAACTTGCAGAGTTTTCCGGTGTTCCTGTTTGGAATGGATTAACGGATGAATTCCACCCAACTCAAATTCTTGCTGATTTTATGACGATGTTAGAACACTCTGATAAAAAGTTATCCGAGATTTCATTTTGTTATTTAGGCGATGCAAGAAATAATGTTAGCAATTCGCTTTTAGTAGGTGCTGCAAAAATGGGAATGGATGTTAGATTATGTGCACCAAAAAATAATCTGCCTGAAGATGACCTTGTTAATACCTGCAAAGAAATTGCAAAGGAAACCGGGGCAAAAATCACTCTTACAGAAAATGTTGAAGAAGGTGTAAAAGGAGTCGATTTTCTCTACACCGATGTTTGGGTTTCGATGGGTGAACCTGCGGAAGTTTGGGAAGAAAGAATAAGCTTATTAAAACCATACCAGGTTAATCAAAAAGTAATTGAACTTACCGGAAATCCTGATGTTAAATTTCTCCATTGTCTTCCTGCATTCCACAACAGGGAAACAAAGGTTGGCGAAGATATTTATCAAAAGTACGGATTAGATGGACTGGAAGTAACTGAAGAAGTATTTGAATCGAAACACTCAATTGTTTTTGATGAGGCGGAAAATCGGCTTCATACAATAAAAGCGGTTATGGTTGCTACTTTGGGTAAGTAAATAAATTTCATACTTATATTTACCGTGAATGCGCTAATGGAGGACAATTATTAAAGCATTTGAGGCTTTTTTTACCTAACTGAGCCGCAAACAAATAAGGTAGCTATGGCTGCTTCGCTTGTGAAATTAGTTCGGAAACCACGTTTTTTTAGGATTTGCAATTCTAATATTTTTGCTTTAAAGCAAAAATCTTCGCTACTTTTTTTGCTTATAGGCAAAAATTATAGAATTCTGATAAAACCATTTTTGCAAATAAAAAAAATATCAATCCTCAAGTTTACCCGGATTTTCTGAGATATATTTTTCACGACTAAATAATTCTGAACCATCCGGTTTCTTCCAATAATCTCTCTGTTTTTTAAATGGCAGTAAGAGAACATTATCAAGATTATTATCCCCGGATTTTGTGTAACCCGGAACACCAATCACAATATCTTTGTGCGGAATATTTAAACGAATAGATTTATGGAGGTGATCCCACAAGGAAAATACTGTTGAGAAATTAGAATCTGTTTCAGTTCGAAATTGTGAATGATGTATTGCATGCATTCTAGGGGTAACTATTATCTTGTTCAATATCCTCTCAAATCTAATGGGAAGCTTTACGTTGCTGTGCTGAAATATTGTATTAGCGGTAAAGCATATTTCATAAATGAAAAACGCAGCAGGTGTAATTCCAATTATTGATATTTGAATAATCCGGAAGATTGCAGATAATGCAATTTCACCAAAGTGAAATCTGAATGCGGTAGAGACATCAAGATCGGGATCGATATGATGAACATTGTGGAAACGCCAGAAAACCGGGACCTTATGATTTGCCAGATGCCAGTAATAAAATGCAAGATCCATCAAAAGAAAAGCTATTATACCTTCGATGACTGCCGGAAGTTTGATTAAATTTAATATGCCAAAACTATTTTCCGAACTCCAGCTAATAGCATTCTTCGCTGCCGGAGAAACAAGGAAAAACACAACCATAAAAGAAATGACACTTAAGGAAGCATTTATTAATAATCTTACAACTAATGAATAGGTCTTATTCCGTAACGGGAAAAAATGTTCCAGAGAAAGAAGGAATAAAAATATTACGATGAAAACGATAGCGGGAATAAATTGAGATAAAGAATTAAAATTCATTTTATTATATTGTATTACTAAATGCTTAACGATAATCTTGTTAATTATTATAATGTAAAGTTAACATTAAAGCATATACAAACAGCAATCATATCACTTTGCCCTCATAGATTAGAGACTGCGTGAAAATTCGGATTTTTAATTCGCACCCGAATTTAGAGTCTGTTGCAGAACTAATTTTTGTCACTCTGATCCCGATTTATCGGGAGAAGAATCTCAATTTTTCCATCTGGAGATTCTTCATTCCGCTATGCTCCATTCAGAATGACATTTCAAACTTGTGCAGAACAAATTTTATCGGGTGGAAATGAAAAAAAAGAAATATTCTTCAACCTGCTTTAGCTGCTTTAATCATTTTAACGCAACCTCCTAACTCAATCGGTTAAAAATTCAACCTCACCGCTTTGAAGATGGTAAAATGTAGGAATTATTTTCAACTGTCCGTTCTTTACCGCTTCTGATAGAATTTCTGATCTCTTTACCAGTTCTTCTGCATTTAACTCGGCATTCTTTTTAATAATCTCATCAATATTTCCACCAGGAGTTTGTTCTATTGCAGGAGTAATATGAGTTAAAAGTAAATTGAGGTTGTATCCCAGATCCCCACCATCTACGGCGGCTGAAACTGCACCGCAGCTTGAGTGTCCCTGTACTAAAACAACTGTCACCTTCAAGATTGCAACTGCATATTCAATGCTTGCAAGAGATGCAATGTTAGCCACGTTTCCTGCTACCCTTACGGTAAAGATCTCACCCAGACCTGTATCAAATACAATTTCGGGTACAACCCTGCTATCTGCGCATCCGAGTATAACTGCAAATGGTGATTGTCCGCCTGCTAGCAATTCTCTACGCGTTGAGTCTTGCAATTTTCTATGAGCAGTGTCGGAAATAAAGCGTTTGTTACCTTCTTTTAATCTTTTAATTATTTCATTAATCTCCATCTTAATTCCTTATTTTACATTAAAATATTGTTGATTGGTTGAATAGGTTCTGGTAAATCATTTTCATCCAGCATATCTTTTAAGTCTATTTCTATGGTTCTGCTAATTGCTGCCAAAGGTATATCGTTAACGCCACCTTCAAAAGGATTTTCATTGGACTCTCCAACTTTTTCGATTGTATGAAATACCCATGACACAAGGACACAAAATGGAATTGTAAGCCAGATTAATCGACTACCTAATTTCTCAAACCCCGGAAGCATACCAAAAGGTACTAATAAAATAAAAATCCATTCGAAAAAAAGATTAACAGTTGCGAATTGTCTGGGATACGGAAAAGTCTTAATGCGCTCACACTGACCTTGCTGATCGTAGAATTATTCAAGCATTCCTTGCAATTTCAAATGACGAAAATTATCGATGAGTCCTATTTCCCATATTTTTTTTAATTCTGATGATTGAATACTAATTATTTGTGTCGCTTTATTTTTTTTGGGAGATAGATGTTCTTTTTCCGATTCAGAAAAATATTTGTCTAATTCAGTTTCCAAATCATTTTCACCCTTAAACATTTTAAATACTTTTTTATATTCTTCAGAGAGTGATGCCTGCGAATTTTCCCAGGCTTTACTCTTTCCCATTTGATATCTTAGTGCAGCAAGCCATCCTATATGTCTGTAAATAAAATTGGTGTGAATTTTAGTTAATTCTTCTTCGGAGAGTTCAATCTCAGGGTGCTTATTTGTTATAAAATCTTTTACCACAATACCCCAGGTTCTGCTCGAATTAACAATAGCACCCCAGATTTTCCGTGCTTCCCAAAGTCTGTCGTAAGATGCGTTGTTTCTAAATCCAATTAAAAATGCAACTGCAGTACCAACCAAAGCAACCGGCAGCCAGGGAATGGCAAGCCACTTATAACCTAACACATCATAGAGAATCGTTGGAATAGCTGCAATGAATATAAATATGATGATTTCAACTTTGGTCCATTTAAGGACTTCCACTAAACTAAATTTTTTTGATGTTATCATAACATATTTTTATAAAACGTTTTTATTAAATATAATTTACAAATTATTTCTATCCTGTCCTTAGGATTGTGATAACATCAATGTAACTATGGACATGTAAGCAGGTAGGTGAAGCTTGAATTTGTTACAACTTTGCTAACTTAATTTTCTGATTCTCTTTTCACTCCTTTTTTTCTATTTTTAAACAACATTTCTGGAGTTATACTTAATGTTTTTCGAAAATGCTTTTAAGAGAGTTTCAGACCTTGTGCAAGATTTCAAGGAAAACGAAAACTATTTTTTAAACCAAAGTTATTCTGAAGCAGATGTAAGGAATGATTTTATAAATAAGCTCTTTATTGCTCTTGGCTGGGATGTAAGGCATGAAGAACAGAAAAATCCTTATGAACAGGAAGTAAAGGTTGAAAAGCCTTTACACTTTGCAAAAGCACAAAAAAGAGCTGATTATTCATTCTCATTAGCGCCTGATTTTAGAACGGTAAAGTTTTTTGTTGAAGCTAAAAAACCCGCACACGATTTAGAAAACAAAGACTACTACTTCCAGACAGCACGTTATGGATGGAATGCCGGAACTCCGATAGCAGTGCTTACAGACTTCGAAGAATTCCATATTGTTGATTGCAGGTTCAAACCGGCAATTAACGATGCAATTAATTATAAGATTAAACAATTCCATTATACTGATTACCTCAACGAAGATAAATTTTCAGAAATCTATTGGCTCTTTTCACATGAAGCAATTGCAAATAATTCTATCGGTAAGTATGCTGATGCACTTCCTAAACCAAAGGGCAAAAAAGCAAAAATAACTAAAACGGCATTTCAATCTATCGATGAGGCATTTCTTGAAGAGTTAGATGAGATAAGAACTGCACTTGCAAAATCTTTTAAGAAGAATAATGAACATCTTTCAAGCGAAGAGCTTACCGAAGCAACGCAAAGGACAATAGACAGGCTTGTATTTATAAAGTTTTTGGAAGATAAGCTGATTGAACCAGATCATTATGTAAGTAATTTTGGCAAAAGAAAAAGTGCCTGGGAAGATTTTCTTAGAGATTCGCGTAAGCTCGATGCAAAATACAACGGAGTTGTATTTAAAAAACATCTTATTGATTCCCCTAACATAGTCGAACCCGATGATAAAACTTTTTCTGCAATTTGTGAAGAACTTTCCCACGAAAATACTCCTTATAATTTTGACGCAATTCCAATTCATATTCTTGGTTCTATTTACGAAAGATTTCTCGGAAAGGTTGTACACGCCACATATAAGCGAGCAACCATTGAAGAAAAACCTGAAGTAAGAAAAGCAGGCGGAGTTTATTACACGCCGCAGTATATTGTTAATTACATTGTAGAAAACACAGTTGGAAAACTTATTACGGGCAAAACACCGAGGCAGATTGCAAAGATGCGGTTTGCAGACATTGCCTGCGGAAGCGGTTCCTTTCTTATAACTGTTTTTGAAACTCTTCTCGATTACCATAAACTTTGGTACCAGCAGCACACAGAGCAGGCAAAAAAAGACGGCTGCATTTTATATGAAGGGGTTTACCGTCTCTCTCTTAAACAGAAACAGAAAATACTTATTAATAATATTTACGGAGTTGACATTGACCAGCAAGCGGTTGAAGTAACACAGCTTTCTCTTTATTTAAAATTGCTTGAAGATGAAACCACGGCAACTGCAAATGATACGTGGGTATTATTTAAAGAACAGCTTTTACCCGATTTAAATAAAAACATTATATGCGGCAACTCATTAATTGGAACTGATATTCTTGATCATCAGACTTCCCTCCCTTTGCCAAAGGGAGGGACTGAGGGAGGGTTCGATGAACTGAAAATTAAACCAATGGATTTTGAGAATGTCTTCACTGAAGTAATGAACAAAGGCGGCTTTGATGCGATTGTAGGGAATCCACCGTATGGTGCAACTTTTGCAAACAATTCTTTACATTATTTTAAGAACAAATATCACATTCAGAGTTATCAGTTTGATTCCTATTCAATCTTTATTGAAAAGGCTTTGATTATCTTAAAACAAAAAGGATTGTTGGGATATATAATTCCGAATACATGGTTGTTAAACTTATTCTCTAAAGATTTTAGGAAGTATATTTTCAAAAATTATGTAATTGACCAAATAGTACATTATAAATTCTATGTTTTTAACCAAGCTACTGTTGATACTGAGACAATTATACTAAATAAAATTAAACCATCCGTTAGATCTAAAATTAAAGTTAAACTAATAGAGAAAGATAAATTAGAAAAATCATATTATATATCACAACAAAGGTTTATTCAATCTGAAGGTAACTCAGTAAATATTTATGAAAGAGATGAAATTATTCCCCTCACATTAAAAATTAAAAATAATACACTATTGGATGATATTGTTGTTATAACTCAAGGGTGCAAACCTTTTCAAGTAGGAAAAGGCAAACCTCCACAAACAAGGAAAGTAGTTGAAGATAAGCCATATGTTTCCAAAAAGAGAATCAATTCAACTTTTAAAAAACTATTAAGGGGACGTCTAATAAATCGTTTTGCAATTCTTTGGAATAAGGATTATTGGATAAGTTTTGGTGATTGGCTAGCTGAGCCTAGATATTCCGCAAACTATGATGCAAATTCAAAAATTGTTATACGTCAAACTGGGGATTCGCTTATTGCTACATTGGATACTGATAAATATATTGTGAGAGATAACTTGTATACTATTGTGCCACGTGATATAGATACCAATCTTAAATTCATTTTAGCTATTATAAATTCCAAATTATTAACTTGGTATTATCAAAATGTCATTAATCCCGAAAAAGGAGAAGCATTAGCACAGGTTAAAAGAGGACATATTGCACAATTACCAATCGCTAAAGTAAAAAATAAAAAAAACTCAGATAAACTTATGCTATTGGTCGATCAAATTCTCACTGCAAAAAAGCAACTCCAGCAAGCCAAAACAGAAGGAGACAAAAACTACTTAGAGCGCAAATGCGAAAGAATTGATAAAGAAATAGACCAGCTCGTTTACCAGCCTGCCTGCGCGAAGCCGCTTCGGCATAGGCAGGCTTTACGGTTTAACGGAGAAGGAAATCAAGATTGTGGAAGGAGAAATAAAGAAGTAAATCTTGATTTCTACCTCGCGTGAAAAAATTTTGACAGTCTAAAAAGAAATTCTCACTCAATAGCAATGAATTACTATCTGTAATTACACAGCTTGTAGTAAAAGATTTTACCAGAGATGTGTCCCCTTTGCATAGCCCTCTTTAAATCTCCACAAATATCATCTTCCTCCGGATCCTGATAAGTAATTGACCTTCTAAAAAAAGCCTCACTGTATAACGGATTTAGATAAACAGCTTTATCAAAGTCATTAAATGCATTCCTGGACATGCCCAATTTCAAATAGGATCTTCCCCTGTAAATGTAAATTTTGCCCGCAATAGATCCTTGAAAATTGCGTGGATTAGAGACAAGATTTTTAGGATTAACCCTTGTAATTTCTCTCTTCGAAACACCAACGAATTGTACATTAGATACCCTGATATTACGTTCATTTGAAAGTCCCACATTTGATTTATTACTAACATCGATATCTGTCCTAGATGAAACATTCGCTAATTGTATAACCTTTTGTGTCGATGCAATATTTCTTAATGCTTTATTAAAAAGTTCAATTGCCTTCTCATAATTTCCGTGATGATAATTTGATATTCCCTCTTGAACAAGTTGTTCATTCGATTGAGCTACTGAAAACTCCGATAGGAAACAGAAACAACTAATTATAATTATAGTAAAGATGAATTTATTAAGCATAACCCCACCATTAAATTATTTTTTATTCTGGGTTAATTAATGACATAACCAAGATAAAATAATTATTGTTAAACGCAAGCATATTTTGGAATCTTTAGTGCGGACAGTCAGATTTAATGTGCCAATCTGATACTAAGACAGCCGGAATATATCAGCAATGGATTACAAATAACTATCTCTTAATGATTCCAAAAGATTCCGTGAATTCTTGGAAAACCTCATCTTATATGACACACTCAAAATGACTGGTTCACACTAAAATAGATTCCACTTGCATCGTCCTCACCAAACCCAAAATCCACTCTTAAATCCAATTTTTGAAGTTCATCTATTCTAAACCTTATACCGAATCCATAAGTAGGTTTAATAGTTGCTATAGTAACTTTTGATAATTCAGATGCAACATCACCCACACCGCCAAAAACAACAAAACCGAAGCGCCAAATCACTGGCAGTCTGTATTCAGCCTGGAATGCATAATACAATCTATCTCTATACCTGCCATATAAATATCCTCTCATAACTTTATCCCCTCCAAGTAGTGCTAGATCATAAAAAGGCGGGTACGCAAATTCTAGCATAAAATATACTTGTAATGCCAGAATATGATTGGGGGACAGACTTATATATCTTCTCAAATCAAGCAAATACTTGCTATAATCGAAATCGCTGCCAAATGCTTTGCTGTAATACGTTGCACTAAACTGGTGAAAGCCGCCTTCAGAGGGATAAAATATATTGTCCCTTGTATCATAGCTGGCTATAAAACCAATCCCTGATGTTGTACCACCGTCACTGCCTCTTACAAGATTTGAATCTAATAGTAGATTTCCTTCTGTATTAATGACATCCATAACTCTCCCTTCATAAACAGGACCGAGTTTTAAATTTTTATCGAATGCCTGCATTTGAAATTTTACATTTAGTATAAAATTTCTTTGAAGGTATTGATTATTTGCGATGTCTGGCGAGGTACTTCCAATTCCATAAAAGAAATCAAAGAGCTCTCCATAGTTAAATTTAGTTGAGAGAAGATATCGATCCCGATTAAAATAAATTTCAGGTAGAATTGTTATATCAAACTGTTCATTTATTGTATAAAAACCTGATGCCGTTATACTTGATGGTTTAGATTTGAATTTATCGGAAAGACTAAAATATATTATACCTCCTGCACCAAACGCCCAATTTGTTTCCGGTGAAAAGAAAACAAAAGGATAAGCAAACCAGTCAGCACCTCCAACACCAACCGTATCCGGTTTATTCGAATCTTCTTGTGCATAAGCTAACTGTGTTAATAAAAGAATTAACAATAAAGTTTTAAAAATATTTTTAATCAAATTTGTAAAGAGCATCAATCAAAAAAATAATGTGGGTATAAGTTAGACATTCATTGTTCAAAAATAAAAATTCCTTGAAAGAACGATGGAGATGAGCACAAATTACTATAGAAATGGGCGTTCTCCAAATGCTTACTATTTATGAAAACTCATTGAAAATAATTTGTTGGCATTTTTATTTTATTCTATCTCAGCTTGCTTCTCAGCTTCTTGCATTTCTTCTTGAGTAATCCAGCCACCGCCTAGAGCTTTGTATAATTTAACGTAAGCATTTAGATAATCTTTATTCACTTCCGAAAGTTCCAACGCTGCATTAAATGAAGAGCGCTGTGCATCGAGTACTTCGAGATAACTTGTTACACCCTGATCGTATCTTTGCTGCGAAAGTAATTCAGCATTTTTAGCTGCATTAAACTGTCTCTGATTTGCAGCAAGTTGTCTTTTATATGTTTCTACCTCAATCAATGCATCTTCAACTTCTCTGAATGCAATAAGAACAGTGTTCTCATAATTATATAATGCCTGTTCTGTTCTAGCTTCTTCAATTTCAACTCTTAATGTATTTTTATTAAAATTGAAAAGGGGTCCAAGTAAACTACCGCTTAAAGACCAGGCAGCTCCACCGTCAGTCAAAGTTGACAGATCACCACTTGCAATACCTAAGATTCCGGTTAAACTTATTGAAGGAAACATCTTTGCAACCGCAACACCTATGTTAGCGTTTTGTGCCATAAGTAAATATTCGGCTTCTGCAATATCGGGTCTGCGGATTAACAGATCCGAAGGCAAACCCGTTGGTATATCCGGTGGGATTATCTGATCGTACAAAAAATAACCTTGCTCAATTTCGCCGGGTAGTTTACCGAGTAAAATTCTTAATGCATTTTCTGTTTGTGCAGCAAGACGTTCGAAAACCGGGATGGCAACAGCGGCAATTTCTTTTTGGATTTGTGATTGATTAAGATCAATTTCAGCAACTACTCCTTTATCAAAACGATGCTGGATTATATTAAGACCTTTTTCCCGCGTAACAAGTGTGTTTTGGGCAATTTCCAATCTCTGTCTA
Organism: Bacteroidota bacterium; assembly: GCA_022564295.1. GTDB lineage: Bacteria > Bacteroidota > Ignavibacteria > Ignavibacteriales > Ignavibacteriaceae > BMS3ABIN03. The sequence continues at coordinate 31,253 of JADFLR010000010.1, read as the reverse complement.
AAATCCAGCAAAAGGAAATACGTACTTATAACTTCAGATATTAAACTGATTTGCACTGTTCGCAATGAAAATTCCGAGGCAAGCAGTTGTGCTCTTGCAGATTCAGTTGCCCTTCTGAACTTGCCCCAAAAATCAATTTCCCAGCTTAGAACAGGACCGATAAAAAATGCATTATTAGTCTGCTCCAATCCAAACTGTTTAGCTTGAATATTCCCTCTATTAGCATCAGCTTGAATATCAAGTTTCGGATACTGATCTGCACCTGTAAAACCAAGGCTAGCCCGTGCTTCTTCAATCCGGCTGATTGCAATAAGCAGATCTTTATTTTCTCTTAAAGCCGTAATTATTAAAGTATCCAGAACAGGATCGTTAAAGAGATCCCACCATTTTAATGTTGCAACGGAATCAACTTTTAAACTGTCGTATCTATATTGTACTGGTGTTTCAACTTTGGGTTTCTGAAAATCGGGACCCATCGAACAATTAGAAAGAGTATACATTAAAGCGGGTATACCTATTAAAAGTAAGAGTGAATTTTTTATTTTACTTTTCATCATCTGTTTCTTCGGTTGCCGATGATATTAATGCATCACGTTTTTCTTCATATTTAAAAAGTTTCCCGATTCCAACAAACAACATCGGGTAAAAGAATACTCCAAGTAAAGTTGCTAAAGTCATTCCACCCAATAAAGCCATTCCCATTACTTTCCTTGCTTCTGCGCCGGCTCCGGATGCTATTACAAGAGGCAAAACCCCAAGTATAAAAGAAAATGCCGTCATCAAAATAGGTCTAAACCTTTGCCTGGCAGATTTGATTGCTGCATCAAATAAAGAAAGCCCCTTATCGAATTCCATTTTGGCAAACTCAACAATAAGTATTGCATTTTTAGCAGCCATTGCAATTAACATCACTAAAGATATCTGCGCAAATACATTATTTTCATAACTAGGGCTAAACATTCGTGCAATCAGTAGAATTGCCATTCCACCGAAAATTGCAAACGGAGTTCCTAATAAAATGCTTAACGGAAGCGACCAGCTTTCATATTGTGCCGCGAGAACAAGAAATACAAATATTAATGCAAAAACAAAAACTATTGAACCCGAACCACCTGCTTCTTTTTCCTGATAAGACATATTGCTCCATTCATAACCCATATCCTGTGGAAGTATTTCAGCAGCAATTTCTTCAAGTGCAGTAAGAGCTTCATCTGAAGTATAACCAGCCCCCGGAGCTCCTGTTAGTTCAACGGATCTATAAAGATTAAAACGATTTGTGAATTCCGGTCCAACTATATCTTCCACACTAATAAATGCAGAGAGGGGAACGCTAACTCCGTTTTTATTTTTAATGAAAAAGAGCCCAAGCTGTTTTTGATTCAACCTGTACTCCGGCTCTGCCTGTATATAAGCTTTGTACAAACGACCGAACCTATTAAAATCATTTACATAAGAGCCGCCGAGAAATGCGCCAACGGTAGTGTACATATCGTTTAAGCTAATTCCGGCTTTTAATACTTTATCGCGGTTAATATTCAAAAACTTTTGTGGAACATCTGCCTGAAAAGTTGTAAAGATTGTTCCAATCTCCGGACGCTCCAAAGCAGCTTGAATAAATCTATTTGTGTTCTCTGCAAGGAATTCGGGTGTGTTTCCACCCTTGTCCTGGATCATAATTGAAAATCCTGAACCGTTGCCAAGACCCGGAATTGCGGGAGGACCAAAAGCAAAGACCTGCGCTTCGTTGATACCAAAGTAAAACTCTTTATTTAACTGGCTGACAAATTCCTCCGCAGTCATACTCCGTTCACCCCAATCTTTGAGAGAAACAAAAGCAAAGCCGGCATTTGAAGACATACTGCCCGAGATTAAACTGAAACCTGTAGCAACTGTAATAAATTCAACTATATCATCATGACTGGCAAGTATTTTTTCTATTTTCTTCATCACAACGTCAGAACGCTGAAGTGAAGCAGCGGCGGGTAACTGCATATTTACAAACAGATAGCCCATGTCTTCTGTTGGCATGAAAGCACCGGGAAGCAATTTGCCAACCACTGCAGTTCCGATGAGAACTATAATTATAAATACAAAGCCTCTCTTGATTTTTCGTGCGACTATATTTGTGAAACTCATGTATGATGCAGTGGTTTTATCAAATGACTTATTGAACCAGCCGAAAAACTTTCCGAGCAACCCTTTGTATGGAGTTGATTTTCTTAACAACAAAGAAGCGAGAGCAGGACTTAACGTTAACGCATTAACGGAAGAAAATACAACCGACACAGCTATAGTAATTGCAAACTGTTGATATAAACTTCCGGTTATTCCGCCCATAGATGCAACAGGTATAAACACGGCGATAAGCACAAGGGTTGTAGCTATAATCGGGGCAGTAACTTCCGACATTGCTTTTTGAGTTGCTTCTTTTGGATTCATCCCATTTTCAATATGTACCTGTACAGCATCTACAACAACAATAGCATCATCAACAACAATTCCTATTGCAAGGACCAGACCGAGGAGCGATAAGACATTTATCGTAAAACCAAGCATTGGAAAAACAATAAACGCACCTATAAGTGAAACCGGTATTGCCATTGTAGGAATAAGAGTTGCTCTCCAATCCTGTATAAAAATGAATACTACAAGAATTACAAGTGCTAATGCTATAAACAAGGTTTCAATAATCTCCTTTATCCCTGCTGTGATTGGAGCGGTAGCATCAAGTGAAACATCATACCTCATCCCTTCAGGGAATGATTTCGACAGCAGTTCCATAGCAGCTATTACTTGTTCCCCAAGTTCAACTGCATTTGAACCGGGAGCCTGGTAAAGTCCAATAATTGAACACTCACTATCATTTAGCCGTGTGAACGCACTGTATGTTTCAACCCCGAGTTCAACCCTTGCGATGTGTTTTATCTTAACCTGCGAACCACCTTCAGTAGTTCTTACAACTATTTCTCCAAACTCTTCTTCAGTTTGCAAACGATCAGGAAGTCGAACTGTATAAGTAATTTCCGTTCCGGGTGGAGAAGGTTCCGCTCCGAATTTACCTCCTGGGACTATTACATTTTGTTCTCTAATAGCAGTTAAAAGTTCAGGAACTGTAATTCCAAGTTGAGCAAGGCGATCCGGTTTTATCCAGATACGCATCGAATAATCGCTCGCACCGATTACATTAACACGACCAATACCTTTAATACGAGCTAAGATATCTTTTATATTAATTAACGCGTAGTTGCCAAGAAAGTTCTGATCGAATCTGCCATCGGAAGTTAAAGTTACAAGCATAATAATATTTGGTAAAGACTTTTCTGTTGTAACACCAAACCGTTTAACTTCTTCAGGTAATTTGGCAGTGGCTGCCGAAACTCTGTTCTGAACAAAGACCGTATTCATATCAGGGTCGGTTCCCACTTCGAAAGATACATCCAAAGACAAAGTGCCATCGTTTGAGTTTGTTGATTTCATATAGATCATATTATCAACGCCATTTATCTGCTGTTCCAATGCCGTTGCAACCGATTGTTCAACATTTATTGCATTTGCGCCTGTATAAGTTGCACGCACTTGAACAATTGGTGGTGTGATATCGGGATATTGCTCGGTAGGAAGACTCAATAGTGAAATGAAGCCAACAATTACTATAACAATGGCTATAACCATTGCAACTATCGGTCGGTTAACAAAAAAATTGCCCATATTTAATTACCGGTTTCTTTATTGGTTCGTTCAGCTTTCGTCAAAACCGGAATTACCGTCATACCGGGTTTTACTTTCTGTAAACCTTCGTATACAACTCTCTCTCCGTTATTTAATCCTTCATCAACAAGCCAGAAGGAATCTATGGTGGGACCAACTATTATTCTTCTAAGTTCTACTTTGTTTTCATCATTAATTACATAAACATTGTGTATTCCCTGCAATTCCATCACCGATCTTTGTGGAATTAAAATTCCGTTCTTTATTGTTCGTACTGAAGCATTTATCCTGGCAAACTGACCCGGGCGTATTAAGCCTTCAGGGTTGGGAAAGGATGCCTGAACTAGAATTGATCCAGTGGTTGGATCGACATCCCTGTCAATAAATTCAAATTTACCTTTGTGATTGTGTACTGAACCATCAGATAAAATTAAATCTAAGTTTGGTTCTTTCCTTTCAACTTTTTTCAACTCTTTATTTTTATTCCATTCCCGAGCAAATATCAGGTATTGACTTTCAGTTAAAAAGAATTCTACCAGGATAACATCTATACGGGAAACCACATTTAAAATAACAGGATTAGGTTCCCGTCCGACAAAATCTCCAACCTTTGCTTTTGTTTTACCAATTATACCTGAAATAGGAGAATAAATAGTTGTATAGCTTAATTGAATCTGAGCTGCCCGCAGATTTGCTTCGGCAGCTTCAACAGATGCCTGCGAAGCATCGAATCGAGCAACAGCTGCATCAAGATCGCTCTGGCTTACTGCGTTTATTTCGGCAAGAGGTCTTATTCTGTTTAACTCACTTTCGGCATTTACATGCATAGTTTTTTCTCTCGCTAATAAACTCATATTTGCAGCAACATCAGCTTCAAATGGTTGGCTTTCAATTGTGTAAAGCAATTGACCTTTTTTAACGACACGACCCTCATCAAAATAGATGCCTTCTAAAAAGCCCTCTACTCTTGCACGGATGGAGATATCCTTTAAGCCATAAACCTGTCCGACAAATTCCTGGTATATAGGAACATCTTCAGCAATTATTTTATAAACAGGTATCTCCGGAACGAAGAGATTTGATTGTTCATCTGTGCCGCAGGAAACTATAATCAATAATGAACTTATTAATAAAATTATATTTTTTAATTTCATTTTTTACTCGAGGTAATTTAAAGTTTTAAAAATGTGTGGGATTTTCTGTTTGCAATTTATTCCGCATTAAAATTTAACAATCAGTTAGATTAGATACAATAAATTTTTTATTTAATAAATCCCTCCTGATATAATTCATCAACCACAATTAAGCTAACAAATTTAATTACATCAGAAGTGCTTTTGGGTTCATAGGATTCAGAAGTTGCGCTCCACACTAATTTACCCTCTTTTGTTTCGAAAAGTTTTGTATCCATATGAATTATTTTTTCTTCGGACACTACAGCAGGTACATTATATATTGGAGAAGTTGAGATATAAAATCCATGAAAACCCATCGCTACAAAAGAGGTTCCGCCGCCGTACATAGTCTCTTCAGTACTTTCACCGGTTTCCCTTGTAACAAGCACCGCATCAATATCCTGATCTTTAAAGTACTTTTCAAATGTCTCCACTGTTAATTGTTCACCTTTCGGTAAAACCTGCCAGGCAACTACTGTCTCAACATTGTATTTTTTAAAAACAGTTCCAAATTCATTTTCATACACCTTTTTCTTCCACTCCTTACCTGCCATTCCAAATACTAATATCTTTTTAAATCCTTCCGTTTTAAAATCCTTAGCCACATACATATTCGTTAGCTGCGTGGATGAACTACAGGAAGAAATGATTGCGATGGTGAAAAATAAAGAAACAAACAGAAGGATATTTATTTTATTCATATAAGATACTCTGATTAATTTTTATGATTCTTAATATGATGAACCGAGTCTCGACCTGCCTGCGGTAGGCAGGTTCATCGGGACGAGTTCCATCTGGCCAACATGAGAAATTCCGCCTGAGGCGGACAGGTATAAACAGATGAACCGTTTAGAGAAGTGCGAGTATAAATTTCTCAAATTGTGTATGGAATATAATTGTTTTTACACTTAATATTTTAACTGATACTAAAAATAAGTTAGAGGAGTAAAAGCAAATCCAATATTAAATGTTAGGTAAGATTGAGATGAAGAAATTTTTGTGATTTCATTTTCAGCACTGAATGCATAATTATATCGTACATTTACAAAAGCATATTATGAATCCAATAAATAAACAAAACCTGCCTCGGGTGCTACACCAAAATGCCATTTGGATGATTCGAGATTATCATCCGCTAATTCCAATATATGTTCCAATTGATGATAAAAATAATACATTCCAACTCCAATGCCTATAAACGGTCTGAACTCTCTACCCTCGCCAAAATAATAATCTGTTGTTATCATAACCGGGAATGAATTTATCAGCCTGTTCTGCTCTCCCGAAACATCACCAACAAACGTTGAAATAGTTTTATTAGTTTCTTCTTCAAACGTACTCCAACCTACAAGAAAACCGATTGATGCATTATGAGAAAAAAATTTTCGTAAATCAATACTAAGACCTTTAAAGCTTGTATTACTTATAAAGTTACTTGTATTGCCTGTAGGAATAGAGATGGAATAAGTGAGACCTGTTAAAAGGTCCTGAGCAAACAAGTTTGCACTTAACATAAATGAAAGGGTTATTATTACTTTTATATTCACAATGATTACTGATTTTAACTTTAGAATAATTTTAAAATATATTTTTATAAGAACAATATAATTATTTACTACTATATTTTCCTTTTTTAACTATTAAGTAACACCTTACTTTGTCTCCGTATCCCTAGCAGTAGCAAGACTCAGTTTGATGCTAATAAATAATTTCAATAGTCTCATCGTCTCCCACTCCCACAGTCCCACAGTCCCACAGTCTCACACTCCCTTCACCCCGCATACGCAGTTCTCAACTTTTCCTTATTCAATGTTTTTGCAAGTTCAAAATCCTCTTCAGTTACTTTTTCTTTATCGCCGTAATAATTATGCTCAACGCTGTCTTTCTCCAAACTTGCAAGCACTGTTTGTGATGAAAGCACTTTTAAATTTTCTGTAACAATGTTGGTGGAATCGTTTTCATCTATTCTTCCGGTAACAAGGTAAGGTCCCATCGAAAGAGTAAGCTCAGCCACATGGTAATAAACATTCGGGAAGATAACCGCCTCAAAAGTTCCGGTCAGGTCTTCAAGCGAAAGGAATTTCATTATATCACCCCTTTTGGTTTTTATTCTTTTCGATGTCATATACCATCCAATCATCTTCACTCTTCTGCCGCGGTTACGATACATATCTTTTGCGAGCACAATTCCGGGCTGCTCAATCCATTCCCTAAAAAAGTGAAGCGGATGACGCGTAACCATATAACCAAATGCTTCGTATTCTTCTTTGCATATTCCTGCGAGTGAATAGTTCTCATTTGTTTTTACTTCATTCTCAAGTTTAAAAGTTTCATTCATAAAAAGATCGTTATAACTCTCTTCAATAATTTTTCTGCGGTGAAGATAAACATCCAAAAGCCGCATAAGAGTTGGTCGTGTTTGCCGGAAGCACCCCATTGCACCGCACTTTATAAGCATTGCCGTTTCTTCGTAAGCAAGTTTTGTACGTACAAGAAAATCAGCAAGCGAGATGTATTTACCGTTTTGTTTTCTTTCTTCAATTATTCTATCGATTGCATTGTAGGAAAGATTTTTTATTGCCTTTAAACCAACACGGATTGCTCTTCCCTTTCCAACATATTCTTTTTCACTTTCGTTAACGGAGGGAAGTTCAATCTTCAAGCCAAACCGTTTTGATTCCTGAATGTAAACCGCAGCAGAATAAAATCCACCGCCGTTATTTAAAACACTTGCCATAAACTCCGCCGGGTAATGTGCTTTAAGAAACGCAACCTGGTAAGAAAGCAAAGCAAACGATGCACTATGAGCTTTGCAGAAAGAGTAACCCGCAAACGATTCAATCTGCCGCCACAGTTCTTTTGCCTGGTAATCGGTTAAACCTTTTTCTTTTGCGGAAGAAAAAAAATTATCAACTATCCTTTGCATTGCATGGTGCGAGCGCATCTTTCCGCTCATCGCTCTTCGCAGAAGATCGGCTTCCTCTAAACTTAAACCTGCAATGTGATGAGCAACTTTAATTACATCTTCCTGGTAAATCATCACACCGTAAGTTTCACCGAGATATTTTTCCATTTCGGGTACAAGATATTTTCTTCGCGAAGGATCTTTGTGGCGTGCGATGAACTCCTGCATCATTCCGCTTTCCGCAACACCCGGACGGATAACCGAACTCGCCGCAGTAAGCATCTCAAATGTTTCAACATCAAGCCGGCGAAGCAGCGAACGCATTCCCGGAGACTCAATATAAAAACACCCGATGGTCTTTCCTGTTCGTATCAATTCCTTTGTGGCGGTATCGTTAAAGAGCATATCAAAATCGTAAATATCAAAGTTGATATTACCCGTGTTTTTGGGAATGGGCGGATAGAGCGTATGAATTTTCACCACGTTCCGCCATTCCGGGGGAGCCTGGTATTCTAACAAATTTCTTGTTTTTTCGCTGTTTTCAAACATATTATAGTGAACATTTGCACACTATAATATAGAAATTTAAAGTTTAAATGCAAGGGACTGAAAAGTAAGGGAGAAGGTGCTATTTAACACCTAACTCAGTTGGGTGAAAATTGGGATCACAATATTACTATCATCAACTACCGCTTTCTCTATCTTGTGGTTACTTTCTTCACCCGACTGAAGTCGGGTGTTAGGGAAGGAGGCACCTGTTTTCTTGCACCTGACTAAAGTCAGGTGTTAGTTAGCTGGCTTAATTAAAGTAAAATGTTAAAATACATTAACACCTAACTTCAGTTAGGTGAGAAGAAACAACGACACTCAACACCTCCAACCTGACAACCGTTTTAACGGTTTACAAATAATCATTAGTTTATGTAAAAGAATAAAAAAAGGTTATTACAATGTCGTTACATTCATATTCTAAAGTTTGGTTACATCTCATCTGGTCAACACACAACAAAGAGAAAGTATTGTTAAAGGATGTACGAAAACAAGTCTCTAAGTTTCTTTATAGTTATGCTGAAGAGAAAGAAATTTATATGAGAACCAATTATGTTAATGCAGAACACGTCCACGCTTTAATTGATTTGCCTACAACTCTATCAATTGATGAATGTTTAAAATTGCTGAAAGGAAGTTCTTCTCATTATATTAATGATAACCGATTAGTTAATAATAAGTTCAGATGGGCAAGAGGTTATGGTGCGTTTTCGGTTTCAGAATCACAATTGAAAAAAGTTGTTGATTATATAAATAATCAGGAAGAGCATCACAGGGCGAAGAGTTTCACGGAAGAGTATGAGTTGTTTATGAAAAAATACGGAATAAAGTATGTTAAAAACGGTTGAAACCGTTTTCTCTATCTGTGGTTACTTTCTTAACCCGACTAAAGTCGGGTGTTAAGGAAGATGGTATCTGTTTTCTTGCACCTGACTAAAGTCAGGTGTTAGTAGGCTGAGTTAATTAAAGCAAAGTGTTAAAATACCATTAACACCTAACTTCAGTTAGGTGAAAGCTAATTCTAATTTGCTGAATAGCAACTTATGCTTGCCTTTAACCAAAAATATGTTTTATTATAACTGAAATAAATAAATTTAGGAGGAAGGGGAAATGACTACTGATGATGTACTAACATGGATTTGCCAATATTGCGGTGAGGAAAATGAGTTGTGGGTCGATCTTACAATAGAGGATAAGCAGGACTTTATTGAAGATTGCGAAACATGCTGCAGACCAAATAGATTAATAATCCCACAACAAAAAGAGGAGGGCATTCCTTTTGTTGAATCAAGGCTTACAGATGAATGACCTTCAAACTGAATTTCCTGCTTACCCTAAATTAATACTTCTAATAGAAAAAATAGAAGAAGCAAAAATTATCCGATACTCAATACCCTATTGTATTTATTATTTTTTACAAAAAACAAATCTCTTTGCATACAAACTCTAATCCATAATCATTCTCAGGAATGATGAACTTTCATCGTCATCATCATCTTTAGATTTATTATCATGTTCTTCGTTTTCCATTTTCTGCTTTGCCCAACTGTAACGCGAAGCATCTATAGAAAATGTGCTTTCTTCTAATTTCTTCTCATCATTATCTTCTTCACTATCGCCAATTGACGCGTTAGGGCTGTTTACATTTACACGAAGGATAGTTGGAACTTCCAGGTCTTCTTTATCAATATTATCAGTATCCAAAAAGTTAAAGCCGCCTCTGAATTCCAGTGAATCCTGGTTGTCTTTTATTTCCGATTTACTTTTTACAATAGGAAATGATTTACGAGCAGAATCGAAACCGGTTGCTATTACAGTGTAAGAGACATAATCATTCATCTCTTCTTTACGAACGCATCCAAAAATAACATTAGCTTCTTCTCCGGCAGCTTCGAATATAACGTTATTGCCTTCATTAATTTCTTCCATTGTCAAATTGCTAGAGCCGGAAACATTAAGCAGAACACTCTTTGCTCCTTTTATGTTCAAGCCCTCAAGCAGCGGACTTGAAATAGCTTTTTGTGCGGCTTCAATTGCTCTGTTCTCTCCGCTTGCAATTCCGCATCCCATCAGTGCTTCGCCACTTTGACTCATAACAGCTCGGACATCAGCGAAATCAACATTTATCAAACCTTCCACCGTAATTATATCTGCTATTCCTCTAGTTGCTTCGTACAGCACTTCATTCGGTTTATCAAACGCAGCAAACGCATTTGTATTGCTATCTAATATTGCAAGTAATCTTTCGTTGGGAATAACAATTAAGCTGTCTACATGCTGTCTTAAGTCCTGAATACCCTGCTCGGCATTCAGCATTCTTGTTTTGCCTTCCCATTTAAATGGTTTGGTAACAATACCAACTACCAAAGCTCCGATACTTTGTGCAATGGAAGCAACGATAGGAGCGCCTCCCGTGCCGGTACCACCGCCCATTCCGGCTGTTACGAAAACCATATCGCTGCCGGCTAATATTTCAGCAATTTTTTCGCGGTCTTCTTCAACTGCCTTCCTTCCTATATTAGGATCTGCACCTGCGCCAAGTCCGCGGGTAATTGCTGTTCCCACCTGAATTTTGTGTGTTGCCCGATTGTTTTCCAACACCTGAGCATCGGTATTAATGCCAATGTATTCAACTCCGTCAAGACCACGCAGTATCATACTCTCAATGGCATTACAACCTCCACCACCAACGCCTACAACTTTAAGCATTGCAGACATTGGATGCTCACTATCGATAGTGGCGAATTTAGTCATGTACCCTCCTTGTTAAGGTTTTTATAGTTCATCGAAAAATATTTTTACTTTCTCTACAAAATCTATCATTTTGTTTTTGCCTATTTTCTTAATCATTAATGATTGATACTCGCTCGATTTTCCGCCTGGAATTCCTTTTATCAAACCTACAACTGTTGCGAACTCAGGGCTTTGAATTTCGTTCGCCAGCCCAAGTCCTAAATCCTGCGGGATACCAATTCGTGCAGGTAAACCAAAAACTTCTTCTGCTAATTCTGTTGTTCCCCTAAGCAGCGACCCGCCGCCCGTTAAAACAATTCCTGCTTTAATTTTACTTTTGAATCCTGCATTTCTCAGTTCATTGTCAACCAGCGTAAAAAGTTCTTTCATACGAAGACCTATGATCTGTGTTAATAAACTGATTGGAATTTTAGTATTACCCCGAGCACCAACACCTTTAATTAATATGTCTTCGTCTCTAATAATTGCACTATCTGTAGCATAACCAAATTCTATTTTCAGATGTTCAGCTTCTTCAGTTACAACACCAAGCGATTCGCGTATATCGTTTGTTACCTGGTTACCTGCAATACCTATTACCTTTGTATGCTTAATTGCTTTTTTATGAAAAATAGCGATGTCAGTCGTACCGCCGCCTATATCAATTAAAGCAACACCAAGGTCTGTTTCATTTTCTTCGAGCACAGAAGTGCTCGATGCAATAGGTTGAAGTATGTAATCCTGTACTTTTAATCCTGCCCGTTCAACAGATTTTTTAATATTTTGAATTGCCGGAATCGATGCTAATACAACGTGGTTGCTCGCTTCCAATCTGGTGCCGGAAATACCAATTGGGTTTTCGATTCCACCCTGATAATCCACAGAATATTCTTCGGGTATTATATGAAGAATTTGTCTGTCCGAAGGAATGCGAATTGTTCTTACATCTGCTTCTAACCTGTTAAGGTCTTCTTTAGTTATTTCTTTTTCCTCGCTTGTTATTGTAACATAATTTCTGTGTCTTATACTTGTAATGTGCTCTCCGGCAACACCAACGTTTACAACATTAACAGTTAAGCCTGCCCTGTTACTTGCAATCGCCATCGCACTTTTTATCGCTTCAGCAGTTTTACTGATGTTAGCAACAAGACCTTTATGCAGTCCTTCCGATGGTGCAACACCAAAACCAAGAATATCAAACTTGTCAGCATCAATATTTCTTTCTGCAATAACTGCACAAACTTTTGTTGTGCCTAAATCCAATCCTGCTATAATATTTTTTTTCATCCGTTTGTTTCCGTATTTACAGGTTTACCGATAAAAATTTCATTGTTAAATCTTAAATCAACGTAGCTGCTGTTTTTAAATAGTTTATCTTTTTTATTTAACCCTTTCCATATAGATGATAGAATAACTACCTTTTTGCCTTCCGAACCTTTTCCGAATATTACAGGAAAGGTAATGCCGGAAAAACTTAAAATAACATCACCGCCATGTCTTAAATTAATTTCCGTTAAATCTTTGTACATTTCATCATTTACTATTTTAGCTGCGTCGATAATTTTAAATGCACGAATCAGCTCATCACTATGGATACTTCCATGGTCGTTACTTTTACGATTTAAATTCACATTACTTATAACAGGAAGTTTTGAAATATCTGAGTTCCTTTTCAGTTTAATGAGTTGAAAATTTTCAGTTATTAAAAACGGATCACTTTTCATCAGCAATACTGCCATAAAATTCTTTTCAACTATCTTAATATCTACTCTTCCAATTCCATCCGCTTGAACTTCGGCTTTAGCTACATAAGGATGTTCTGTTATTCTTGATTTAATTTCCTGTAATGTTAATTCCGCGTATTCACTTACTTTGTTCAAATCAGAACTGATCAAATAATCGTTTGCTGAAAGAGTTTTATTCCCTTCTAATATTATTTCGGAAAAGATTTCCCTTTCGGATTTTTCAGTAACAACGTTTACATAAATCATCCCGCCAATAATTACTGCAAACAGTATAACTCCGAATATTGCACCGAACTTCTTTTTCATTTCGATCTCTTGTTCAATAATTCAACAAACTTCTCACCATATTTCCAGATATCACCGGCACCCATTGTAATTACAATATCATCGTCCTCTACTATGTTTAAAAGGTATTCCGGAATATCATTTTTATCGGCAACGTAGTGAACATTCTTATGTCCGAACTTTTGAGTAATATCGGTAATCATTTTCCCGTCAACTCCATCAATCCGTTCTTCTCTTGCCGGATAAACATCCGTACAAATAAAAACATCCGAGTTCAGAAATGATCTTCCAAACTCCTGGTAAAAATCTCTTGTTCTCGAATAAAGATGCGGTTGAAACACAACAACTAAACGTCTTTTCCATCCTGCCCTCACACCTTCAAGTGATGCTGTAGTTTCGGTTGGATGATGTGCATAGTCATCCACAACTAATATTTCTTTATTGTATTTAATCTCAAATCTTCTGTAAACACCGGAGAACTTTTCCAATGCTTTTTTAATAACAGAAAACCCGATGCCCAATTCCTTAGCAATAGTTATAGCAACCAAAGAATTTTTTACGTTATATAAACCGGGAACATTTAATTTAATTTTGCCTAAATCTTCTCCGTTATGTTTAACCGTATATGTACTTGAAAATTCGTTGTGTGTTATATCAACTGCTCTTATATCTGCGTGTGGTGTTGTTCCATATGTAATAATTTTTTTGTTTATTTCCGGTATAATTTCCAGCAGCGCCGGTTCATCAAGACAAAGAACAACAAAACCATAAAAAGGAACCTTGTTTGCAAATTCAATAAATGCAGATTTTATATCATCAAGATCTTTGTAAGTATCAAGGTGTTCACTTTCCAATGTTGTTAATGCTGCAATTACCGGAGTTAGTTTTAAAAATGTTCTGTCGAATTCATCTGCTTCAACAACAATAAATTCTCCGCTTCCTAACCGCGCATTAGTACCGCCCAGTCCGCTTAACTTTCCGCCTACTATTATTGTCGGATCAATTCCACCTTCTGTTAAGCTTAAACCAACCATACTTGTAGTAGTCGTTTTACCATGTGTACCTGCTATACCGATTCCGTATTTCATTCTCATTGTTTCTGCAAGCATTTCCGATCGTTTAATTACCGGAATGTTTTTCTCAATGGCTGCTGCTACTTCAGGGTTATCGGTAGTAACGGCAGATGAATAAACAAGCACATCAGCGTCTTTCAGATTTTCAGGTGAATGACCTTTATAAACCTTTGCTCCAAGTTTTGTAAGACGGTCGGTAATTTCAGTTAACGAATTATCGGAGCCGGACACCTCAAAACCCTGATCCAAAAGTATTTCGGCAATACCGCTCATTCCTATTCCACCTATTCCAACAAAATGTACTTTATGTATATTCTTAAACACTATTTATTTCCAATTGCGGTTTTCATTTCTAAAATTTTATTATATAAATCATCTTCATTTTCATAATCAGAAATTCTAAACATAATTGGTCTTAACCTGTTCTCAATTTTTATTCTTACAATTTTCATTCTTTTTGATCTTTCAGAACCTTTTTGCCTGAAGAATTTAATAAACACAAGCTGTTCTTTTTTAAATCTTCTTTCTTTAAATCGATTGATAAACGCAATGCCGTTGCCTGTTATTTCAATATGTTTGTTAAGCAGTTGGTTATACAGCAAAGCAGCTATTGAGAAGATCACAATAAGCCCCAGGAAGTAAAGCACCGGGTCGCTTATAACAAGAGTGAAAGAATCTTCCACAAACTCGCCTCTAATAACCAGGTAAAGCACAAAAACAATAAAGTATATTATGGTTGATTTATAATAGAACGACATATTGTATTTAAATACGCTTTTATTATTTGAAGTTTCAGCACTCATACTGCCTCCATGTATTTTAAAGCGTTAATTGCAATGTTTTTAGCTGCATCAGGTTTCGCCAGCTTTACTGTATTATTTTTTAACTCATTGAGTTTATTTTCCGACTTAATTATTGAGATAACATTTTCTGATAATCCGGAGTTCAATTCATCATCTTTTAAAAGAACAGCGGCGTTTTTATCCGATAAAGATTTTGCGTTATAATATTGATGATTCTCAGCCACGTTAGGTGAAGGCACCAAAATAGATGGAACACCCAATACTAATATTTCTGCAATTGTTGTTGCGCCGGCACGAGCCAAAAGTAAATCACAAGCAGAATAAGCAGCATTCATATCATTAATAAATTCATATACTTTAACACTCTTCGAAGAATACATTTTATGTTCATCAAAATAATTTGCGCCTGTCTGCCAGATTATCTGAATTCCCGCCTGCTTAAGTTTTACAATGTTATTTGCCACTGCTTTATTTATTGATGCAGCACCGAGACTTCCGCCAAGCACTAAAAGTGTTTTTGATTCGGATGTTAATCTGAATTTCTCTAATGCCGTGATTTTGTTTTCAGTTCCTAAATTTTTTCTTACCGGATTGCCGGTTAAGATGGTTTTCTCTTTTCTTCTTAAATATTTTTTTGAGTCCTCAAAGCTGATATGAACTTCATCTGCATAACGCTCTAACAACCTGGTTGTAATACCCGGATAACTATTTTGCTCAAGTAAAATTATTTTAGCACCCATAACAGATGAACCGAAAATTGCCGGACCGGAAACATATCCTCCGGAACCAATTGCAACCTTTGGTTGAAATTTCATATTTATAATTATTGATTGTATTACCGACACAAAAAGTTTTAATGGAAATAATAGATTTTCCAGGTTGAATTTTCTCGAAAATCCTTTGATCCAAATCGATTTAAATTTATAACCAAGCTTAGGAACTATCTTTCCTTCAATTTTGGATTTCGCTCCAACAAATAGAATTTCAGTATCAGGTTTCATTTCCTTTATTTGTTCTGCCACTGCAATTGCAGGGAACAAATGCCCACCTGTTCCGCCGCCAGCAAACAACACTTTATATTGTGTGGCTTTAATGCTCATACATTTGCCTCTGCAAGAGTTTCACCGAATTCATCATCATCTTCCACATCATTTTTTTTCTGATTTGAAAGAGCAATATTTATTAAAATGCCAATACCAATACCCAAGAACACCAAAGACGTACCGCCGTAACTAATGAAGGGTAAAGGTAACCCTGTTGTCGGCAGCATACCTGTGGTAACAGCAACGTTTACAAAAGCATAAGTGATGATTGAAATAGTTATCCCGAATGCTAACAACTGCCCGAATCTGTCTTTTGCTTTCTTTGCGATTAGAATACCAACAATGAAAAGAATCAGGTAACTCAGCAAGACAAAGACCACACCGATAAAACCCAACTCTTCACCAAGTATTGCAAATATAAAATCACCATAAGCTTCGGGCAGAAACAGATTACTCTGCATGCTGTTGCCTACACCAACACCGAATAACCCGCCGCTGCCCAAACCATAAATTGCCTGCTTTACCTGAAGATTTATATCACCTCCATGTAGCCAAGAATTAATATAAGACAATATTCTTTCTCTTGAATGAGGATAGATCATTGCTGCAATTCCGCTGACAGTAAAAAACAATAATAAAGATGAAAGAACATGTTTTAATCTTGCACCGCCTACATATAAAACCGTTGAAGATATTAAAACAAGAAGCAATCCGGTACTGATATTTGGTTGAAGAATTATTAGAGATGAAATAACTATTACCCAAATGAACATAGGAATAAAAGCATGATGTAAATCATCAAGTTTGTCCTGCTTATCATCCAGCATAAAAGCTAAATGAATTAGGAGCAGCAATCTTGCAATATCAGCAGGTTGAAATGAAACAATCCCGAGGTTTATTGATCTAACAGATCCTTTAATACTTGGAGCAAATAATAAAGTTATAATCAGAACAAGAGTAATTCCTATCATTGCGGGCTTGCAATAATTTTTATATACCTCATAAGGAATCATGCTGAAGAATATCATAAGAAAGAATGCAATACCCACTTTAAACAGATGCGAATTAAACAAATGGAATACGCTATCGAACCTGATAACACTATATGTGCTGCTCGCGCTCATAACTATGATGAGCCCGAGTAACATAAGTGCAAAAGCATCAAAGAAAATTGTTATTGCGAGTTTTTTCATTATAAACTATTTACTGCTTTCTTAAAAACTTCGCCCCGATGTTCGTAATTATCGAACATATCGAAACTGGCACAAGCCGGGGAAAGCAAAACAACATCACCTTGCCGTGCTTCATTTATTACTGTTGTGGTTACATCCTCTAATGATTTTTTAATTTCCACTTTAACTAAAGAATGAAAGAAGCTGAAAATCTTTTCAGCCGAAGAACCGATTGCATAAATTTTCTTTACTCTTTCTATAACCAATGCTTGTATTTGATCATAATCATTCCCTTTATCCTGACCGCCAAGAATTAAAATTATAGGTTCATCAAAACTTTTTAGCGCATACCAAACAGAATCAATATTTGTCGCTTTAGAATCGTTGATAAATTTTACACCGTCTATTTCTCTAACAAATTCAAGCCGGTGCTCAACACCTTCAAACGCCTGTAGCGCTTTAATGATTTTATGATTATCAAGCTTGAAAATTTTTGCTGCGCATATTACCGCCATTGCATTGGCAAGGTTGTGTTCGCCTTTAATTTTTATATCAGAGACATTACAACTGAATACTTCTTTCCCATTTTTTTTAAATTGAATTCTTTCATTCCTTTTGAAACAACCGTTATCCAGCTCATTAATAAAAGAGAAATAAAACGATTTGCTTTTATGATCTTTCAAATATTTTAATACCGTACCGTTGTCTTTGTTCAGTATAAGGTAATCACCGGCATCCTGGTTTTCATAAATATTTTGTTTGGAAGCTGCATATTTATCAATACTTTCATCGTACCTGTAAAGATGATCGGGTGTTATATTTAATATCATTGCGACTTTAGGTTTGAATTTTTCAATCAGATCTAATTGAAAGCTTGAAACTTCAAGTGCAACAAATTCATTCTCTTCAACATCTAAAGCTATTTCAGAAAAAGCCAATCCAATGTTACCGGCAACAAAAGCATTACGCCCGCATTGATTAAAAACGTGACCGCACAAACTTGTAGTTGTTGTTTTACCGTTAGTACCTGTTATTGCAATGATGTTTCCTTTACAATATCGATAGGACAACTCAACTTCACTTATTAAACTTATATGATTTTTTCTTGCATTGATCAGTACAGGAGCATTGTTAGGAACACCGGGACTTACAACCATCATTTCACAATCGTAAACTTTTTCAGTGTGCCCGCCGGTTTCGAATTTAATATTCTCTTGCTGCAATTCATCAACAAATTCTTTTAAATGTTTTTCATCAGCCATATCACTAACAAAAGGGATTCCGCCTACTTTTTTGATTAATTTAGCAGCACCAACTCCGCTTCGAACTGCACCAATTATTGTTATTTTTTTATTTTTTAAATCCATTATCTTATCTTAAATGAAACAAGACTTACAATTGCAAGAATAATAGCAACTATGTAAAATCGAACAACTATCTTCGGTTCTGGTAACCCTTTCATTTCAAAATGATGATGTATGGGAGTCATTTTAAAAACTCTTTTGCCTTCACCGTATTTTTTTTTTGTATATTTGAAATAAACCCGCTGAATTATTACCGAAATTGTTTCCATGAAGAACACTCCTCCGAGCAAAGGGATAAACAATTCTTTCTTAATAAGAACTGCAAGGATTCCGAATGCACCGCCCAACGCTAATGAACCTGTATCGCCCATAAAAACCTGTGCGGGATAACAGTTGTACCAGAGAAATCCGAGCGAAGCCCCCACAAGTGCAGCAATAAATACTGTTAATTCACCAGAGCCCGGTAGATACAGAATGTTGAGATAGTTTGAGAAGATTGCATTACCACTTATATAACTTAAAATTGCCAAAGCAATCATTACAATTGCAATCACACCGATTGCCAGTCCATCCAAACCATCGGTTAAATTAACTGCGTTTGATGTTGCCGTTACAATAAAAACAACCGCAGGTATATACAATATTGAAAAATCGAGATTTACATTTTTAAGGAACGGAACGGTAGTAAGTGTATTGATGCCTTCGAACTCCGGAGAAAAATAAATTACGGAACCTACTACCAATCCAATTATTACCTGCCCTAACAACTTGTATCTTGC
Organism: Bacteroidota bacterium; assembly: GCA_022564295.1. Lineage (GTDB taxonomy): Bacteria > Bacteroidota > Ignavibacteria > Ignavibacteriales > Ignavibacteriaceae > BMS3ABIN03. The sequence continues at coordinate 11,979 of JADFLR010000010.1, read as the reverse complement.
AATCAAACCATTTGGATACTTCTTAACTACTTTCAAATAATCATCTAAAAATCCTACACCACCCAACCAAAGGGTTCCAACTGTTATAAGAATCACATAAATACTTTTTACATCAGCCCAAAGTAGAACAGGAATAAGAACCGAGAAGAGGATTATCACTCCGCCCATTGTAGGTGTTCCTGCTTTAGACCAATGGAATTTAGGACCGTCTTCCTTCTTAGATTCACCAATCTGATTTTTTGTGAGAAACTTTATAACTTTCGGTCCAACATACAACGCAAGGAATAAACCCGTAATAGCAGCTAATGCTGAACGAAAAGTTAAGAACCTGAAGATATCAAAACCCGGTGGATCATATAGTTTATTTATGTATTCAAAAAGATAGTATAGCATTAGCTTTTTATTTTTGATAAAATTTTATTTGCGAATTCTTCCATTAGCATTCCGCGAGAACCTTTAACAAGTATAACTGTGTTCTGCGGATCATAATTGCTTATAAATTTTAGTAATGATTTTCTTGTTCTAAAATGTTTCGTTATTAATTTTTTGTTAATCAATTTTTCATGCAGCGCTTTCATTCCTGTTCCGATTGTGTATAGTTCATCGATACCACTTTTTATTATTATGGAAGAGAGACTACGATGAAGTTTTATCTTATCTTTGCCGAGTTCAAACATATCTCCTAATATCAAAACCTTTCGTTCATAAGTTTTTATTCGCGCAACTAGTACTATTACTCCTTTTGTTGAATCGGGACTTGCATTGTAAGTGTCATCAATCAGAAGAAAATTATCGCGCTGCTTTACATTTAATCTACCGCCAGTTACGCTAATTTTTTCGGTTCCCTTTTTTATCTGCTCTTTTGTCAAGCCTAAATTCGCCGCAATGGATACAGCTGCCAGATAATTTTTTGCACTTTGTTCACCATATAATGGTAAGGTATTTTTCATTTTTTTATTTTTATACTTTATTTTAACTACAGGTCTTCCGTCATCGGTGTAGTCTAATATTTTTCCTTTTACTTCAACATTATTTTTAAATCCGTAAGTGGTACAGTTGTTAAATTTATTGTAAAGATTTTTTAACATCGGGTCATCATAATTGATAAAAATTTTGCCTTTGTTGTTTTGTGTTTCATCAAACAAAGCGATCTTTTCTTTTAAAACACCTTTCCTGTTTTTTAAATATTCAAGATGCGAATCTCCGATGTTGGTGATCAAAGCAATATCGGGCTGTAATATTTTAGCTGTGTATTCTATTTCACCAAAGTGATTTGTGCCTAACTCTGCAACAAGCACATCGTGTGATTGGTTTGTTGCTAAAACCGTTAACGGAACGCCGATATGGTTATTATTATTGTTTTCTGTTTTGTTCACTTTATATTTTTCATTTAATAATGTTGCCAGCATATCTTTAGTTGATGTTTTTCCGTTGCTGCCTGTTAAACCAATTATTTTTACGTTTAATTTCTTCCGCCAGAGCTTTGCTATTTCGCCAAGAGCTTTGGTTGTATTCTTCACAGTAATTATGGGAAGATCAATATCATCAAATTCATTTATCCTTTTTCGATTGATTAGAAGCACAGTCGCACCGTTTTCAACTGCAGACCTTACAAAACTGTGCCCATCAAATCTCTTCCCTTTAATTGCAATAAACAAAGAACCTTTTTTTACTTTCCTTGAATCAATTGTTACGATTCTTACCGGTTTAATTTCACCCGGATTAAAAATCTCTGCAGTCGGTATTTCAAAAAAATCTTCAATATTTAAAGTCACTCTGTTCATCTGTCAATAATGGTTCGTTTTTTGCCAGATGGAACTCGCATTATATTCATTCCTTTATGTGTAAAAGGTTTTTCATGCTCGTTTCAACTTTGCAAATAATTTTCTGCAACCTCACGATCGGAAAAATGAGCACGCACTCCTTTTATTTCCTGATAATCTTCGTGACCTTTTCCTGCTATTAAAATTATTGAACTGTTATCACTTTTATGTATTGCATTCTTTATCGCTTCTGCTCTGTTCTCAATTACATTATAATTTTTTTTCACAATTCCTGATCTTATATCATCAATAATTTTATATGGATTTTCATCCCTCGGATTATCAGAAGTAATGATGACTTCATCGCTTAATTCACTTGCTATTTTGCCCATCTGCGATCTTTTCAATTTATCACGATTCCCACCGCAGCCAAACACTGTTATTATCTTAGCGCCATCACTATTTAAATTGTTTACAATCTTCAATGCTTTTTCAAGACTATCAGCCGAATGAGCGTAATCAATTATAACTTTTTTGTTTCCTTTGCTGATCACTTCAAATCTTCCCGGCACCTGCGGTGTAGTTTTAATCCCTTTAATTATTTGATCTTCTTTAACACCATATAATTTGGTTATTGCAAAAGCAGCAGTTGCATTATATGCATTGAACTCACCTACTAAAGAAGTTGTAACCCTGTAATCTGTTGCATCGTAATTAATTATAAATGAAGTACCGTTGAGATCATACTCAATTTGCTTAATTAAAAAATCCGAACCGGATAATGTCCCATAGCTGTATCTTTTTGCTTTACAATCATTCAAAACTTCTTTGCTGTTATCATCATCAGAGTTATAAACAACAAATGCACTCACATCTAAACCATCAAACAATATTTTTTTTGCATTCAGATAATTTTCAAAATCATGATGAAAATCGAGATGTTCAGCAGTTATGTTTGTGAAAATCGCCGAGCTATAATACAAACTATGAACCCTTTTTAAAGTTAGAGAATGCGACGACACTTCCATCACGGCATATTCGCAACCTTCGTTTACCATTTGAAGCAGCATTTCATTCAAATCATTTGCTTCGGGAGTAGTTAATTTTGAAACAATCTTTTTATCACCAATAAAGTTTGAAATCGTTCCTAACAATCCTGTTTTATAGCCGGTAGTTTCAAGTATATTTTTTATAAAATATGATATCGTGGTTTTCCCGTTGGTTCCTGTAATTCCAATCAGGTTTAACTTTGTTGAAGGATGACCGAAATAATAATCGGAAACTTCTGCAAGTGCAGTCCGCGAATCGTTCACCAAAATTTTTGCAGCACCGCTATGCTTATAAAGTTCATTAGGAGTAGTTCCTTCATTATCCAAAATTATTGCAATCGCTCCACTATAAAGTGCATCGGGAATAAACTTATGACCATCAACATTAAAACCTTTTATGGCTGCAAACACCGAATCATTATTCACCTTTCGTGAATCGTATTCAATTCCGGTAACTTTGTCATCACGAATATTTCCGGTTACCTGGATTGCAGTTACACCATTTAAAAGTTCCGTTAGTGTCATCAGTAAATATTCGCTCCGCTTATTATCGTTTCGGAACAATTAATTTTACAAACCTGGTTTGGCTTTATTTTCAATCCGGGACTGATGCTTTGCGATGTAACAATACCCGAGCCGTTTATATCATAATTCAGCCCTAATAAATTCAACTTTATCAGTGCATCTTTAACCGTTTGACCTCGCAGATCGGGCATAAGAATTTTTTGGTTTTCAGAGTTCGGATAATTGCCCGAAACGTTTACAACATTTATCACTTTGGGTGCAACTTCTTTTTCATTTGTTATTGAAACTATTTTACTCTCAACATTTTTATGCGTTTTATACTCTTCCGATTTCTGAAATATTTTCAAATTGGTTTCAAGTATTCTTTCGGTAATATTTTTGAATATCGGGGCAGCCACTCTTCCGCCATACTTTTCTTTCGGTGAATTAACAATTATTAGGCAAACCATTTGCGGATTATCAGCAGGGAAAAATCCTATAAACGACGCATTATATTTGCTTTTAGAATATTTTCCATCAATTAATTTTTGTGATGTTCCCGTTTTTCCGCCAACAGGGATTAATTTAGAATCGGCAAACGAACCGGTACCATTCTTAACAACACCTCTAAGCATTTTTCTAACTCTCGCAGAAGTTTCTTCCGAGATAACACGGCGAACAATTACCGGAGATGATTCGAATATTACTTTACCGTTTATATCTGTTCTGCCCTTTAGAATATGAGGTTCGTATAGAATGCCGCCATTGATAATTGCTGAGAAAGCATTTATTAATTGCAGCGGTGTTACCGAAACCTCATATCCAAAAGACATGAAGGTCTTTGTATATTTAGACCAACGATTCGGTTTTTTAAGTGTTCCTTTTACTTCACCCGGTAAAGTAACCGAGGTAAAAGTACCAAAACCGAACCCCCTCAGGTATTTGAAGTATGCGTCATTATTCAAACGCTGAACAAGTTTTGAAATTCCAATATTACTTGATTCTTCAAGAATACCCCTTACGGTGAGATATTGATTACTATGAGTATCTCTTATGTAAGTGTTTCTAAATTTGTACGTTCCGTTTTCTACATTTACAAGCTCATCTTCATAACATTTGTCTTCTTCAATTAATGCAGCCATTGTAAATGCTTTAAAGGTTGAACCGGGTTCATAAGTATCTGTTATAGCTCTGTTCTTTCTTTGGTAATCATCATACTTCCAATAAAAGTTTGGATTGAAATCGCTTATATTTGCGAGAGCTAAAATCTCTCCGGTATTCGGATCCATTAAAATTCCTGTGGCAGATCTACCTTTATATTTTTGAAGTCCGAGTTTTAATTCCTCTTCAAGTATTGTTTGATAATTCTTGTCTATTGTTAAAATCAGATTATCACCAGGAATTGCAGTTTTAGTCTCTTCATCAGAAAATGTAATTACTCTGCCTAATGCATCTCGTTCAACTAAACGCGATCCCTCCTCTCCATTCAATTCATCCTCATAATATTTTGCAACTCCGTTCACTCCAACAAATTCCTTATTAACATAACCCAACAGATGTGAAGCCATAGAACCATATTGATATATCCTGGTCGGTTCATCAACTGAAAACAGTGCGCTTAAATTAATATTTTTGAGAAGTGCTGCTTTTTCAACAGGCACTTTCCTTTCTATAACAATTGTTTTGCCCTTTTGCTCCATCAACTTTAGGTAATGTGATTTGCTGTTTACAAAAACGGAAGAAAGCTTTTCAGCCAAATCATCTTTTCTATTTTCATGAAGCATTCTTAGATCTAAATTAAATGTAACGTCGTTCCTGTTATACACAAGCAGAACATTACACCTGTCGTAAATCAATCCCCTCTCAGCTTTAATTGTTTCCAATCGTGTTTGCTGCCTTTGCGCATAATATTTCAGCTCTTCGCTTTTAATTATTTGTATATCAACAAGTTTTACTATAAGCGCTGCAAACAGCAGTAAAACAAATAAGATGACTAACAGAGCACGGGAATTATTCATACTTAGATTTTAATTTTTCGTTTACTTTATTAATAAGATTTTTATTAACACTAATTGTAATTTTAGGTTGTATTCTTCTGATCATACCTAATTTGTTTTCGGCAACTGAAATTATTTTTTCTTTCGAACTATATGCTTGGTACTCTGCAATAAGATTAACTTTTTTTGTTCTTTCTTCTTTTAACATTTTATTAAGTTCAGATTTCTCACGCATTAACTCTTCATACTTAAAACGAAGTCCTATACTTACCAGCACCATAGATGTAACAACTACAAGCAAGAAAATAATTTTTATGATAAACGGCTTTGCACTCTTTTTCATATTTTTTCAGCTACTCTAAGTTTGGCACTTCTTGCTCTTCTGTTTAACCCTACCTCAGCTTCGGAAGGTGGAATGGGTTTTTTAGTAATTATTTTTAACCGCGGTTCTTTTTCACAAATACAAACGGGTACTTCCTTCGGGCAGACACAACTAAGTTGTTCATACTTAAAAAACTCTTTAACAATCCTGTCTTCCAATGAATGATATGAAATCAAAACAAGTCTTCCACCGCTCTTTAAAACTTTTAACGAATTATTCAGGAACTGTTTTAGAAATTCGAGTTCGTTGTTTACGTGAATTCTAAATGCCTGAAACACTCTTGATAAAGTTTTAACCTGATAGCGTTCCGATGTAATTTCTAATATCAATTTTTTAAGCTCGCCGGTTGTTTCAATTTTATTAATTCTTCTTGCGTTAACAATTTGTCTTGCAATTTTTCTTGAATTTCTTTCTTCACCGTATTCATAAATAATTTTTGCAATATTATCTTCATCAAAATCATTTATCACATCGTAAGCAGTTAACTTTAAATTTTTATCCATTCTCATATCCAATGGTGCATCGGCACTGTATGTAAATCCAGCAGATGCATTATCAATCTGAAATGAGGAAACTCCTAAATCAACAAACACACCGTCAAAGAACTCTATCGATTCAATCTTAGCAATAACATCAATAAGCGAATAGTTAAAATTGTACAATCGAATTCTGCTTTCATCATCAAATAATTTTTTGCAATGATCGAATGCTGTCTTATCAACATCGGTGGAAACTAATACGGCATTTTCATTTAATCGCTTTAAAATTTCTTCCGTATGTCCACCGAATCCCAACGTGCCTTCAAAGTAAACCCCGGCTTTATCTGTAATTAAGTAATCCAGACTCTCGTCTAATAAAACCGGTGTATGATGAACTTTTATCATCACGACATTACTTTTGCAGCTATTTGCTCGTACGTTTCACCTTCCTCGTTTATATACTCTTCGTAAAGTTTCGGATTCCAAACTTCAATTTTTTGTAACGCACCAAGTATTAATACATCTTTTTCGATCTGAGCGAATTTAATTAGCGATTGTGGAATCAGAATTCTCGATTGAGAATCCATAGTGTCATCAGTAGCAAACTGAGAGATCATTCTTATAAACTTTGCTTCAACAGGATCGAATGAATTAAGCTTAAGAAGTTTCTCTTCAAATTTTTGCCATTCATCCAAAGGATAGATATCGATGCACATTGCAGTGCCTCTGGTTATGATAAAAGTATCATTTGATTCGGGCGAAACTTGCCTGCGAAGCTTAGCCGGAATGCTTATCCTTCCTTTGTTATCAATTGAATATGTAAACTGTCCTCTAAACATTTCTATTATCCTTTGGTTATTTTCACCACAATTCCCCACTACTCCCCAAAATAATAGAAAATTTCTTCAAAAGTCAAGAAAAATTTGTTCTTTTCTCCACAATATTTTTTAATTGTTTGAATGAAAAATTAGCCAAATATTAAAATAGTAGCCAAAATAATCTGAAATGATATAAATTTGGGAATAATTGAAAGAATGCCGTATAAATTATTAATAAATCCGGATAGAGATTTAAACAGCGTGATACCGAAAAGGAGATATTTTCTTCCAGCCAAAGGAATGTTAAAGACAGAGAAGTAACATTTTTAAAGTGGGTGTTTCCCCTACGGAAATTAATCTAACAAAGATTAATTATTAAATAAGTTGTGCAGTTCTTTTTTTCTTTTATAAGATTTGTGTCCCAGGAAGGAACCCGATACTAAAAATACTGCTAACCAAAAAACTACGATAAATTCTAAAAAGTTCATTACGTATTCCGTTTAGTTTTTAAATTTTAAGTAAGAGATTCAACATTTATACCATGTTATAAAACGTTAAAATAATGTGCTTATTTAATCTTATATATATGAATTTCGTTTCAAGATTATACACTTTCTCATTTTAACATGTTTTTCTAAAATAAAACTTAGAAAAAATTCTAGTTTGAGATATAAAACAGAAATGATGAATGATACAGAGTTAGAGGAATGTTTTATGATTATTTAAAAATATAACACAGGTTTAAATTTCATTAAATAAAGTTGCTTCAACAAAATAGGCAAGAGCCAACTGCCGGAATCGAACCGGCGACCTACTCATTACGAATGAGTTGCTCTACCAGCTGAGCTAAGTGATTTCAAAGCTTTTCTCCAGACTGTTCAGTAAATTGTTCAGTGGAAACCCCTGCTTAACACTCTTTTAAGATGAAAGGAGTGCTAATATGTTTCTTTTCAAACGAGGTAAATATTATCATTTAGAATATTTTGATGATATTGAAAATCGGGTAAAAAGAGTTTCTGCAAAATCCACAAAAAAGGCTCAAGCAATTAAATTCCTGACAGATTTCCAAAAGAGGATTCAGGACAATCATAAGCCACACCACATACTCTTATCTACCTATGCTAAACGATACCAAGACTATTTAGCTGCAAATTGTTCTAAGAAGTATCTTAAAACCGTTTCGCTTTCTTTTAGACAGCTCAGTCAATTTACAGGTGATATTGCATTATCCAAATTAACCTATCATCAGCTTGACCAATTTATGAACATAACCTTTAAGCGAACTCAACACGGTGCCTGGACTAATTACAGAGCATTAAAAAGTGCATTCAACAAAGCTGTGAATTGGGGCTACTTAACTGATAATCCTTTTAACAGAAAAAAGCTTCCTAAAATTGCTGAGTCAACTCCTCTGTTCATTGATGAAAGTGAATTCAAGTTAATAGTTACTAACACTGAATGCAGGAACTTGAAAGACATCTTTTTAACAGCAATGAACTCAGGTTTAAGATTATCGGAATTAATTAATCTAAAATGGTCATCTGTAAATCTAAGGGGCAGGACTCTTTTAGTTCAAAATTATGATTCATTCAGAACCAAAAACAAAAAGCCAAGTATCATCCCTCTGAACAATACATTATTTCAATTATTACAGAATAGGTTACCCAAAATAATAGATATAAAGTTAGATGACTATTTATTTTCTAAATATCCGGGTGTTCCTTATTCTAATGAATATGTGAGTAAGAGATTCAAAAGAATAGTTAGGAAATTAGGATTGAATGAAAAATACCATTTCCACCTTTTAAGAGTTTCATTTGGGAGCCATCTGTTACAGAAAGGAATTCCCATAAGCACAATTTCAAAACTACTGGGACATTCTTCAATCTACATTACAGAGAAGCACTACATCAGTCTCTCAATTGAAAACCTTACGGAGGCTGTTTTAACTTTAGACAAACAGGCAGTTTCCTATTAAATAACTAATGCCGTTAAAATATTAGATTAAGTTACATTATAAATAATAAAACCCGGCTGATAGAAGTAGAGCCGGGTTATTATATTCGATAAGTTTAAATTCACATATAAGATTTCTAATGATTAATCCCAGACTTGGTAAATTTCATCCGAGTGCTTTCCCGTAAAATATTTATTATTTGCATCGTTAAATGCTTTTCGTTCAGCTTCTGTTGCCCAAGCCTCCTCAAATAGTTCTGTATTGCGTTGATTAATAGCAATTACATCCTCCCAACTTTTAACTTCCACCATTGTAATAAAATCTCTGTTGTTATGTCCATACCAATGAGAGTAAGTTTTGTAAGATATAATCAACTCGTTTTTGGCGAGAACATTTTTATTATAGAGTGAATTAAGAGAATCAAACTCTGCAATTGAGCCTTCATTGGTAAGTGATAGTTCAGCATTATTAATAACTATTACGTTTCCGCCGGCAGGTTGAGCAATTGCCATCGTGCCTGCAAATAGCAGAACAAAAAGCAGAACCAATGAAAATTTGTAGCATAAAGAATACATAGCCCCTCCTCAATAAATTAATGATAGTGAAAGGTTAATTCACTTAGTGAAATAAGATTATTAACCTCATTGAATATCATATTATTTAGGCAGATACGCAAGCAAAATTTGTCTGTTGAAAATAAATTTTAGCTGGTTAGTGCTTCTTTAACTCCAACCGTGCCGGAGTCGTATGGCTTCTTAGCTTGTATTATTTTTGAAACAACTTTAAAATAGCCCTATTTACTTGCGAGATTAATTATTTCTTCTTAATTTCTTCAACACTAAAAACGCCTCTTGCGCTTTATCTATAGAGGTTTAAGGTATTTTTTTATTCTTCTCCTAACAGAGTTCTATTCTTAGTATGTTAAGTTAAAGAACAGTAACCTTCGGTCAGCTAACGCTGGAGATCACCGGCCGCGTGTCTCTAAACGCCGTGCGGTGTATTGACTCGTTATGTTTTGTTTTCATCATTAGTTTTCTTATCATCAATAATCCAACTTGGATTTTGCAAATTTAGCAATTGCACAATCAGCATTAATACACCCAAAATGATAAAAAGAGTTGGCACCTCTACATTCGGGTTTATTTTTCCTGTTTGTCTAAATATTGAAAATACAGACGAAATCATCAAAAACACACCGACAAGAAAATTGAACTTGTTTATCTTGTCTATTACCAAAATCACTGCTCCTGACACTCCCAACCCTATTGTCCAAATCCAATTTACACGGGGCAATATATTTTGCACATTTAACAACCATGCCACACCCAATGCAATAACAAGGATGGGAACAGCAAATCTCTTCATTTCATTACTCCTTCCCAAAACATAACCATATAATTATGTAGTTTTATTGCTAGACGCGGAGCGTCCGAAATAACATATATTCTACTGCAAATATCGGCATTATTATAAATATACACCTTGGGGAAAATAATAGGTTAGAATAAACTTGTTAAAACAAAATCTCGGCTACAATTTTTCTCAAAGTATAGAATTCAGATTCAATCAACAATGGTTAACTTGCAATATTATTTACACAATATCAAGAAAAATAAACTTAACGATTGACAAGTAATGTATTTTAAAAATATTTTGTAGAATGGATGCACCCTTCCCACCAAAAACCCCCACCCTTCGTTTTGGGGGTGTATGGGGTCAATCAGGTTGAAAAAATCTAATAAAAAACCCCTGCCCTATGATGCTTGGGGAAACATCACAAATATGGAGGCTTAGCAGGGGCTCACCTCTTACGAGGTTAATCTTACTTCATCAAAACCATCTTCTTTGTCTCAAAAAAAGAACCTGCTTGTAGTCTATAAAAATATATACCACTCGTCAACTCACTCCCATCAAACTCAACTTCATAACTTCCAACAGCTTTATCTTCATTGACTAAAGTTGCTATTTCAATACCCAATACATCATAAACTTTAAGCGTAACAAAACTTAATTCTGGAATTTTGTAGTTAATGGTTGTGGTTGGGTTGAAGGGATTGAGATAGTTTTCAATAATTCAAATGTTCGCTGATGAATTATTATGTGATAGAATTGTAAGATAATTAGTGGTTCGAAGCACAAGACACAGTAAGACATATACTGAAAATGTTGTAGTCAATAGTCCTATAATTTAGAAAATTTGAGCATTCAAAAACCCCCGCTTAAATTATTAAGCAGGGGCTTGTAGCAATAGGAAATAATAATTAAGGACAAAAATTCTTAGTTACTATTCAACCACGATTTCCGGTACCACATTAACACCTTCCCGCACAGAGTTAGATACGGGTGAATAAGTATAACCTAAATTTGCAATCTTACGTAGAGTTTCTTCGTCAGCATCACCCGCAATTGTTATTTTTGCTCTTAACTCAAGAATGCCCGGTCTCACCTCCGGATCAAGAGCGAACAAACCGTGCAAGTCAATATCGCTTTCTAGGTCCAACTCGAACTTAGTAAGTTTCACGCCCATTAAAGCAGCATTTGCATTCCCAGCTGCTATAATGCAAGTTCCCATTGCATACATTAATTCTTCAACCGCACCGGCGGCTGCATCTGTCCCGCTCATTTCTACTGCTTCGTCACCCAGCAAAACAAAATTCCTTCCTTCCTCAAATTGCATCTTACCATCAATTTCGTAACCGGAGAAACTTGTAAAGCTGCGCATACCGTCCTGCCATACAGACTTGGAAAAGAAAGTCACCTGCCCGGCATCAGGATTATTTTTAAGATGTTCGATCAACCCGCCAAGCACTTCTGTATTCAGCCCGTTTACAATGCCTTGCGCATTTACATTCTGAAGTCCGGCAAAAAGGATTAATATCCCCAATAAACCCCCGATGAAGCATTTCAGAGAATTCATCATAATTCCCTCCTTAGATATTATTGAAATTATATTGTTTAATGTACTGAGCTAGAAATATTAGCTCATCTGTATACTCATCTGCCTGGTGAATCGGAAAAGAATAAGTGCCC
>JADFLR010000028.1 GCA_022564295.1 Bacteroidota bacterium | reverse complement strand
ATTTTATAAATGAGGCTTACAAATGGCAACCGTTATTATTCGACACAAAGTTAAAGACTATGAATCATGGAAGTCAGCTTTTGAGGGATTTAGAGATCAACGCAAGGCAGGGGGCGAAATGTCTTTTCGAATTTTGCATCTGGATGATGAGCCAAACAATGTGTTCGCGATTGTGGAATACGACAGTCTGGATAATGCGCGGAATTTTTTCGGTGGTTCGGAATTAAAAGAAGCAATGGGTAATGCTGGCGTTATGGAGCAGCCGGATATCTATTACCTGGAAGAATATTTTACCGGATAGATGGGACTATCATTAAAAATCAAAAGCGGTAGAAATGCAATTATTATCCCGCCGGATTTAATTGATTCTGACGACGATATACTTAGCGACAATGATCAAACAAACAATTATCGTTCTGTGCGAGTGACAGTTACGATTTAGTAGTAATTGATATCAGGCATTTGATTACGTAATTTACGTTACGTATTTAACGTAATATTTTTTAAACAAATAATCACCCTAAAAAAATCTGAATCCAATTGACTCTCCTCAATAGGCAGAGAGTACAATAGGGATATTTATATTGAAACTATGATCGAATTTATCCCGGTTATATAATTCCTGCTCTGGCTTGAATTATTAGTCGCTACATCATATATTGAAATAGCTGTTCTTCAAACAAATCAATATGCCTCTCCCCAAAAACAGCAGCCGGTATACCACAATCAGTAAAAACAGGGCGAATAAAAATGAAAGTATAATTATTAACAAACATTAACAAAAGGAAAAATAAAATGATACCAGGAACTTCTAAAAGTAATAGTGCCCTGCTGCCCTTAAAGAGATTTTTCATATCAAACCGTACTTCTCCCAAAATTATTAAGTCGGTTTTATTCATATTCATTATAAGTTTTTTAATACTTTCCTGCACAGAGGAGAAGAGCCCAAGCAATAACCAGGTCGTATATCTTACACCCGAAATCTTATGCGGCACAGTGCAGTTCACAGATGGGTGCAGTCCGCAATTAGATACTTTAATAAGTTTCGGTATAGCCCTTATACATCACATGACTTTTGAAAATGCGGAGTACACATTCAACAAAGTGATTGAGATTGATCCGGATTGTTTCTGGGGACACTGGGGAAAGGCGATGACTTATATTCATCCTCTCTGGCCCGATGTTCCAAGCGAGGATGAAATGACAAAGGGCTGGATACATGCGCAGACAGCTTTGAATCTTGCGAGCACTATGAAGGAAAAACTTTACGGAACAGCTCTCGCATCTTACTATGAAAAGGGAAAAGAAAAAACCGAGTATGAAAGATTAACTGCCTACAAAAATGCCTGGCGGCAGGCAAACGAGCAGCTTCCGGGTGATATAGAAGCGCGGTTGTTCCATGTGCTGACAAGATTAGCAACTGTATCACCGGGTGATAAATCGTATAGCGTGCAGCGGGATGCCGGAGCGATTGCAGAAAAGGTGCTGGAGGAAATTCCGGACCACCCGGGCGGATATCACTACGCTATTCATGCTTATGATTTTCCCCCTCTTGCAATGGATGCTCTTAGGGTAGCAAGAGGCTACAATAAGATTGCACCGGAGATACCTCACGCATTACATATGCCCACACACATATTCACGCGGCTTGGTAAGTGGGATGAATCTATAAACCTGAATTTGCGTTCAGCAGCAGCAGCCTGGAAATTTCCTTTTAACGGACAGATATCGGGGCAGTATTTTCACGCACTTGATTATCTTGTTTATGCATTCCTGCAGAAATCCGAATATGATAAAGTGGAAGAAATTGCAGCAAGTATAGATACCCTGAGCGGAGAACTCCAGGTGTCCTCAGCAACTGCATATGCACTAGCTGCAATAAAGGGGCGTATGGCTCTTGAATACCAGCATTGGACGGATGCAGCAAATCTTTTAATAGATAATCAATCAAAGTTTCCGTGGGAGATTTATCCCCAGTATGAAGCGCTGGTATATTTTGCAAGAGGTATCGGTGCAGGTAGAAGCGGCAACCCCGAAATTGCAAAACTTTCATTTGAAAAACTTGAACTCTTACAGCACGTTCTTGGAGATTCAAGAGTCAGCCAATACTGGATAGGACAGATGGAAGTCCAGAAAACAGTTGTAAAAGCATGGCAGATGTATGCAGAGAAAGATATGGAAAAAGCAAAAGAAAATATGTTTCTTGCAGCCGAACTTGAATCTGCAACAGAAAAGAGCCCTGTAACGCCGGGACAATTGCTGCCAGTTAGGGAAATGCTTGGTGATCTGCTGCTTGAAATGGGTCTGCCCGAAGATGCTTTAGAACAATACCGGTTAACTCTTGAAAACAATCCGAATCGTTTTAACTCGATTTACGGGTGCGGTATAGCTGCTGAACAGATTGGAGAGATAAACATGGCTAAGGATTATTTCACAAGTCTTCTTGAACTTAACGGGTCATCCGATCTAACGAGAGACCGGCTGGTTTATGCTTCGAATGTGGTTAACGGTATTTGATGATAAAAATTTAGGGCGAAGAATTGCTTCGCCCTTTAAGTGGAAAGTTAAAGATCAGAAAATCTATTTCTTTATTTCACCACCATGGTCACCAACGAGCATCCACTTACCATTCTTTTTCATGAGTATATCCGTCCATCGCCCATTTTCGGATAAAGGTTTGCCATCATTGTTTTCTGTTACTTCTGAATAGTAGTAATGTACAAAAGCAAAGTTGCCGTCTACCCATATTCTTGCAGGAGTTAATGTATGGAACTGGCGTTTTCCCTGGGTTGTCCAGTAAGTAAATGATTTAACAGCGTCATCTCTTGTTCCGGGCGCTTCATTATTATAAGACCAACCTAAATAAGAATCATCAAAGTAAGATAGAAATCCTAATGGATTACTTTCATTAATTTCCCAATAGGTTTCTACTCCCGCCCAGACCTCTTTTTGTGCATCAGTCCATTCCTGTGCAAAACTGAAGCCGGTTAAAAAAGAGAAAAGAATAAGAAAAAGCAAAGTGCTTTTCATTAGTGTTTTCATTGTGCCCTCCTCAAAGGTGATTAGTGAATGATTAAAATGAAGATGTAGAGTAGTTGACACATAATATTGTAAAAGATTGAATAAGTAACAAATATTAAATAAACTTTTGCTTAGAACGACTGCATAATCATATTCGGTGGGGGCTTTATTATTTATAAAGAAAAAATTGATTATAATCTTTTGCTGAATAAGAAATAAAATTGAGCCGGAAAGGATATAAAAAACCCCTGCCATAAAGCAGGGGCGGCTGTTTAATTAATTTTGCTCCTGCAAAATTTTATCCATCAACTGATCCATCTCTTTCATCTTATCTTCCGGCATTGAAGCTATCACATCTTTATGAACTTCTTGTGCATGAGCATATAAATTTTGTTTCACCTCATCGGTTGTTTCACCTGTTGTAGTAAATTCACAATCCATACCACCCATATCTTTGCATCCCAGTTTATACTGTGCCATTTTTAGTCTCCCAGAAGTTTGTTAATAATGTTAATTATCCCTCTGCTAATTCTTTTAGTTTCTCTCCAAATCTTAAGTCCCAACCGTCGCTGTGCGATTTCTTTGTTTGTTCTTGATTTGACGCAAGTTTTTCCCATCCGGAATGAATTAGTGTGAGCTCCGTTTGGTTTCCATTTGCTTCCAGTTTAATTTCAACCAAAGTTTCTGCATTTATAAAAGCTGTATCCCAGGTGTAAGCCAATTTTTTATTCTCAACAAGCTCTTTAACTTTACAGGAAAATACACCGTCCCACTCTTCAGAGGATTCGGCTTTAAAGGTAAATTCCTTTCCAACTTCTGCAGAAAAGGTGGTTTGCATTTGCATCCATTTTTCTATTTCAGCCGGGTCCGTCAAAGCTTTCCAAACCTTTTCAACTGATGCGTTTACAGTTAGTTTCTTTTCAATTGGTTCCATTACAGTTCCTCCATATAGTTTTTAAGTTGCTTTAATTTCTTATCCCAAAACTTATCATAAAAATTCAACCAATCCCGAACTTCATTAAGCGGCTCAACATTAATTTTGTAGTATCTTTTCCTACCCCTTTGCCCGCGTGTAACTAATTTTGTATTCACTAATATTTTTAAATGCTTTGATATTGCCGGTCTGCTTATTTTAAATTTTCCTGCTATTGAGTTAACATTCAGTGTATTGATTGAAAGCATCATCAGTATCTGCCTCCTGTTAGTATCTGCCAATGCAGAAAACACATCATCTATTTTGTATGCCATAATTAAGCCCCTCAGTTAATTTTATAATTAGTAACTAAATGGTTACGCAATATACGTAATTAGATGGTTACCTGTCAAGTGAATAATGTTATAATAGATCAAAATTTTAATAGACCGGCTTTTGATAGGAATTTTAATTAATCTATGGTTTAAATTGTGTTAGTACAATTTGTGAATTTAATCAAATAGTACTAAAACTCCCTCTTCTAATTTAAACACTTACATTGCAAGTTGCAGTTTTAACTATACGTTGCTTCCGCATCTATGGTTTGTTTCGCCCCGTAGATGGGTACTTTAAAAGAAAAGACAGTTCCTTTTTCTTTATCACTTTCTACATTAATAGCAATTTCATGTACCTCTAATATTTTCTTTACGATCGCCAATCCAAGACCAAGTCCTTCATTTTCACTTAAGTTTGTTCTCTCAGCTTTTTGATAGCGTTCAAAAATGTGAGGTAAAGCATCCTGACTTATACCCTGACCATCATCTTTTATACTTACAAAAATGAAATTCTTTTCAGGAGTTAAACGAATAGTAATATTTCCTCCATCGGGTGTGAACTTTAGTGCATTGTCCAATAGATTCTGCAGCACCTTTTCCATCATTCCAATATCTGCGTTCACTAATGGTAAATTGTATGGAAATTTTAATGAAAGATCGATGTTCTTAGACTCAGCCATTATAAGATTTTTTTGTTGAATATCCTGTACTAATTCAGCAATAGAGAATGGTTCCGGATTTGCTTTGCTTTCTCTTGCTTCGAGTTTAGACAATTCGAATAACTCCTCAACTAAATTTCTCAATCTTTCAGTACTGCTAAAGATTGTTTCCATATATTTTTTTCTTTCAGCTTCAGACAAAGTATCGGCTTTCATCAAAATCGTTTCAATGTATCCTTGTATAGTTGCTAACGGCGTTCTTAAATCATGCGAAACATTTGCCACGAGCTCCCTTCGTAAATTATCCATAGTCTTCATTTCTTCCATATTTCTTACAATAGTGTCAGCCATATCGTTGAATGAACTCGCGAACTCGCTTAATTCACCTTTCCCTTTTAGTTTTACACGTGTGTTTAAATCACCATCTTTAAATCTTCTTATAACAAGTATAATTTTCCTTAAGTTTCTAGTAATAAAAGCAAGGGCGATTAAACTAATTAATGCAGCAGCTATCAGAGTGATTGCCATTGAGCGAACACCAAGCCTCAACATGTAACTGCCGAAAACAAACTGTGTTGCATTCTCATATTCTTCACCGCCAAGAATTACATAAATATATCCCCTCAATGTTGAGTCTTCAAAAACCTCTGACGCAGAGAATCCCTTCATTGCAGTTACATTTTTCGGATCGATACCCATTACAAAAGATGATACGCCAACTTCAATAAACTCTTTAATCGGCCCCAGAGGAACATAATCCAGCTTGATTATTTTATTTGGTGCGAAATATGTTAATATCTTTCCCTCGGTATCGAGAAGATAAACTTCTATACTGGGATTTATCACCATTACGCTATGAAAAACTTCCTTCAGGACTTCTTCGTTCACTTCGCCATCGATGAAACACCTGTTCTCTCCTGCAATGTGCGGAGCTATTTCCGCATTCAATTTTTGGCTGGCTTCTTGAAAATACATTTCAGCTGTATAAACTGATATGTAAAGATAAACTGCTGAAAGAATAAGTAACGTAACCAGAAATGTTGCGCCTATTTTCCAGAACAAGCTGTTGAAAAAACTATTATTGCCCATGTTAATATTATTCATAATGATTTTAAATTACTTCGTTCTCGTTAAATCTGTATCCAACCCCCCACGAGGTTAAGATATATTTTGGATTCGTCAGGTTTGATTCAATTTTACTTCTTAAACGATTAATATGTGAGTTAACAGTATGCTCATAACCATTATACTGATAACCCCAAAGTATGCTTAATAATTGCTCGCGTGTGTATGTTCTGCCTGGATGAGCTGCAAGCAGATGAAGCAGATCAAATTCTTTAGGAGTTAAGTCAACTCTTTCTCCGCTCAGCATCACCCTTCGTTTTGAAACTTCAATTGTAAGCGGTCCGCAGGTAATGTCACTATCATTATCTGTTTCTTTTTGGATAGCTTCGATTCTTCTAAAAATAGCTTTCACTCTTGCTATAAATTCTCGTATCCCAAATGGTTTTGTAAGATAGTCATCAGCACCCACCTCTAAACCCAATACTTTATCTATCTCTTCGGATTTTGAAGTGAGCATTAATATTGGAGTGTAATCATCTTTTTTTCGTACCTCTTTGCAAATCTCAAGTCCATTTAACTTTGGCAGCATAAGATCCAGAACAATTAAATCATAATTTTTATTTAATGCTTCTCTCAATCCCTCATCACCATCCAGAACTTTCGTAACGGTACAATTGAGATCTGTTAAATGGATTTCTAAAAGATCTGCTATCGATTTATCATCTTCAATTACAAGTACGTTCTTCATTTTCACTTTCAAAAAATAGATTATAAAATATAAGCTTAGTTTATCACATAATTATAACACAATCAATTCAAAATTAAAATGTCATTTGAAATAATTTTCAAGGGGAAAACTAATTTTTAATTATCACGAAAAAATCACGAAAAGATAAATTTTATATAATGTTAGACCACTAATAAACTGTTGGTAATGAAGTACGACCTAAATGTAATAATAGAAGGGGCAACGGCAGAAACCGATATTAATTTCCTCTTATATATCCGTTATTTATTGATGCCGCACCAAGTTGTGGCATTTTCTATGTGTTTCTACAATTCTCAACTAGATCCATTTTTTACATAGTTTGCATCAGAAGTATTTTTTGACCATTTTGATATTTGTAACTTATAGAGCACGATATGTTCTAGATTTCCCCAATTAAATAAGAAAAATGATTTTATGAGCAATACCGAGAGCATTCTAAAAACAATCTTAGCAATTGTATTCCTGATCTTAGCAGCAATGAAAATTTTTGGGTTTAAACCCATGAAATCGGTGTTTAATGATTTTAAGTTAAACCGGCTGGCAATGATTCTTTTCGGTATGATTGAAATTTTATTTGTTATTGCATTGTTCATTCCAAACTTAGCATTTTATGCGTGCATTGGTTTTGCTTATATATCTTCTTCTGCACTTTACAGGCATATTAAAGCTAATCATCCATTGATCAAATTTATACCGGCGGTTGTGGTATTAATATTAAGTATAGTTACTGCAATAGTATTGTTAAACCCGAATTAACTGTTTAGATTAATCTTCAAACATATAACCGGCACTGCGTACGCTTTTAATATAAACCGGCTTTGAGGGGTCAACTTCAAAATATTTTCTTAACCGCGCTATAAAATTATCTACTGTGCGTGTTTCGATATCCGGATTCAAATGCCACACATTTTCTAAAAGTTCTTTGCGCGATACTATTTTTCCTTTATTCTCAATCAAATATTTCATTACCATTGCTTCCTGGGGGGTAAGGTTGAAATCGTTTTTACCATTGCTGCAGCTAAGGTTTTCAAAATTGATTTTGTTCTTTCCAAAACCAACTAACGGCTTGCCGGAAGTAACATCTTTATACCACGTTTTACGTTTAAGCATTCCCTTTATCCGTAAAAGCAGTTCGTCAAGATGAAATGGTTTTGTAATATAATCATCTGCGCCTAACTCTAATCCCTTTACCTTATCTTCCCTGGTAGTTCTTGCTGTTAACATCAGTATTGGCATTTGAGGATCTTTCTTTCGCACCCGACGGGCTATTTCGAATCCATCGATATAAGGTATCATTATATCGAGGATAATTAAATCTATTTTCTTCGTTTCAAAATGTTTTAATGCTTCTCTTCCGTCTTTAGCTAACTCAACAATATATCCTTCTTCAGTAAGATTATACTGTAAACCTATCGCAAGGTTTTCTTCATCTTCAACCAATAAAATTCTGTGCTTTTCGAAAGTGCTGTTATTCATTAATTATTTCCAATTGTTTTTTTTGCTCACTTCGCTTAAGCAGATTAGTTAAAAATCGTTTTTTAAATACTTGATAAATTGGCAATTCAATTTTAAATGTTGTTCCTTTACCATCACCTTCACTAAAAATATAAATTTTTCCACCATGATTTTTTATTATCTCCTTTACCTGGTAAAGTCCCAATCCTGTACCTTTTACATTTGGGATGTTTTGATGATAAACGCGATGGAATTTGTTAAATACTTTCTTCAGTTCTTTAGGGGCAATTCCAATTCCGTTATCATTAAATTCAATAACAACTTTTTGTGTAGTACAGCTAATGTTTACATTTATTTTAACCGGTTGTAAAGAATATTTTACAGCATTATCGATTAAGTTATCAAAAACTGTTTTCAAACCGTCAATATCAATAACAAACTCACAGATCGCATTCTCTTCAATATTAACAGTCTCGAGTGGTAAACGAAACTGTTCAATAGAATCGTTTAATATTTGTTTTATTACTGAACCAGCTGAATATATCTGGTAAGAATATGCGAATTTTTTTTGCTCAAGCGCCGGGATTTGAAGAATTGAATTGATCAGTCTTGTCAGCCGGTTCACATCTTTTATCATCATACCAACAAACTCTTTTTGTTTTTCCCGTGGGACATCTCGTGTTTTTAGTGTTTCGAGTGAAAGCTGGATAGAGGATAATGGCGACTTTAACTCGTGCGTTACGTTACTAATAAAAGTATCGTAGAGTTTTGTTAATCTTAGCTGAACATTTAAATGCCGGAATATCCAAATGGTTATTAAAGACAATCCGACTAACAGAACCAAACCAATTACAAAAGGACCAGCATTTGTAATATCAAAACTAATTTCAGGAGAAACATGATCACCAACTTCTTTATATACTATATAATTATAAACGTACCAATATATCCACAAACCGATTAGTGACAGCCAGGCGATTTGAGCAATTATAAAAATAACCACATGATAAAAGAAAAAATGTCTTCTTTTCATCTGCTTATACCTGTCCGCCTCAGGCGGAATATTTTGTTTTGGTCAGATGGAACTCGCATTATAATCATTGCCTTGTTTGTAAATGTGTTTTCATGCTCGGTTCATTGTACTGCCCTACTGTTGTAATTATTGATCATTTGTATAAGATAATTTTAAATGTAAATATCCCTCATTATAGTAAAAAGTCCAAGTGGTGTGCCTGAAATTAATGATTATTAAAGATAGGGTTTATTTGGTTTTTCGGTGTTTGATTTAGCCTCCGACTATTCTCCGCGTACAATTCCCGGAGTGATAATTTACGTGCCGATGGGAATTATAGTATTTTAAAAGATATTTGCTCTTTTACATGAAGAGTAGCACATTTTAAGTGTTACTGTATGAGTAGCCTCCAAATTCTTGTAGCAGTTGTTGCCCTTAATATTTAGCTGCTTACGCTCCTGAATTATTTATTCGCCTGTTGGATGTAATCTGCCTCAGTTAGTCTGTATATATTTGGGACGGCATTTTTATTTAATATTTCCGCAGTTAAATTTAGATATGCTATCGCACCCTTGGATTTCACATCAAATAACATTGAGGGTTTCCCGTAAAATTCAGCTTCGGAAATAGCAATACTTTTTGGTATAACTGATTTGAATAAGTATTCTTTAAAGTGCTTGTTTAATGATTTAATTGTAAGAGCCCATGCTTTTGTACGCGGCTCATACATATTTAACAGAATGCCTTCAATTTTCAATTCGCTGTTTATGGTTGTTTTTACCCACTCAATTTGATTAAACATTTTCTTTAGCGCGGCAACTGAAAATTGTCCTGAACGGAGAGGTATTAAAACAGAGTCGACAGCAGCCAATGCAACGGTTGTTAAACCTTTCATATACGGCGGACAATCAATTATAATAAAATCATATTCGGTAAGCGCCTGCTGATCCAGTACATTTGAAAAGAGGTAGATGTTCCGGCTTAGTCTGTTAATCCGTTCTTCAAGATCATAAGTGTTTATTTGACAAGGAATGAAATCTAAATAAGGAAGTTTGGTTTTATGCACAACGGCATCAATAAATTTAGTAAAGCTAAAAACCTGAAAGATATCACCATGCATATTTGCCTCATTGAAACCGAGAGAAAGTGCACAGGCTCCCGCAGGGTCAAAATCAATGAGAAGAGTTCTTTTTTCAGCAATGGCAAATCCAGCTGCAAGATTAACAGCAGTTGTTGTTTTTCCCACACCACCCTTCGGAATACTTATAGCTATTTTCTTTGCCACATAACTCCTTAAGTCTTAAAGTTTTAGCTGAATATTTGTTAAACGAAACAAAACCCATGAATTTATTTAGATAAACACAATCATTTTTGTCTGGTATCCAGCGAGTTCAACATATAAATATATCAAGAAACAGACCAAAATTGGAAAATAAAATAAACTGGTTAGTTATGAGAAATTCAAAGAATTTATTTCTTGCATTCCTGGAAGTGCTTTAGTAACCGTAATTAATTCTTTACAAAGACAAATGTACTTCACCGTTCCTTCCGATTCATACTTGATTACCCAAATAGTTTTTTTAATACCAATCGCAATTGGGCAATTATCACCACATGTGTATTTTGATATTATTTTGGTCATCTTCGAATCTCTACAAATATCTAAGAAAAAAGGTTTTGATAATTGGAGAACGAAAAGGTAAAATTTTTATCCGCGTCTTAGGGAACAATTTTAGTAATATTTTCTTAAGTTTAATCATGTTAATTTTTTATTCGGAGGTTAAATGAAACTAATTAAATTTCTTTCTTTTCTTTTGCTCGTAATTGCAGCAGCTTGTTCTACACTTAAATTGAAGCAAGCAGATTTTGCTTGGCCGGTAGAGTCTGTAATTTCTATTGATGAAAATGGAAGAGTAAGTGATGAGAGATACTCCATAAGTTTTGATACAGGAGGTTTATTCTATGAAGAATTGGATGATTCTTCTGCCTATGTTGGAAAAGAAATAAGGATACTACGTGATATAAACGGTTATTATTTTATTACTGCAGAAAAGTTTAAAAATGTTTATGTATTCCAAATGGATAACGGTGCGATGGTGTTAGACAATAAAATTTTTATATCTGAATTTGGAGTAGAAGAACCGGCGCTAAATCAGCGCACTCCATTTATTGAATTGATTGACGGCGGTAAAAGTCTGTATTTAACTAATAATGGAATAGATAGGAATAAAAAATGAAATATCATTCATCTCTAAATAAAATTATACTTTTACTTTTTCTGCTGGTCTTTACAAATCAGTTATTTGCTCAATCCGATTACGAAATAGTGCAAAGTTTCAAACAAAAGTATAAGCAGCTTGAAGAGGCAATTAATAAATCGAAAAACCTTGAAGAGCTAAACTCAATAGTTGCAGATATCGATAGGTTTAGAAATGAATACGTTGAACAAAAAACACTTTTAGACAAAAGTTTGTACCCGGATAATTTTGATAAAACCTTCGAAAAATTGAATATGTCATTTGTAATAAGAAACCGGGACTTTACAACTATTGATGTTCTTCAAACAGAAAACCTGGAATTGAAGGAGCAGGTTGCATCTCTGAACAAACGAAACACGGAGCTGATGAACAAAATTCAGGAGTATGAATACTCAGATAAAAAAGATGTTAACAAAGTTGCTGAGATTGACGCATTGGTAAGGGAGTTAAAGAGATCATTAAGAAAAAGAGATGAATTAATATTCAGTATTGTTGATAGTCTTCTGCCGCAGCCGATGATGGAGCAAACTCAATTAAGTTCTCTAGAGCGAAACGCTATATATATTGAAGCGGAGAAAAACAATGTCCTTTCGAATGTTAAACGTTCGTTACAGGATAATGTAAGATTTATAGAATTAACCACTCTTGAACCCGGTGATCTTAATGAGATAAAGAAACAACAAGATCAGTTTGCAGAATTTTGGCAGGATGCCGGCGCTAAGTTAATTGATATCTATGCCGGGAAAAACATAAAAAGCAAAGAGATAAAAGAAATTGACTCACTCTTTTCAATGTGGAATTTTACCCTCGATCAAGAAGTGTGGAGAAACATTAGAGAAGAATTTGCATACCACAAAATCAATCTGATTGAATTTACCAACGGTGAGGAATTTACAAATGTGCTTACCTCATTTATTGACGATGCAATTAAAAACATTGGTGTAAAAAGTCCGGAAGAATCGAACCTTACTTACTCATCCTTTTCAGACAGCACATGGTTTAAAGTTATAAGCACTAACTGGGTACCATATTTAATTGATAACGAAATGTTAGACCTTGAACAGAAAAGAATAGTTGAAGTTAATATTTCTGATTGGAAAGGAAGGCTAACGCCATCATCCTTTGATTGGATGTATGTTTTAGTTGCTGTAATAGCCGTGGCTGGTCTTGGATATATGAATAGAAAAAGGTTATTTAAAAACAAACAAACTTGATAAAGTTTTGAATAAATTATTGAGCCTCGGTTTTATCGGGGCTTTTTATTATATCTAAACCGAAGATCTTCATCTTTTTCTCTTTACCTCTCAATTGTAGCTCATCTATAAAATTTGCTTCAAGGTAAGCCGGTAGTTTTAGATTATTTAAAATAAATTCTGATACTAACAAAGATTGATTGTAACGATTACACTCAGCTTCTAATCTTGAAGTAGTGTTTAAAACATCACCATGATATACAATTTCCTTTTTAATATCCCCAATCCACGTAACGACAACCTTTCCACCATGCAATCCCGCTTTGAATTCCGGATAAACACCATATCGTTTTAAGTACTTATCTTTCAATAGTTCAATTGTGTTTCTTATATCGAAAAAACAATTAATACATTTTGAATCCTGAATTCCCTTTTTGAAACGCCATGATAAAATAATTTCATCACCGACATATTGATATATTTCTGCATCTGCCATCAATATGGCATCGGTGATGTCATAGTAATAGTCAATCAGGAATTCGCTGTACTTAATATTGCCAAGTTTTTCAGCAATAGTTGTGGACGATTTGAGATCAATAAAAAGAAAGATCCTATCAATTTCTTTAGGACTGTGATAGACTCCGAGAATAAATTTAGTTAGATCACCTTTGCTATGGAGTCTTTTAATTTGCAGTAAAGATATTATTGTAAATACTGCCATAGTAACCAGTATTATGTCTCTGTCGAAAGATGCTTCGAAAAGATAAAATACAATTGCGTTTTCAAAAGAATTGTTTCCAAACATTGTAAGTGAAACAGTATTAACAATTACCAACCAGAAGAGCAGAGTGAATGAATATAAAGCTGTTCTTATCGATAGTAATAAAAGATATGACTTTCTTCTCAATTTGAAGTTGTAAACAAACTCTTCGAAAAAACCAATGTTGGATCCTATAATGGAACCCATAATTAATCCTTTTATCATAGGTCCTGAAGGAGGAAGAACATCTAAAATACTGGTAAAAAATCCGAGAGCTGTACCGAAGACAGCACCCATTAGTGAAGCCAATAAAACACTTTTTATTCTATAACCAATTAAACGAGGTCGGATCATTAAATATCTTTAAAATCAAATTAAAATTATAATAATATCTATTTACAAAACTAAAAAATAATTAGAAAAGCTTCTTCGATTCATTCCTTATGAAAAAATCTTTCTTCAATCTTATCATCATTAATGCCGATATCAATCCAAGAACAAAACAACCGGTCCATAAAATAAAAGAACCAAGGTGTTCGAGTACTTCTGCGCCGAGCCAGGGACCTATCATAAATGCAAAACTAAAAGTCATCTGATAATAGCCCATGTATTCTCCTCTTTGTTTTTCAGGAGATATTTCTGCAACATAAACCGCCGCCGAGGGAAGAAAAATCATCTCGCCAAATGTCCATACAATAATTGAAATAATGAGTGGAGTGAGGTCTGTCATAATCGCCATCATTCCGAAACCAATCCCATAAAGCAACGCACCTAAACTTAAAGACTTTAAAATTGACCAGTTACTCATAGCATCATTTAGCGGAACCTCAATCAATATTATCAAAATAGTATTAACTGCTATTAATAATCCAAATGTTGAAGTAGAAAACCCCAGCTCATTAACTATGAATAACGGCATAGCGCCAATGTGCTGGAAAAAAACAATTTGAACTGGAATAGTCGCCAGTAAAAAGAAAATAAAATTTTTGTTCTTGAATACACTTCCCCTTTCAGATGTTAGTAACTTTTCCTTATCATGCGATTCTTCAGGTTCATGAAATTTTTGCCAGGGAGAATATATCATGAAAATTCCTGCAGCAATTGAGGTTAATCCATCGACATAAAATAGAAGCGAGAAATTTATTGTACTTAAAAAGCCACCAATAACCGGACCTATGCTCATTCCTAAGTTTATTGCCAGACGATAAAGTGCGAAAGCAGTTTTTCTTCTATCGGGTGAAATCTCTTTTGAAATAAAAGACATACTTGCCGGTCGAAATGCTTCGTTGATAACAGCCCATATTAAGCTAAGGATGAGAAACGCAATAAAATTTGTAATAAATGAAAATAAGATTAGAAAAAAGCCTGATGCGAATAAAGAAATTTTCATCACGTTGAGAGATCCAAGTTTATCACTTAACTTACCGGAGAAAGGAGCCGAAATAAAAGCGCCGATACCATAAAAAGCTAATACAAGTCCTGCCGTGCCTGTGCTTACTCCTAACTCTTTTATTGAATACAAGGCTATGAAAGGAAGTACCATCATGCCGGTTCTGTTGATAAGAGAACTTACAGACAAGAGCCAGATGTTACGTGGAATATTTTTTAGTCCGCTCCAGGGATGTTTCAATTCTGAATCTTTTTATTATTATAACTACCATAATTTAATTGTGTGGGATTTCCCTATCAAATTGTATTTGTGATTTGTATATTTTTAAATGAAAACGGAATTAAAAGAGGATAAAAATGAAAAGACTAATAATATTTATAACAGTTATTTTTATTGGCTGCTCAATTTGTTACGCCCAGGATGTTACTGATGCTGCCGGCAAAGATAATCTTTACAATACACAGGTTAAGGTTTTTCACTCTCAAATAATTGATGATGATTTTTATCTATATATAAGCTTGCCGGATGATTATGATAAATCGAAAAAAAAATATCCGGTTATGTATTTGCTGGATGGAGATGTTGCTTTTGGTATGGCAGCAAGTATAGCGCGATATCTTCAGTTTGGGAATACAATTCCTGAATTAATAATTGTTGGAATTGGATACGGCACATTGAAAAAAAATGAAGGAAATATGAGAAGCCGAGATTATACCATCTCCTCCAAAAGAGGGAGATCGGGAACTGGTGGTGCCCCAAAGTTTCGTGAATTTCTTAAAGAAGAATTGATTCCATATATAGAAAACACATACAGAACCAACCCAAGAAATCGAACGATAAATGGATATTCCCTCGGCGGTCTGTTTGCAATTTATACTTTATTTACCGAACCGGGTTTATTTAACCGCTACATTATCGGAAGTCCGCACTTATCGTGGGATGAGTATAGAATATTTACCGTTCAAGAGGAAGCATTTGAAAAGATGGATGATATAGATGCCAAAGTTTTTATATCTGTTGGAAGCGAGGAAGATGAAGAAAAATATTTTAATCCTATAGATGAAATGGTGACTTTGATTGTTGAAAAAGCGTACGAAAGCCTAAAGATGGAAACAAAAGTATTCGATGGCGGAACTCATCTTATCTGTCCGCCCGAAGCACTTTCCTATGGATTGGTATCTGTATTTAGTAAGGAAAGATAACAAACAGATTCGAGGGCAAAAGCCAACTTGGCATTCAACCATACAATAATGCATTCATTTTCTTTTTCCCGTGCGGAATGGTTGAATGGGAGTATGACTGAATGAGTTTACAAATAAAAACTAAAATTTAAAGTGCTTCCCAAATGGGAACCATTAATAAGAAACGCTTTTAAGAAGAAAATATTTTTGTAATGTATTTCTAATCCATAATTAAAAAAATCTGCATCATACTCAATCATTAAGTTAATAAATTCATTTGCTATTAATTCTATTCCACCAAAAACTCCTTGGAATCTGTAATTAGAGTTTTGTCTGTCATTAAAATCGAACCAATCAGTACCATATCCTAAGTTCAACAAAAAAAACATATTAAATGGGATTGGGATTTTTTTACTTACAATTCCATAAAATGAATTAAAAGTTTTTACCTTTCCCAATGCATCCTGGATACCCAATGCGAATGAAGGCAAATACTCATTTTCATTTATTATTTTTCCTTTAATGTTGAATGATCTAAACCCACCGATTCGCTTTTGTGTTTTTATTATTTCTTCTGTTGTGGCAAATCTTAATCCGATCTCAACTCTTGGAATCACTCCGATATTAATCCATACAGCATATTGGGTTGTAAAATTTGGGGTTACTCTATTACTATTTTTGTTATCATAAAAATAACTTAATCCCAAGTCGAATTTTCCATTTGCACTCACTTCGGTTGTTGGTGTTTTTATTAAACCCGAGACACCGTATATCGTTTGTGGAAAACAATTGCAAAATAAAGATAGAAAAACCAGAAGTAGTATATGCAGGTAATGATTTTTCAGCATCAGGAAATACTAATTTTTGAGAAATTCTAACAATTGATTTCTCACATCATCTCTTTCAAGAATCCTTCCGGCATAATATTGTTTAGTACCGGATTTTAGATAAAGCTCATTCTGAACTTTTTCTACAAATAACATTTGAAGAGGATGGAGTAAATCTTTTTTTCTGACACGAAATAAGATGATCTTTTCATTTTGTCCGCTGATATTTCCTAATAATTCAATTGAGTCAACATCTTTATAGAAATCTTGATGTAGTTGATACTGAGGTAAAAATCCTTCAGATGAAATTAATTCTTCCCTTTCTAATGGAGACCATAAATTTTTATACTCTGAAAATTTATCATCTCGAAGATTATTAATCATATTGAATAATAAATTAACTTCTGCGGGAGGATTTATCTTAATTAGGCTTGTATCATATTTGTTTATGTTAAAAAACAAAGTGATGTTTTTTGTATCATCATAGTCATCCACAATATTTATAACACTATCTGAAATTTGTTTATAAATGATCCTGAACATTTCTTTTATATCAACACCCTTATATAATTCCCGCGAATGATTATATGGATGCCCGGAGGCGGATTGAATAAAAATATTATTTATAGGAATAGATTGCGTTAAAAAATATTGATCGTTTATTTTTACTATCATCGAAACCCATGGAAATCTCTTACCGGAATTGGTAATCAACGAGTATCTAATTCTTATCAAGGAACCAAATTCATTTTTACTTAAAAGTTCAAAATCGGAAAAATTGTTAAAAGCAGTGCGTGTAGAGTTAATGTTTATAATTTTACTTAGAAGAGGTTGGCTATTACCATCGTATAAACCATATAATCCATCCTTATTTCCATCTTTCTTATATATAAATTCATTTAATATTAGCAACTCGGGAAGAGCATGCGCATCTTCGCCTAAAAATTCTCCCTGTAAATTTAATCCAATACCCGGTGAATAGATTTCCGAAAAAACTGATGCGGCGAAACCACAGGAATCAGCATTCCCTATTAAAGGGAAGGGATCATTTTTTAGTAAAATGTTAAGCTTTTGAGGTTGAGCACTAACTGTTAAAGCAATTGCCAAAAGCAGTAATTTTATTAATTTTAGATAGATCATTTTATTCAACTATATATTGTTTTAAAAACTGCTTGTAACTCCATTAAGGATTGTTACACTTTTAGAAAAACTTATTCCGGTTCCCCAAACTTCTACACCGGCAGTGGCAGTACCTGTTAAACTGCCATAACTTATTGATCCGGATAAATCTATTGGACATGGCGGCAGCTCGGTTTGTCCGCTGGCACCGATCGATGTTCCGACTGCTAATTCAGCATGTAATTCGAAACTTCCGGAAATCTCAAACCAGCTTCCCTCAAAAGCCCAAACTTCACAACTAATTGTTCCCCCAAAACTTATTTCCACATCAATTGAACCTTCAACGGAAGCTGTTATACAACTTTTACATTTATCTCCGTCGTACGCTTTGCCCGAAGCTGTGGCAGAAGCAGAAGGACCAAGAGTAATTTCGGGTCCGAGGGAGATTTGTGCTCTAACTCTATAAAGTCCCTGCCATTGTGAATTGAGTCTCCAATCCCAACCGGGAACATTTAAACTAACAGAAAGAGAAGCGTTTACGGTACCCGAATATTTTTTATATCCAACTGGCGGCTTTTTATTATCTTCTTCACAGCACTCTTCACCCTCTTCTACGGAAAATGAAGCTCCGACAGAGAGCGACATTTCACTTATCATCGGAGCGGTTTCTGCAACCGTTTCAATTTTATCTGTTAAAAATCCAACCGAGGGGAACGCGATTGAAATTGTTGTTGTTATGGGGTCTGCTTCGCACTCGCACTTTTCTATACAATCTATTCTTGTGAAGTTACATGTGGAAATTGTTTCGTCTCCAAGTCCCATTGATTCGCCGGGAAGGTTTTCAGTAGTGCAATCCGGCGATTGCTCACCGGTATCCTGATCTTCACAAGTTGAAAAAGTTGAAACCTCCTGCCAACCCGTATCGGATAATTGCCCCTGGGTACTACTTGTTATTATAGTACGCGTATATTTTTTATACTTCGGACAGTCATCAATACTTATTGTTTTAATAGCATCTTTGTTAACTGAATAATTGTTGAGCATAAAACCCGGATATTGAATCCAATCAGTAGGAGGTGTTTCTTTAACAACATCAGATTTGCCTTCATAATTATTAAATTCATAGTTGTGGATATATTTATCAGCCAATAATTCCTGAGTAAACGGGGAAATGTTTTGTTGTCCTACTGAAGAAACAAGAATTATAAAAACAGAAATACGTATCGCCCTAAAAATTATATCCGAAATGTTCATTGCTCTGATTCCTTTTATTTGATAGGGTCAAGACTTGTATTAATTACAAACTTAGGTGTACTGTTATTTAGGACAATTTTTGGAAACACTTTTTGTTTATAATTGGAATGAAAAATCAGCAGTTTATAAGTTCCGTAGGATAGATTTTTTATTGTAAAATATCCATTCTTATCTGAATTAAAACTTTCCCAAACGGGATTGTCGATGTTATCAATTCGGGCAAAAGATATCAGCGAAACCTTTAATTCAGTTTCTTTTGGTAATAGAAGCTTTCCAAGGATAATTGTACTATCGGAGCTTGTTCCAAGAAACAACCCACTATATTTATCAAGTGTCATCTCTTTTTTCTTATCAACATCTATTTCAGTTTCAAAGAATCTTAAAAATTGTATCTCTAAACTTGAACATGAGACAGTTATTATCAGACAAAACGAAAGTAATATTTTGGTAAAATTTTTAATTGTTATTAAATAAATTTTAATGATTTAAAAATTAACTCTTATCAGAAGAAAGGGAATGTTAAATGCAAGTACGCCAGCGTTAGAATCATACATAAAACGATAAGCACCGAAAATCTCAACGAGTTCGTCCGGTTTTAATATTCTCCAGTAAAACCCTATAATTGAACCGCCCGGTGGTTGATTAATCCTTCTTTCATAATAACCCCCTATCAGCAGGAAATTAAATTCTCTTTCTATTGTAAAACGAACTCCATAGGGAGCAACATCAAGAGCAGGAAGTTTCCCGAGTTTTATACTAAAATTAAAATAATTAAATAACCCCGGTGAATAAATAAAATATGCATAGTTTATTACATGTATACTTGATAAAGAACGACCTATTTGTGAATAAAAACTGAAGTCCTTAAAGAAAGTTGGATAAAATCGAAAGACTAATTCTTTAATATCAGGTTTAAGACTATTAAAATCTGTTATATCACCGGAAATTCCATCGAAGAAAAAGCTAACAAAATTTAACTTTCTTGTTGTTATATTTAAAGTAAGAGTAGCACCGTAAAATTGAGGTGGTCTGAGATAAAGATCAAAATTTTCCACTATTAATCTGGTATCCTCAAATTTTGGGAAATATTCAACCTTGCCAATTTTAGAGTTAAGGCTTAATCTTAAAAATTCAATGTTAAAGAAATCAAAATAGTGTAAGTATATTTCGGAGAATTCATTTATCCTGTTCTTCCAATCATCCCATTTAATATTAACAGGAACTCTTGATCTAAAAATGGCAACAAAATTAAAATTCTTATTGATGCTGTAAGTTGTACGAAATCTTATCTCACCGAGTTGAAATCCTTTTCGATCACTGCCGAACCCATATCTTCCATCTGCACTAATATCAAACGTTAGTGATTTAATTAATTGGTTATTCAAGACTTGATTGGACTGAGAAGCAATATAATTGGAAAACCCTAATAAAATAAAAGAAATTTTTATATAAAATCTTAGCGTATTCAATTATACTACTTACCTGTGTGCAAAGCAGTTAGTCGATTTAATTTAAAACTATCCAATGATTATTTAAATAGCAAGAAAAAACTTTAAAATAAATTTATAAGTGTTAAATCCTAAGGAATTTGTGAGAATACAGTTTCAAAGGCAAAAGCCAAATTAGCATTCAACCATACAATAATGCATTCGTTTTCTCTTTCCCCTACGGAATGGTTGAATGGATGTATGACTGAATGAGTTTAAGTTGGGCGCATATTATTTTTTAATGCAGCTCTCCCCACATCTTTTCTCCCGCAGTTATTTTTAAGTGAAGATAATTCTGCTTTGGAGGCAGGGGACAAGTTGCATACTTCGTAAATACACAGGGCGGATTGTATGATATGTTAAAATCTAAAATTACTTTATTGTTAGAATCAGGTCTATCGGTGTAAAGAAATCTTCCTGCGCCGTAGGTTTCTTTACCACTTGTTTCATCCGCAAAAATAATAAAGAATCCGTGGCTGCTCTCAATCGCATCAAGTTTGTAACTCCTTCCGTCTTTGGTGAAGGACAATGCCCCGGGCGAATTATCTTCTTCTGTTGTTCCTAAAATGTTGGGAATTAATATTTGCTTCGGAGGATCATAAGGTTCAAATGTTGCTTCAATGCGCCAATCTTCGTTAATCGGGTAAATATCAATAGCTTTAAATTCTTTTAGTATTGGAGATTCAACATCACGCAATCTTATACCGTATCTTTCACCTCTTTTAATTATGTACCAGCGCAGCGACCCCAAAGCAAGTGTAGTGCGCTTGCCTGTTAAATCGTCTTTCAATTCCAGATCAGTTACTTTTACATCGTTGTTTAACACATCAACACCATCAGCAGATTTAAAAGTTAACGAACTGTCTTTTAAAATTATCGTTCCAATTTTTGGAGGACTGTTATCGGGAAAATTAATATCATTTTCTTCCGAAGAGCCGAATGTGTTCTCACCCTCTTTAAGCCAGTAAAGTCCAACGAGGTTAAGCCAGCCGGTATCTTTCTTTAATCTCTCAATCCGTTTTTGATGCCATTGTTGAATTTCTGCAATGTATTCAGGAGTTCCTTTTGGTTCAGGTTCTTTTTCTGTACATGAGAGATATATAAAAAAAGTGGCGATTACTAATATTATAGTTTTTGATAATTTCATAGTTCTCTTTCATTATTTAGATTAGCTGAAAAACTAAAGTATAATTTTAGAAAGTGCAACCTGCGCCGAAATTAAATTCCTAATAACTTTTATTGCTTTCTTATTTATATTTCACAAAATAAGCAATAAATAATATGATCATCAAATTAGTAATGAATCTCATTTATTGAGAAGTTTCGATAAAGAGTTCATATATGCAACAACGTAATTTCCCGGCAAATTAATAATGGATTATTGTATTGATTTACACGTTTGAATTTTGCTTATTGAGTAATAATTATTTGAGTTTGAAATGAAAAACAAATTTTACAATATCTTAATCCTTTCAATCATTTTCTTATATTATGCGGGATGCCGGGAATCAGTTAATGAAGCGCCAGATATTGGAATTACAATAAAAGATCCCGGGACTATTGAAAAAATAAATATTCTTGCTCCGGTTAAAGACGCAATATTTGAACCCGGCGGATTGATCCAAGTAAGATGGTTATCATCTGAATCTTTATCCAAAATAGATGTTTTCCTTTTCAGGAAAAATATGTTAAAGCAGACACTTATTAGTAATCAGGATAATCGTGGGACTTTCGACTGGCTAATACCTCTCGACTTCGATAATTCAATCCACTATTCAATCAAAGTCGTAAACAGCTCGCGGGAAACAAATTATGGCCAGAGTGGAAGTTTTAGTATAAAAGACAGCACCAAAATAAAGATTAAACCGTAATCCTAAATAAATTTCTCCTGGGCAACTTTCAATTCAGAACTTATAATCTCTAATTACTGGTTACTAGTTATTTCATCAAGATCATTTTCTTGGTCTCAACAAAACTTTCTGATAGCCTATTCAACTAAATTATACCAAATCAATTCCCAATGTTCCTCGGTGCATATACAAGAAAATTGAGATGGGCCGGGATGACAACTTGTCAAATCCATTTTTACCAATCCAACACGTGGGACAATCCAGTTATTTGACCGAGAACCACACGTTTGCTGAGGATACATTGAATGTTCCAATTGATATGCGCCGTAGAATGTTCCAATATCAATAGATATTGAATTATAATCTAAGACGGTGGTAGTGGATTTATACATTTGCCCCCAACGGTCTCCAATCTGGAAAGGTACAATATATCCTAAGAAGGGATATAGATTGTTTTGGTAGATCGGATAATAAATTAGTGTGTCTCCGCTAGTTACAAGGTATAAGGTATCAATGTAACCGTTGAAGTAAATAGATCCAAAGTCACTATAGACCCAAATAGAAGCAGTCTCACCATTTTGTAAAGTTGTTGTACCAACAACTTCAACTGTTACTGTGTCTTTCATAGTGCCTGTTGAATCAGTTACTTTATATTTCCATTTATTACCGACCTGTTGGGGGAAATATTTTCCCGGCTCTTTAAATATTGATTGAGTGACGGCATAATCAGGTTCACTGTACACATCATTATTTTTAATCACTAACTGTACGTTGTAAAATCCCGCGGCATCTGCAACAAAGCTTGGATTTGGAGCAGAGGAATCTGAAAAAACAGTAGTACTTCCAGGCGGCTTATAGTTAAATGTCCAAATGTACTCTACATTTTCAGATTGTGTGCTGAGACTTCCATCCAGAGATACAGTATCATAAATCTCTACTAGTTGATCGGCCCCTGCACTGGCAATTGGTGTCGATGTCAGATATAATGGCGCTTCTTCACTACAGGATACTATGAGAAGAATTGTAAGAGTTAGAAAAAGCAAAATATACTTCAAATATGTTTTCATTATTTCCTCCCAAAAAAATCGAGAAACCAATTATCATCAAAGGGAATCAAGAAGCACAGCAATTTATCCCTTTAATGGGTTATGCTATACTCCACACATTGAGGAAAATAATAGAGAGGAATTATCTCATACCTTACTGTTACGCACTCTACAACCTCTCCCTCAGGTGTAGATATAATAACTAACAATTAACTTGGGATAATAATTGTTTAAAGTCAAGAAAAATAAACTTAGGGTAGTGGTACACTTTGAAAAATTAGAACTTAATTTTAATCTCAATATTTTTTAACATCTTTTTTAACTGGTCATCTACCTTCTTAAAACCATCATCCTTAAAAGTATATTCGACTCTGCAACGAGGACATTTTATTGAGCTTCCCCTTCTCGCCTTACTCATATCAAGATGAAATGTCTTTTTGCAATTGTGGCATTCTAAATCAATTTTCATTTTTTGCTCCTATTTTTAAGCTACTTTAACATTTGATTGTAAATATAATAAATCTTTCCAATTCCATAACTTCCTTGTAATTCCAGCTTCCATTGCAGGTGTTACTCTAAGCGTTTGATGAATCCTGATAAAATTATAATAGAAAAAATGAATTGCAATAGCAGATTTTAAATTCTCTAATTTCTTACTAAAAGCATTACTCAATCTTGTTAATCTTCTCATACACATTCTCATTGTTAAGTTTTGTCTTTCCACGTGAGACGTGCTTATTCTATTACGTTGAGGGAATCCCCTCAGAACCCGAAGTGTTACTCCTGCAATCTTCGCAGGGCTATATCGTTTTTCTGTTATCACTTCTTCTGAATAATGTTTATGGACTGTTCCAAAATCAATATCGATTCCGAAAATATTTGAAACCGCTTCTTTGTATCCAAAGAATTGATCTGTAGATAATTGAAATATTTTTGGGATTCTATAATTCAATTCTCTTATTAAGGCAGTAGCGTTTTCAGTGTTTCTTTTGCTTACTTTATGAGAGATAATAAGTTTTGTTTCCGAATCCATCGCTACAAATATATATTGATCTCCCACTTCACCTATTTGCTTTTCCATCCTTGTACAATTCTTTTGTTTCTTAGTAACATAGCACCATAATTCATCACACTGAACATATTTACATTTAAGGTTTACAACTTCTCTATCTAATATTTCGCTGGCAAGTTCGCCCACTTCATTTAATATTCTAAGAATAGTTGTTTTATGAACGTCTAACATTCTTACGATGCTACGGATTGAATTTCCCTCTACAAGAGCATTAAGAACTTGTATTTTCTTTTCGATTGGTAATTGATTCATTGCAGGTTTCCTTTCTTGATTGATTGTCTGCCTGCAATACCTTATATTTGTATAGGTCTTTTAGTCTGGTAATGCAGGCTAAATGAATTAGGGTTCATTAGATGTTACCGCATCTTTGAACCCGCTAATAAAGCGGGTTTATGTCAGTAGTTTAAGTATCTTACGCATACACCCTTCCTTTCTCCCAAGTGTTAGTCCACTTGGATTAGAGTTTGATGAAAAGGGCGGTTAATCCGCCCTTTTTTTATTCATCTGATTTCTTCAATCCATCTAATTGTACTTCAATTCCTTTGAGAAAGATTTTCAACGAATCAATATCTTGTTGAGTTAAATTCTCAGGAATAGCAAAAATCGCTTTTCGACTATTCGATATAGTCTTTGTATTAAATATTCCCCAAGATTGGTTAGATATTCCCAAAGGGTCAATATTATCATTTTCAATAGTCTGTTCCTGTTTTTTCTCTGTGGTTTCCAGTTCTTGTTTGGTAGGTTGTTCCAGTTCTTTATCATCTGCAAAGGAAGGGGTATATTCTGAAAGAACTTGAAATGAACCTGATTCTCTTTCGTCTAACAATCCAGCAAAATTTGCAGATTCAATGAAATATTTAGCCCAAGTTTTTTTTAATTCAGGTGGAATTTTGATAATATTAACGATAGAGTTTGCAAGAAATTCTATTTGGGGTAATCTTTTTCCTTTATAGTTTTCCCAAATCTTTCTCAAATTCTCCAGATTTAGAAATGCTTCAATTATTGCTTTTGCTTGTTTCTCAAATGATTCAGGATTAACGATTTGCTTACCCAATTCTGTTAATGAGTAACCTGATTTGTCAATATTGAAAACACCAAAGTTTTTTAGGGCGGCAACTTTTTTATTAAAAGAGCTACTACTTCTTGAATTTCCTGTTATACGAGATAAAGCGTCAAGCGAACCTTCTTCGCCAGCTTTATTACCCGTAATTTTTGTTAATTCAATTACCTCCAGAAAACTAAGCTTTGGGATTTTTACTCCATAGCCAATTCTACTCTTTGGATTGTTCTTATTTTCAGTACTCATAATTTTACCGTTGTTTTTTTTAATTCTCTGGGGTGAAAAATAAGTAATAAAATACACTTTGTCAAGTTTATTTTTAAATAAAATGTATTTCATAACCGTAAGTATTTATATAATAAGGAGATATATTTTTCAAACATAAATACATCTATAAAAAGAAACACGCTAAATTATGTTTTCCACTCACTCTTGATTACATCGCTATTTTTGATTTTCTTTGTGTCGTATTAATGAAGTAACAAATGGTAGAGGGAAAAATGAAACCTTTAATTAGATTTGAAATGAACTCCAAAAAGGGCGAATCGTTTTTGGAAACATTATTAGATAAAGTAGGCGGTAAATATAATTATATAGTGTTATTAAAATTGGCATTTTTTGCTGATAGATATCATATAAGAAATTATGCAAGACCCGTAGGGGCAGATTATTATTTAGCAATGCGTCACGGGGCTGTGCCTTCAAACTTGAAAGATATATTAGAATCAAAGTGTCTTTTTGAGGACAACATTCAAAAAGACAAAGAATATATTATCACTTTAAAATCGAGTGAAAATATAGACAAAACTCAATTTTCTACGTCTGATATTGAAGCTATTGATTTTGCAATAGAAAAATTTAGCAAAGTAGGTTCAAATGATATTTGGAATCTTCCAGATTTGTGTCATGCTTATCCAGAATGGATAGAATACAAAGATCAATTTAATGGTGATAATAAGAACAACAGTTATGATATGAATTTTTTAGATTTCCTTAAAAATGCTAACCCAAATCATCCAGATTTTAAGAAATTAAATTTTACTGACCCCTTTACTCCTCTTACTGATTTAGACAGAAAAGATTTGACTGAGGAAATACAAGAGGTAAACAATTTATATGGCGAAGACTCTTAATGTTGAGGATGTTTTCCTCTCAAAAAACCCCGAATTGTCTGGAGATAAACCACATTATCATATCGTAATACATAAAACGGAAGATAATAAAGTAGTCGTAGTTTATACAACCTCAAATATTGAAAGGGTTAAAAGAAAGTGTAGAAAATTAGAAGATATTAAATTTGACTATATTGACCCCGATGGCTGTGTTGTTATAAATAATAATCATTGTGATGCATTAGACCACGACTCAGCAATTGACTGTAACCAAGCCCAATTAAAACCCATAACTTATTTTACAGAGAAGCAATATTTCAAAAAGTGCCAGCCAGTTAAAGACCCTGCAGTCATTCCTAAGATTAAAAAAGCTATGAAAGAAAGTAAAATAGTCACAGAAATAATTCAGAAACTATTGTAGGAACAGCTTTACACCCAAATATTTCAAAATGTACCACTACCAAACTTAGCGATTGGCGACTGTTAGTGATTGGCAAGTAATATAAAAAAGGCTCACTTGAATGATTGATTGCATGTCAGGCAGGGCAGTACTGATCCATTATGTTTATATAAGAATCAGTCGAGATCTCATCTGCAATAAAATCAATTTCACTAACATCCGGTGCGGATTTAATCAGCTAGCATCAGGAGAACCGGTACCGAAGGAACTAGTATCGCCTTTAATGATTTATCCACCTTGAGAGGTTTCCCGAACAGATGAGCAGTCATTACCGCTCAGTATTTTCTATTTGATTATTATTGTGTTAAAATAAAATAAAAAGTCGCAGGAATCAGGACAGAGTGTTAACCTGATTTGTTTAAGTGTCTGTTTAGTTTTATGTAAAAGTTATGTAAAAGTATTATTTAGGCATAGTATAAAAGATTTAATCTTACTATTCTTTTTCTTAGTTTAATAGAGTTAATCTGTATGTAATTTTGCTCAACTCTTTTTTACTGCATTAATTATAAAGTAATTTCGAAGTTTTGCATTAACACAACGCTCACAAGCTTTTTTGCCAACTCTAATACAAGGATATCAGATGAACATCACTACAAAAGCGCAGGATGAAAAAAAATTTGAAATGGAATCAAAAGCAGAGGTATTGGCTGCACTCGAACAGAAGGTAAAGGTTTGGATGGAGAGCCATATCTCCAAAAGAAACTTATGGTTTTCAAGTGACTTTCTTCCAGCAGATGAAAAGAATACTGATGATCAGGAAATAATATTTTCAAAATTGAGGGAGAGGGTAAAATCTATTAAAGATTCATCGCGTATTGCCATCGGAATGAATTTAATTACTGAAGAAGGTCTTCCCCATTTCCATAGGGTTATTGCCAAATACCTGGGTAGCGATAGTTTTTGGTCTAAGTGGAATAATATGTGGACGGCAGAAGAAGACAGGCACGGTTGTGTGTTGCGTGATTATGTACGCGACAGCAGGCTGTTTAATTTTTCGAAATTTGAACAGATGCAGTACGCATATATTGAAATTGGTTTTAATCCTAATTGGGAAAAAGATCCTTACAGGGTTTTTGTTTATACAACACTTCAGGAGAAAGCCACACAGATTTCTCATAAAAATACGGGGAACTCCGTCGGAGATAACGAACCTTTAATAAAGGGTTTGCTTTCGAGCATTGCTGCGGATGAAGCCAAGCATTATACTTTTTACAGAAATGTGTTTAATGCGATTTTGGAGATCGATCCAAACCGTGCATTGAGTTCCGCTTTAAAGATAATGCCGGCTATTGACATGCCTGGCATATCGATGCCTAACTTCAGGGAAATGGCTGATGTACTAACACGAACAGGGATTTACGGTCCCCGTGATTACAAAATAATAGTTGAAGAAGTTCTTAAGTTTTGGAAAATTGAATTTATTGAAGGTTTAAACGAAATTGGAAGAATTGCACAGGATAAGTTAATGGCTATTCCTAAAAGACTTGAAAGGGTTTCAGACTACCTGGAACAAAAAACAAAGAAGAAAACATTTTCATTTGAACTTATTTATAATAAATTCCTGGTTATGGATTAGACTCAGTGAATGTATTTCCGTTACGTTTGTCGTGTAAACTCAATCTCAGCTTAATCAACTTTTATCCGCAGTAGTCCAGCAATTGTAAATAACCTTGCCTTACGGCAGTTAGGTTTAGCGGAGGAGAACCATCTTTTTTGTATCGATAAAATTCCCTGCCTGGAGTCTAAGATAGTAAATTCCACTTGGCAGATTATTTCCATCGAATTCGATTGTAAATGTTCCTTTCGGCTTCACTTCATTTAATAGTGTAGATATCTCTTTACCAATACTATTGTAAACAGTTAATATCACATTGCTTTTTTCTGCTATTTGATATCTGATTATTGTACTTGGATTGAATGGGTTTGGATAATTTTGTTCCAGTACAAATTCGTTTACAATTTGATTTTGATCCGAAACGCCGACCGGCTCCATAACAGTAACAACACCAGACATTCCGGCTCCGCCTGCACCACCATGTACAGAGCAAAAGTAAGGATTAACACCCTTTGCTGTAAAGACGTGTACAAATGTCCATGGTGCCTCAGCGGGATCACCACTCGTAAAGCTGTTGTCATCTGCATCCACGTCATGTAATCCTTGGTTATTTATCCATACAACTGTATCTCCAACAGAGATTGTTATATCAGCATCGGTGAACTGAAAATCAGTTAGCACTACTTGGTGGGAAGTTTGTGAATGAATAGTATTCGGATTAATACCAAGCATAAGAACAAATAACGAGAGAAATATAAAGTTTTTCATTTGATATCCTTGTTCACTGAGTTACTAAATTAATTTGGGATAAATCTTCTATCTCATTAAAACTACGATTTGTCTTTAGTGATTTACAATACAATTATTATTACTTGTACGATCTAAAATAAATCTAATACAAATTTATCACAGAATAATCACAACAAGATAAATTATGTGTAAACTACAGGACAGATATTTAACAAATCATCATTTTCACCAATGCTATTAAAATAATACAACATTTTACAAACCATTTCGGTAAGACTTTTTTTTAGTCTCAATGTGATTTTCTGTTTGTAGACTATAAAAGTAAAATCTGATCGGCAGATTCTTTACGCTCTAGTCAAATTCAAGTAAAAATTACCTTAAGGCGAAGAAAATTTAATTCCTTTTAAAGCAAATAATCATAGCAGAAAAGTAAGCCCCAGCAGCAAAAATCATCACCCAAACAAATCCCATTTCAATTGCAATTATTGTTGCAAGCACAACACTTATAACAGAGAATAAGCCGTTGATTCCCCATGCCCAGGGAACCTGTCCGCCATCGGCGGATTCATTTAGTTCAGAAAGCAACCTTAATCCTAATGGGAAAGGCATGCCCATAATAAATGCAGGCGGGGCTATTAATAAAGTTGTAAAAATTATTTTAACAGGTAAAGTGAAAATAATAGTTGTTTTAAGTAAGGAGGAAAGAAAAATTGTGTATATGATTAAAGAAATAATTATGAGGAATATGATTCCAACTAATCGGTTTGGCTTGGCTTGCAACTTTTGTGAAACTAAACTTCCAAAGCCGGAAGAGATCAGCATCAAACTAACAACCGCTGCAGCTGCATAAATTACATTACCAAAGTAGAGTGTGAATCTCTGTATGAATATTATTTCGATAAACATGTAACCGGTGCCCAATCCGCTAAAATAAATCAATGCCCAGTTTTTTCTTCCTCCCCTCCAGCCAATCTTAATCAGCGGGAGGATTATAAGTATTAAAGCAAAAATTAATATTTGAATAAAAGTTAAATAGAGCAGGATGTAACCCACTTCAAAGAACGGAACGGACTGATTGCCAAAAAATTCTGAAAGTTGTGAAATACTTTTCCACCGTAAAAATTGTGAAAAGTAGGGCTTATCATCAATTGCAGGTTTTATGTTGAAGGGATATTCCGAATATAATTTTTCTCTTTCTTCGGGTGATGCAAGTATTCTATCTATCAATAAATAAAATGATTTATCCTGCAGCTTGTTAAACTTCTCTCTTTCATCAGCTTTAATACCGGGAAGAATAACAGGATCGAAATTCATTTCATTGCAAAAATCACGGATGATTTTTATTTCTTCATCTTTAAAAGGAGTGCGCTTAATTGTATAGGTGATCGTATTCCAGTTTTTTATTGCAGCAATAAAATCATCCGCATTATTAATTCCACGATCGTAAAGCATTTCCGTTACAGTAGATAAAATTTTTAACGGCTTTCTATACGGGTAATCAATCCATGTGGAGACAGTAATTACACCATCGTTGTTAAGTCTTCCCCACATTTCGCTGAAAGCTTCTTTTGTTAAATCGTACTGTTCTTGCAGAGCAAACAATCCGGATGAACCGCCGAATGAACCAATTACAGGAAGGGAAATCAAATCAAACTTAGCAGAAGTTTTCAAAAGATATGTTCGGGGAGAGATGTTTTGCGGACGCACTTCCTTTCTGTTAAAAACAGAATCCACTTCACCGGCAAGTTCATTCATCAATAATTTTGTTACTGCTTTGTTCTGTTCAACTGCAGTAATAGTTGAAGCATTACTTTTAATTGCTGAAGTTATTCGTCTGCCGGTACCCGCACCAAGGATTAATACATCTTTCCTTTTATTAATAAGATATGGAAAATATTCTGTCGTGTGTTTAAAATAGTCTATAGAATCTTTCCCAAAAGGAATCAATGCTCCGTACCAGTTTCCATTATTGAAAACTGCATTATTTACTGCAACTGTTCCCGGAAATTTTATGCTTAAACCGGGGGCATATCTTATGTGAGATGATTGAACGACATCTATTAAACCGTAAGGGCTGCTTTCTTCCATTATAATTTTTGAACCGGGAAGGTTTAATGTTTTTGAAAGTGGCTTGTATTCAGATAAGTGTAATTCACCCGG
Organism: Bacteroidota bacterium; assembly: GCA_022564295.1. Taxonomy (GTDB): domain Bacteria; phylum Bacteroidota; class Ignavibacteria; order Ignavibacteriales; family Ignavibacteriaceae; genus BMS3ABIN03. The sequence continues at coordinate 23,023 of JADFLR010000028.1, read as the reverse complement.
ATTGATGTAAAGATAAACTAATGCGGCAATTACAATTGATATAAATATAGAAAATCCGGACCTTAACTTTCGCGGAATAATTAACAGACCGGCAAAGCAAGCAAGGAAAGATATGAAGGCAGGAAGTTTTTCGGGCATGAAAAACCACATTAACATTACAGCTACAAGCCCCCCTATACCCGATCCTAACATATTGGCAAAATACAACGTACCTATGTTTTTAACATGCTTTACAAATATTAACCCTATGGATAGTGCACCAAAGAAAAACGGAAGAAAAAAAACAATATATGATAAAACCAATTGCCAAACGTTCGAGAAATCAAAAAACAATTTGTATGAATCGAAACGAAATAACTCCGATTGAGAAACACTTACAGAAAGCGCCATAAACAAACCCGAAAGAAGCATAAATATCGGGAGTAACGAACCAATATTTTTTAACAACGAAATTCTAAATAAAGAAATGAAAGTACCCGCCGCACCAAAACCTAACAGCGCAACGGAGATGATCATATACGCAAAATGATACCATTGAACAATTGAAAGAATCTGAATAAGTGAAAGTTGAAATGCAATAATTGAAACTGAAATGAACGCCACGGAAACAGAGAGTTTAAAAAGATGTGTCTTTTCTCCGGTCACTTTCCCCTCGTAAAAGGTACAAATCGAACAGGCAGCAAACTTGTTGTAGTTAAATCCTCGCCTTCTTTTTCTACTAAGATGAGAGTTTGATTTAAATACGGAGACCCGACAGGAATTATCATCTTTCCGCCGTCCTTTAACTGTTCAATTAAGGGTGGTGGAATGTATTCTGAAGCAGCAGTAACAATTATTGCATCGAAGGGGGCGTATTTTTCCCAGCCGTAATAGCCATCTGCATTTTTGCAGATAACATTTTTATAACCTAGCCCGCGCAGTCGTTCACTTGCGGAATTATAAAGCTCGGTGATTATTTCAATTGTGTAAACTTCACTAACTATTTCAGAAAGCACCGCTGCCTGGTACCCGGAGCCGGTACCGATTTCAAGGACTCTAAATTCTTTTTCAGGATCAATTGCTGCAGTCATATATGCAACAATGTATGGCTGAGAGATCGTTTGCCCGTAACCAATAGGAAGTGGACCATCATCATATGCACGATCATTAAGATTGGAAGGAACAAATTTATGGCGGGGAACGCTTGTCATCGCTTTAAGCGTTGGCTGATTAGTTATCCCCCTGTACTCAATCTGCTGTTTTACCATAGTTTCTCTTTCAGATGAGTAATTATCATCTTGAGCATAGGAGGCGCCTGCCCAAACCAATATGCCTAATATTAAAATACTTAAACAGTTCATAAACAGTTCTCTAATAACAAATCTTTACTCAAAGATAAATAAAAAGGAGAGTAAACACTATATTTTTATATGTGTCGTAACTTTGAGATATGGCATATCTCTTAATTATTTAATTATATTTGAAAAATTCTAATAAAGATGTAATGGAGAACAGATGAACTACAAACTATTCGGAAAAAGCGGTCTGCGCGTTTCCGAGCTTGCACTGGGAACAATGACCTTCGGTGAAGAATGGGGTTGGGGCGTAAACAAAGAGGAAAGCAAAAAAGTATTTTATATGTATGCAAATGCAGGAGGCAATTTTATTGATACAGCCAACCGCTACACCGAAGGAACATCGGAAGAATATGTGGGCGAATTTATTAAAGCGGATAGAGACCATTTTGTTGTTGCAACCAAGTACACTCTCTTTACAAAAAGAGATGATCCTAATTTCAGCGGCAACCATCGTAAAAACATGATGCAGGCACTGGATGCAAGTTTGAAAAGATTGAATACAGATTTTATTGATCTTTATTGGCTGCATGCATGGGATTTTACAACCCCCGAAGATGAAATTCTGCGAGCACTCGATGATATGGTGAGAGCAGGTAAGATTCTTTATATTGGGATATCGGACACTCCTGCCTGGATAGTTTCGCGAATGAACGCCATTGCCGAACTGAGAGGATGGACTCAGTTTGTCGGATTGCAGATAAAATATAGTCTGCTGGAAAGAACTGTTGAAAGAGAACTTCTTCCAATGGCGCATAAACTTGATATGGCTGTTACACCATGGGCAGTTTTAGGCGGAGGAATTCTTTCCGGTAAATACAATAAAAATAAAGATGAAGAGGGACGTGCCAAAATCTATAAATCAATAAACGATGATAATTTAAGAATAGCCGGAGAAGTTATTAAAATTGCAAATGATATTGGTAAAACACCTTCGCAGGTTGCATTAAACTGGGTTAGACAGCAGCCGGGAGTCATCATTCCGATTATCGGTGCTAAAACAGAAAAGCAGCTAAAAGATAATTTGGAATGTTTAAACTTCACATTAAGCGAAAAGCATATGACCCAACTTAGTGAAACAAGCAAGATTGATATGGGATTCCCGCACGATTTTCTTACATCTGAAACAATCGTTGATATTATTTATGGCGGGACTAAAGATAAAATAGATAATCATCATAAATATTAAATAAAAAACAGAACGCTGATTTTTATGATCTGCGCGCGGATTGGTTTTATCTGTGACTCCTCGCTGTAGTTCGATAGGGCAGACATATGTGGATCATTGGTGTGCAAATTCCTTAATACCTGATATAAATGTAACTGCCGGATTATTCAATACCTTATGAGAACAACCTCACCATATTTATCGGCTGAGGATTGAAAAATCGCTTGAGGAGATAAGAGAAAGCGATAATATTTTTATATAAAAATATTTATATGTAAGCTTTCCTTAGTTAAGGAATTACTCTGCGGGAAATTATTGGAATGGCTGTTGCTGCTGTACTTGTGCAGTTGAAATACAGAATTGTACGATAAATTAACTGCTCGCTAGAATGAAGAGTCTGTTAGTAATAAAAAAACCCCTCACCTGTAAAAGGTGAGGGCAATAAGTTTATTAAATGAAGGCTTTCATCTAATGATTAATATTATCAGATTATTAAAAGCGTTTATCAAGAACAGTATTGTTATAATACCATTGGACTCTAACCCAGGCAGGCTCGCCGGGTACGCCACCGCCCCTCGCAACAATTTTTAGTTTTGAGTAATGACCATCATGATCATAAAGAAAAACATAATTAGAATCCATATTGCTTATGTTGCTCGTCCACGCACCCACATTTCTATCTGGTGAATCCACTTCATCGAAAAGATTTTCAGAGTTCCCTACGGAAAAGATTGTTTCACGGATTAAACCGGTAAAAAGATCGGCGCTTTGGATTAAAAATAATGTGTCAGAAGCATCACTGAAATAATAAATATCTATTACAACGCTTGAATCAGAGTTAACGCCCCAGGCATTACCGTTTGAAAGATCCAGACCACTTGGTTGTAAAGCAGTTGTGCCAAATGATTCATATATCTTTACGGGACCAAAAAGAATTGTTGTTATTTCTGAAACAAGGACAACATTAGTAGGATTACTCGTTTGTCCGGATGTTACACTTACAGAAAAAGTAGCATCATTATAATCCATTAACTTTAGTGTTACGCTATATACTCCATCATCCAGATTTTTAATTGTATCCGGTGTTACCTGTGCCGTGTTCACTCCATCCAACCAGATTTGAGCTCCGGCGGGATTGGATGTTACAAAAATATTGCCTTTAGAATTAGAAGTAACGGGATCCTCGGAAGTATCGCAAGAAGTTATTAACATTCCTGCAAACGGAATTATAATTAAGAGAATTAGTTTTTTCATTTTGCCTTCCTTTTAGTGATAATTTAAATAATAAATTATAACGGATTAAAGTTAATACTGTTCAGTCTTCTAAAAAAGAGAAAAAAGCAGAGTTTAGTTAATGAAACAATTCTTACAATGATTATCATACTTGCCCGGTTTTTCCTTGGTGCTAAATAAATATTTGCATATTTTTTTGCTGTAAAAACATCTATAACTATTAAAGCAATGAAATCAGGGAACCAAACCGAAAAGAATAATCTGCTTAGCGTGATATTATTCATCGCTATTCTGAATTTAATTATCTATCTCATCACGCAGGCATTTTTTGCTTATGGAATTTTCCGTGATGAGCTTTATTATCTTGCATGTGCAAACAGGATACAGTTAGGTTATGTTGATCATCCGCCCCTTTCGATCTATGTACTTGCAGTATGGAAATCACTGTTTGGTGATGCAATGTTTGTTATACGAATTGTTCCGGCAATCATCACCTCCGTTACTGTTTTTATGATTGGTTTGTTCACGATGCGGCTTGGCGGGGGTAAAGCTGCAATTATAATTTCAACAGTCGCGTATATGCTTACACCAATCTTTCTTGGCATGAACACAATCTATTCAATGAATACATTCGATTTCTTTTTCTGGATTACTTCCGCTTATATATTTTTAAGAATTATTCAATCGGAATCTATCCCGTCGGGAGAGGGAAATCCAAAACTCTGGATAGTTCTTGGAATTGTGCTCGGATTAGGATTGTTGAACAAAACAAGTGTTCTCTGGCTTGGTGCAGGAATTTTTGTTGGAACGATATTCACCCCGCTCAGAAAAGATCTCAAAACAAAATATCCATACATAGCAGCTTTAATAGCTTTGTTGATCTTTTCTCCGTTCATTATCTGGAATTTAACACACGATTTAGCTCATCTTGAGTTTATGAGAAACGCTGCATCGAGAAAGTACGGTGGGCTTACGCCAATCTCTTTTATCCTCGATCAGATTTTAATTCTTAATCCTTTAACAATATTGATCTGGCTGCCGGGAATTATATTTTTCTTTTTCAAAAAAGAATTTAAACAATATAGAGCGATTGGTTTTATCTGGCTTACAACTTTTGCGATTCTTATTATAAACATACACAGCAAAGGAGAATACATTGCTGCAGCTTACCAGGTATTATTTGCCGGTGGTGCGGTTATGCTGGAAAAATGGAGCTTTGCTGCAAACCGCGGCTGGTTGAAATATGCTGTTACCGTTCAGGTTATAATAGTTGCAATTCTTGTTGTGCCAATGGCAAGACCAATCATTCCCGTTGAAAGCTTTAAAGATTATTCCGCATTGTTTGTATTAGACCCTCCCAGTAACGAGGAACACCAGCTTGAAGAGCTTCCCCAGTTTTATGCTGATATGTTTGGCTGGGAAGAGCTGGCTAAAAATGTTTCAAAAGTGTATTTAACTCTGCCTGAAGAAGAAAGAAAGAACACAGTAGTATATTGCAGCAATTACGGAAAAGCGGGTGCGATTGAATACTTCAGCAAGAAATATCCGCTGCCAAAAGTTGTTTGCCCATATAACAGTTACTGGTACTGGTGGGATGAAGCCAAAACTCCAACCACAATAATAATTATAGGCGGCGAGATTGAAGACCATTTAACTTCTTTAAAAGAAGTTGAAGCCGCCGGAGTGCACAAAACAAAATATGCAATACCTTATGAAAACAACATCACAATTTTTATCAGCAGGGGATTGAAAAAATCTCTTGAGGAGATAAGAGAAAGCAATAAGCTTTTTATATAAAAATATTTATACGAGGATTTCTTTTAATGAAGGAAAAACCTTGTAGGAAATTATTGGGATGGTTGTTACTGCAGTTGAGGAGGGAAATGGCACAGAGATGACTTTTGTTGAACAAATATGCGTCCCATAGCTCCTAATGGCTCTCAGACAAAAATAAATATACCACCTAATAAATTTTCTATTATTGTATATGATATAAAATATGAAACCAGTTAAAGGAATATTATGGTTGGGGGCCATTGGGAGGCATAAACAAAGAGGTGCAATAAGTATATAGACTATTATCTAACTCTTTAATATATTTGGGATTATAGGAATATTAAGCCGCAATGCGTATGATGACTTAACAATGTATTTGGATATTACCTCCTATTTTTATATATTTGAAAAACAAAAAATAGAAAGGATTATAAAAATGGCAACGCAAATAGATTATCCACGGGGTTCTCTGAAAAAAAGTCTCGAAATAGCAAAGGCAGTAAGCGAGCTTGGTGGTTCTTGCACACCAGCAACATGTGCTGATCATCTAGGAAAGCAAATTAGTGGGTCCTTCAATGCACAAGTTTCTGCCGCAGGCAAATTTGGTTTTATCACAAGTAAAAAGGGTGTGTTATATATAACTGATTTTTTTAGAAAATTGAATCTGGCCTATGATGATAGTGAAAGGATTGAACTTCTACAAGATGCTTTTTTCAAGATTCCACTATTCTCTCAGCTTTATGAAAGATTTAAAAACGGAGTGTTACCAAAGAAAATGCTTGATAAAATTCTTATTCGAGAATTTGATGTTCCAGAAAATAGCGCTACAAGGATTGCAACCTACTTTATTAATTCGGCAAGCGAAGTAAATTTGTTAAATCCCGATTTAACCTTTCAAAAGTATGATGATTCATCGAACGGGGATGATGAAAACAGTCAAGAAAGTATAACTGAGGAAGAGTTGAAAAGTTCAACACATGATCGAAAGGGTAAAGACGGTGGGAATAAATTTTCCATCACTATAGATGGACCTGGGATTAATTTCAGAAAAGATATTACATGCATTAACGACTTTTTGATTATTAATGCTATTCTAGAAAGTGTTAAAACCAACTTTAAAGAATCAGAAGATAATGAATAAAAAACCTGAGATAGAATAATCTACCTCAGGCAATATAAAACCCAAAACAGCAATTGTCAGGCTTGCCTTGGGTCTTTTAATTGTGACACTCAAAATTAATGAGAATGAAAGTTAATGGCAAGCCCTTTTTTTAATAACTGAGGGCATTTATTATGTCAAATTCCAAGGACAAGCGTCCTGGATACAAACTAATTTTCAGACGTTATAGAACACTGAAAGATGGTACAGTGTTGGACGCTTACAAATATGGTTTTAGAGCCTGGCCCATTTGGGTTAAGGACGACTAACTGTAGAGTAGGCTGGTGGAAATACCAGCCTACATTTTTATGCATAAAAATTCATAATCTTATAGTTATTTTAATGTAATCAGATTAATAACTTTCAGGAATAATTTATATGAAACACATCTTACTCTTTTTCATCTTTGCTTTTGTAGCCTTCGGGCAAACAAAGGTTGAAGACATTCAAACTACACCTGGCAGAGGGCAGACCGACACTTGATTAAATCACCTCAATTTATAAACTTCTCAAAATTGAAATCAAAAAATTAATTATATAATTCAAAAAACTAAATTTTGTCGATTAGCCGGAAAATATTATTGATGAGTGTTATGTTTATCAATCCCGTATTAGCTCAATGGGAAGTGAACGGCACATTCAATTATAAAAGTGAAATACCAAATGTTGGCTTGGGTATTGGAGCAGCGCGCAATCTTCCGTTCCAGTGGCCAATAATTGGATTTAAAGTAAGAGCGGGAATCGATCTTTTCAGAAGCACTGAAATAAAAACCGTGAATGGGGTTCAATCGACAGAAAAATTTTCAAGCGAAGATTTCCACGTTGATCTTATAGCCACATTATTTTACAGGCATATCAAACCGTATTTTGGATTAAGTATGGGTGTTGGTCATTACTCGGTTAATCAGTTTAATGAATATATGTTTTTTCTTGGTGCGCTTGTGGGGGCAAAGTTTACATTAGCGGTTTGGATTCACCTATTCATCGAAGTTGATTCATATAAATATTTCAGTAGTTTTGATACCGAAAAAACAAAACGAAACATTTCATCCTTACAGTTTACGGGAAGAGCGGGTATTATTTTCAAGTTTTAATTAATCAATATTCAGGAATCACTTATGAAGCAGCTAATAATAATTTTCTTTTTCGCCGAGATAATACTGCCGCAAACAAGAGTAGAAGATATTAATACTTTTACTCTCGAAAACGGAATGAAGATAATTGTGCTTGAAGATCATTCAATCCCGAACGCCAATATGTATTTGTTTTGGAAAGTCGGATCGAGGAACGAGTACCCGGGTATAACCGGCTTATCTCATTTCTTCGAGCATATGATGTTTAACGGTTCGAAGAAGTACGGTCCTAAAATGTTTGACAGAACAATGGAAGCAAACGGCGGAGCAAATAATGCTTACACTTCTGAGAATGTTACTGTCTATACAGATTGGTTTCCCACCAGTGCAATCGATGTAATATTCGATCTTGAAGCGGATAGAATAGCCAACCTGCAATTTGATGATAAGATGATTGAGAGTGAAAGAGGTGTTGTATTATCCGAGAGGAGTACAGGATTGGAGAACAGACCCCTCTGGCAATTATGGGAACAGGTTCAGGGCGCAGCGTTTTTTGCACACCCTTATCAAATACCTGTAATTGGTTATGAATCGGATATAAAAAACTGGACAAAAGAAGATCTTCAAACCTACTTTGCAACTTACTACTCCCCAAATAATTGTGTTGTTGTGATTGTTGGAGATGTAACTATAAATGAAGTTAAATCACTCACAGAAAAATATTTTGAACCGATTGCTGTTGGCCCGCCACCCAGGAAAATCCACACGGTTGAACCGGAACAGAATGGTGAGAGAAGAGTTGATGTAAAAAGAAATGTTCCTTCTCCCTATGTAATGCTTGCTCATCACGTGCCCCAAACCAATTCGGAAGATTACTATGCATTAAGTTTGCTGGAATCGATATTGTCTTCAGGTAAAACCTCACGGCTATACAGCTCGTTGATTGATGAAAGGCAATTAGCCATAGAAGTATCAACAGATTATAGTTATGCATTTGATCCTTATATTTTTACTATCTACGGAATTTGCAGCAAAGGTATAACCCCGGCTCATCTCGAAGCGGCAATAATTGCGGAACTCGATAATGTAATAAAAGAAGGTGTAACCGGAGAAGAACTTCAAAAAGTAAAAAATCAAAAACTGATGGAATTTTATCACACTATGGAAACCATAAACGGAAAGGCGAATACAATCGGCAATTATGAATTGTTCTTTGGTGATTATAAAAAACTTTTTTCTGCACCGCAGGATTTTGCGAAAGTAACCGCTGAGGATATTCAAAGAGTTGCTGCAAAATATTTTATAAAGAAGAATAGGACAGTTGGAATTCTTATGGCTGAGGAGGTGGAACAATGAAAAGGATAAATCAGTTCACAAGAAATAGTATGCTAAATAACTATAATATTGTCATGCTGAACTTGTTTCAGCATCTGTTTATTGCCAACATTCATTATGCGAGATTCCGAAACAAGTTCGGAATGACCTTCTTCGATAGAATCGAGCGAAGAGCCTTCAAAACCATCATGCTCGTTTTACTTTGGTCTACTTTATCTGCTGCACAATTTCAATTACCTAAGTATGAGAATTATATTCTTGAAAACGGATTGACTCTTTATTTGATGGAACAGCATGAGGTTCCGCTGATTTATATTTCAGCAATTTTTCCTGCAGGTGCAGTATGGGATGAAAACAAAAGTGGCTTAGCTGCATTTACTGCAGATGCACTTCTGTTCGGAACAAAAAACTATACGAAAAAACAAATTGAAGAAACGTTTGATTTTCTTGGGGCTTCAATCTCTTCACATGCGAGAAAGGAAACCGCTGAAATTACAATATCATTTAAGAAAAGTGATCTTGACAAAGTCCTCCCGATATTTGTTGATGTGATAACCAATCCAACTTTTCCACAGGTAGAGTTTGATAAAAGGAAAAAGCGCTGGCTGATTGAATTGGAGCAGGCAAAGGAGAGTCCGAGAAGAGTGATAGGAAGCTATTTTGATAAGTTTATTTTTGGTGGCAATGTTTACGGGAATCCTGTATCGGGAAGTAATTCTTCAATTGAGGATCTTAACAGGGAAGACCTACCGGGATTTTTCGGTATGCATTATCGTATTTCGAAATTGGGAGTTGCTGTTGTTGGTGATTTCTCAACAGGTGAAATGAAAAATAAAATTGAGAGTATGTTTCCCCGCACTCCATCATTGGAACAGCTTAACCTGATAATAGATGTTAATAAAGATATTAATGAATTTGAAAAGAGCAATGTACTTCTAATAGATAAAGATGATTCAAGGGAAACAACCTTTTTAATTGGCAGTTACGGTGTGGCCTGGAATAATAAAGATATCACACAGATCCAGGTAATCAATACTATTTTTGGCGGCAGGTTTACTTCGTGGCTGAATGATGAACTAAGAGTTAACTCCGGTTTAACTTACGGTGCCCGAAGCAGGTTTACAAATTATAAAAGCGCAGGAACGTTTTACATAAGCAGTTTCACTGCAAACAAAACCACTATCGAAGCTATTGATCTTGCACTTGAAGTTCTTGATCGTCTCCACACTGAAGGAGTTGATGAAGCAACTTTAACTTCTGCAAAAAACTATATTAAAGGGCAGTTTCCCCCACGCTATGAAACTTCGGGTGAACTTGCCGATCTGCTTACAACAATGTATTTCTACGGATTGGATGATTCTTATATAAATGATTTTGAAAAACATGTGGATGAGATGACTGTTGAAAAAGCAAATGAGATCATCGCCAGGTATTTTCCAAAAGAAAACCTGCAGTTTGTTTTAGTTGGTAAAGCAGATGAGATAAGAGATAAAGTTAAGAAATACGGGGAGGTGACAGAGAAGGCTATTGAAGAGGATGGTTTCTGATTCCGGTTCGGTCATGGAGTGGTCCGTGACCACCCAGTAATGTGGTTAAACAGAGGTTACTGCATACTAAATTTCTTACTTGCTTTAGTTCAAATCCTTTTTAATCTTGTTGAAAAAAATAAAATTGAATGAAAGTAAAACCCGTTTTTATATTTATAATAATTATCTCAGGCCTATCTGTTCCGCAGGAACCTGGACACTGGATTACTCGAGCACCAATGCCTACGCCCCGGCAGGAAATACCGCATGCTGTAATTAACGGTAAAATTTATGTTCCGGGAGGAATTATTAACAATGCGGGTATTCCAACAAATTCTGTTGAGGTTTATGATCCGTCAAAAGATTCCTGGAGTGAAATATCTCCAATGCCGGAAGCTTTGCATCATCACACCGCTGTAGAATTGAACGGGAAACTTTACATTATTGGCGGTTACAATGCCCAGTTATTTTCTTCACAAACAGATAAAGTGCAGGAATATGACCCACAAACAGGACTTTGGACAGAGAAACAATCCCTGCCTTACCCGATAGCGGCACATACTTCAGTTGCACTCGATGGGAAGATATATCTATTTGGTGGAAGAAACGGCAACACTCTCCTGAACAACTCATTAGTTTATGATCCGCAAATAAATACCTGGAATGTACTTACCAATATGCCCTATTTAAGCGAGCATTTGTCTTGTGCTGTTTTAGACACATTTGTTTGTGTTTTTGCAGGAAGAAATTTTTCTCGGAACTTCAAAAAATTTTTCATTTACTATCCCATGCCGGATGAATGGATTGAAATGCCCGATATGCCTACAGCACGAAGCGGTCTGGCTGCTGCAACTTTAAATGGGCGGGTTTATGTTTTTGGTGGTGAAATACCGGGTGTTTATGAAGAAAACGAGGAGTTTAATTTTATAACTAATCAATGGCGGCAGGTTGAGCCAATGCCGACACCCAGACACGGGATTGGAGCAGTAACTGTTGGTGATACGATTTACATTATCGGTGGCGCAAGAGTTCAAGGCTTTGATCAATCGAGAGTTAATGAGGGATATGTTAATTCCTTTATAACTTCCACTGAATACGAGAGTGTAGTTCCTGATAAATTTAAATTGTATCAGAATTATCCCAATCCCTTTAATCCAACAACTAAAATTAAATTCACAATCCTATTTGCAGGAGCGAGCCGCAATACGACTGTAAAATTAATAATTTATGATGTTTTAGGGAATGAGGTTGCAACGCTGGTTAATGAGGAGAAACCTCCGGGTGTGTATGAGGTGATTTTCAATGTAAAGGATTTGATAAATCAAATCCCCACAAGCGGAATTTACTTTTATCAATTACGTACAAGCTTTCTAATTCAAACGAAGAAAATGATACTCCTCAAATAGAAATATCAGTGACAGCCAGTAAAAAGCAATCACTATGGCCGGTTGAAAAAAATCCTAATGGGTGTATAAGCTAAGTATAAACCCAAACGTCTTTGTTGCTGTATCCATAATATCGCTGGATATTTTATTAGCCGATTCAATTGATTGTGGTTCTAATTCAAGCATTCTTTTTTCTGTATTTTCCATTATATCTTGCTTATTGCAAACCGGAGAGCAATGAATTTGCTCTCCGATATTTGACTTTATGCTGCCCATGGTAACAAAACAATATTTCCTCTTTCCAGTTTACAGGAAGAGCGAGCTTTAATATTAAGTTGTAGGATAAAGACCGAAAATAGTAGAATGTTTCGTTTAGTACGAGCTTCATAAAGTGATTCCAGTAGGTAAAGCTCGCGACGGATGAAAAATATATGATAACTTACACCGACCTTTAGAGGCTGCGTGAAAAATATAAATTTATATTAACACTAGAATTTATACTGGTGAGAATATGTAAAAATCTCAACATTTATCTAACGGTTTTACCTGTGCTACTTTGGCATAACCGGTTGCCTAATTTTCTCCCAAGCTCTTGTGCTAAAAGCTTCATCAAGTGGCGTGTCTGTTATATGATTAAAATAATTACTCATTGTTTTAAGACCTATGGCAGTTACAACACCAAGAATGTGCTCTTTTGTATATCCGGCATCTAAGAACCGATTAACGTCTTCTTGAGAAACTCTTCCGCGTTTTGTAACTGTTGCCCTTGTATATATACTTAATGCAGCTAATTTTGTATCGTGTATTTCTTCACCGTTGCGTATGGCGTTAGTCACTTCTTCAGGAACTTTAGACATTTTATCCGCAACAAAACTATGTGCGCCCATACAATAATCACATTCGTTTTCATAAGAGATTGATAAAAGAATAACCTCTTGCTCAACAGGGTTAAACCCGGAATTGGCTCTAAATGATTTATAAGAATATGTATATGAATCTAATAATGCAGGGTTGTTTGCCATAAGAGAATACATATTAGGTATGAACCCAAACGTCTTTTTTGCAGTATCCATAATATCGCTGGATATTTTATTAGCCGATTCAATTGTTTGTGGTTCTAATTCAAGCACTCTTTTTTCTGTATTTTCCATTTTATAACTCCTTTTATTTTTGATTTATTTAATTTCTGTAGAAACAAGTTTCAAGATAACATTTTTTATAGTTCTACAGTTTGATATCCTTCTGATACTGTAAGTCCTGATCCAAATTGTCTCTTGTAAATCAACTTTCCATCTAAGAAAGGTACTTGTCCAGAGAGATAAATCATATTTCAGGTAACTGCTGCCACTTCATAATTACCAATTGGTTTAGGTGGATTATCGATTGTGAAGCCCTGTTCAAGTAATCTTCTTTCCATTATTTTATCTTCTTTATAGCAAACCGGAGAACAATTATATTGCCCTCCGGTTTTTGATTTATGCTGCCCATGGTAACAAAACAATATTTCCGGCAACCTGATTAGTAGAGATCAGGCGATGTGCCTCTGCCGCCTGGCTCAATGGAAGAGCAATGTCGAGTAATGGCTTGATCTTACCTGCACGAACTTGCACGATTCCCCATTCATAATCAGCGATATCACCGAACATCGTACCTCGCAATTGCTTCTGACCAAAGAAGAAGTTACGGATGTCGAATGTAACTTCTGTACCGGCTACGAACCCAACAGCCACAATGATACCTTGTGCTTTGGTTGAATCGATACTCTTAGGAAGAACATCACCGCCAAGATTGTCAATTGTCACGTCAACTCCACGGTTATTGGTCCATTCCATTATCTTTTTAACCTGATCCTCTTTACTCGCATTGATAACCAGATCAGCGCCCAATGATTTTGCGATTTCTCCTTTTTCATCAGAGCGAACAGTGGCAGCAACTTGTGCGCCGAGTACTTTGGCAATCTGAATTTGCATACTGCCTGTACTGGAAGTACCTGCTTGAATGAGTACATTATCTCCCGACTTGACCTCACCAACTACTTTAACAGCTCTGACTCCGGTAAACATCGGCATTGTTAGTGTAGCGAGTTCTTCCGGTTTCAGACCACTAATATCCTTAATTGCCCAGCGAGCCGGAATCTCCATATACTGTGCGTAAGTACCCGGATGGTGCAACCCACTTAACTGGAAGCTGGGTGCAACCCCCAGTGGGGAAGTGGCGAAATCTTTTTTGTCGGTAGGATAACCTGATGTGGGTACTACTGTAGCACCGATTTTAAAATTAGTTACGTCATTACCCAACTCGACTACGACACCAACTGCATCTGAGCCCAGAATGTGCGGGAAGGAAAGTTCCGGTGCCACTGATCCTTCGCGTATGTAATGATCGAATCTATTTACTCCAGTTGCAAGAATTTTAATTAATATATTACCCTTTTTGGGCTTTGGTGTTTCGATGTCTTCGTACTTAAGTACATTAACATCACCGAATTTATGAATTACTGATGCTTTCATTTTAGTATTCTCCGTTATTTAATTTAACTCTTTGTTTAATTATTATGTATCCGCGGACGATTCATTATAGCCAATACTAGTGCCAAAAGAAAAAAGCCACTCGAAAAACAATCTAAGTGGCTGTTATTTAATTAGTTAGAAGAATTATCGATTATTCATTTAGACAGGAAAGAGAATTTAAATATTTCCAAATATGGAGAATATTCCATATTTAGAAAATATTATTTTTTATTTTATACCCAATTTTCTCATCCTCGAATCCAAAGTTGATGCATTGACACCAAGGATCTTTGCGGCTCCTTTTACACCGCTCACTCTACCACTGGTTCGCTCCAGTGCTTCTAAAATATATCTTCTTTCATTTTCTTCAAGAGTCACAAGTGATTTAGAGGAAGGAGTTTTAGAGTTGGAAGGAACCCAATCACCTAATTGCAGTGTTCTACCTTTACTTATAATAACCGCTCGTTCGATGATATTCTCAAGTTCTCGTACATTTCCGGGCCAGTCATAATCGAGAAGCGCATCCATAACCTTTTGATCTACCGATTCGATATTTTTCCCAATTGTTTTACCAAACTTATCGCTGAAATACTTTATGAGCAGAGGAATATCATCTTTCCTCTCACGAAGCGGCGGGATTTTAATCGGAAAAACATTCAATCTGTAGTAAAGGTCTTCGCGGAACTTACCGGTTTCTATAGCTTGTTGTAAATTGCGGTTGGTAGCAGCTATAATACGAACATCAATTTTAAATGTGTTAGAATTTCCAAGACGCTCAAATTCACCTTCCTGCAATACTCTCAAAAGCTTTACCTGTAACTCCATCGGCAGATCTCCTATCTCATCGAGAAAGATAGTGCCGCCATCGGCGAGTTCAAAACGTCCAATCTTTCGAGAAAGCGCGCCGGTAAAAGCCCCTTTTTCATGACCGAAAAGTTCACTTTCGATTAGGTTTGCAGGCAAAGTTGCACAGTTCACTTTTACAATCGGTCGGTCTTTACGATTACTGATGCTATGGATAGCTCTGACGAAGAGTTCCTTCCCGGTTCCGGTTTCGCCAAGAATTAATACCGTAGCATTGGTTGAGGCAACTTGCTCTACTTCTTTCAATACATTTTTAAGTGCTTTGCTGCGACTGATGATCTCTTCAAAATTATGTTTTAATTTTATCTCTTCCTGAAGATAAATGTTTTCTGCCAGCAGTCGGTTTTTTAATTGTTTTACTTCTGCAAGCGCTTTTCTCAACGCCTCTTCGGTTTTTTTAAGTTCAGTAATTTCCTGTCCATGACCAATTACGTGAGTTACATTTCCATTATCATCCAGGACAGGGCTAAAAAAGCGAATATAATGTCGAATTTGACCGGACTTATCTGTGATTGGCTCTTCAAAAGTGATTGTCTGTTTTTCTCTAATACATTGGTCGATGTATTTTTGTCTATTATCAGCAAATGATTTCGGTAATCCTCTTTTAGAACAATATTCATGGTGAGTCTTGCCGATAACCCATTGCCGCATTTCAGGATCTTGAATTCCGGATGGCGTGTTAAATAGAAAGCGACCCTTCACGTCTAAGATACCAAGTTCGGCAGGAATATTATCAAGTAACCGCCGGTATTGCTCTAATTCATTAATTGGATACCAGTTTGATTTGTTTTCATCTTTCACTCGAAACCTCTTGTAAAAAAATTGAATGCCTGATATGCAGTAAATTACTATTTTATAATAGTCATTCTGTTATTATTTCAAGAATAAAACTTTTTCTTCCTTTTAGTATATCATCTTCATTTTATGTTAAGTTATAATGTTGAAGAAACTCACATTCTTGTTATTTAATTTTTTTGCGGATTAGAATTCACCACGGCTATTGATAATTATTTTACTGTTACCAAATGAATTTTGCAGCTGTAAAAATGATTTTAAATGTCCCTTTAGAATAAACATAAATAATTTAAAGATTAACTACACCTCCATCAGCAATAATTTCTTCTCCCCTTATAAAAGAAGAATCTTCGGAAGCTAAAAAGACAGCAACTTTACCCATTTCTTTTGGTTGCCCAATTCTCTTAATGGAAATTAAATTTGCAAATTGCTCTTTTGCTTGACTCACTGCTTCATCAGGTAAACCCATTTTCCCAAATACTGGAGTCTCTATAGTTCCTAGGCTCAGCACATTAACTTTAATATTTCTATCTAATAAATCTGCAGAGAAAGATCGGGCAAATGATCGAACACCGACTTTTGCGGTACTATATACTGCCATTCCGGGGAAAGCTTTATGAGCCGTAATGGAAGCCACTAATATGATTGAAGAACCATACCATGAAAAACGCGCAATAATAGCTTATTGAATGACTACATCTCCTCAAAATGTTATCCAAACAACTATCCTTTATTCAACAAATAAAAAATAAAACGGCAAACTCTAATCACACAAAATTTGCCGCTTATATTCATATTTACATTTTATTTTTGTGGTGGAAAATTGAATTTTGTATGTAGCATATCTATTCTTGTTAAGGATTTTTCCAATAAAGGTGCTGCTTTCTTAAAGTCCGGGTCAGCAATTAATCCAAAATAGGTATTCGTGTTGTTCCACTCTACTATTCCAGACATGTGTGGTTGAAGCACGTTATCCTCTTTTGGTGCATCTTTAATTGGTTTTAAATTCGCTAAGAACTTTGGAGGGCCATATTTCTGTTTTGGTGCTTCGGATTGTCTGAAGTATTCCGGAAGTAACGTTTCAGCGTCAGGAGTTAACCACGCATTGAAAAATTCGTATGTTTTGTCTTCCCTGAACGTGACGGTGACATCCTCCGGTATTGTGTAATAGGCTTGCTTGAAAAAAGTCAATACTTCATCTCTGATGGGAAACAATTTCTTAGCTTCTTCATCTGCTAATAATTGATCACGAGCTGCCAGATTAGGCCATTCAAAGATGGCTACAATTTGAGGTTGTATCTCACCACCTGTTACGGCTGTCACTTGAAAACTGCCTAACATTTTACCACCGTATTTTGCGGCTATTGGTAAAATCTTTGGGAAATATTCCATTCCCAACAGTGCTTCTTTTCCTCCTTCAATGGAAGCAAATGCAATTTCAATGACTTTTCCAGACTTGAAAATAATGGTTGCTTCTTTTATGGGAACTTCACTGTTGGTTACTTCAACCAGACGTGAAGCTGCCACACCAGATTCCTCTCCATCATTAGGGGTAGCAGGTGCAGTCCCATAAAGATTGCCAACAAAAAGAGTCAGCGTGAGAACTATTAATTTTACATTCATACTTTTCATATGAAATCTCCTTTAGTTTATGTATATTAATTACAACGCCAAACTATTTTATTTATTTCGCACTGTCAATGGCTAATAGTCTATGAAAGATATTCATTCGTCCAAATATGTAGGAATTATTGATATGAAAGCAGAATCAAAAACTATAATGGATGTATTGTCGGATGTGCTTTCCGTTTCTAAGATGGGAAGCTCCGTAATATGTGAGCCGGTGTTGTCCGCACCATGGGGAATGAAATTCGAACCTGATGCCAAAGCTATGTTCCATTTGATTCGTAGTGGAACATGTTTTTTGCAAACTAATACAATGGATCAGCCCCTTCGTTTAATGCAAGGAGATGTGGTGCTAATTACTAAATGCAACGGTCATAAATTGACTGATTCCGAGGCTTCATTTGTGGAACCCTTTCGGGATGTCCTGGCACGCCAAAAGGGAACTCCTCTGGAAGACTCACCTTATAGCGTCACCTCTATGCTGTGCGGAGTTTACTACTTTCAGCAATATGAATACAACCCCGTACTTTCACTATTACCGAACGTAATACATATACCTGCCGATAAGGTGCAAAACAACATGCAGTTGCACGCGCTCATTCAATTAATCCTGTTGGAATCCGGTCGCAGCGAAGTTGGATCAAACACTGCTATAACCAGATACATTGATGTGATGTTCATTTACATCGTAAGAACCTGGTTGCAGCAGCAGCCACTAGGAAAGGCAGGCTGGTTAGGGGCTTTGAATGATCCAAGAATTGGCATGGCAATTAGTCTGATCCATAAAAATCCATCCAACAAATGGACTGTAGCATCACTTGCTATCCAGGTAAATATGTCACGTTCTTCTTTTGCTCAAAAATTTAACGACATTGTAGGCGAAACACCATTGACTTACCTAACTAAATGGCGGATGGATTTATCATCTAAGATGCTAATAGAATCGAATCAAAAGTTAATGACAGTAGCGGCTGCAGTAGGTTATGATTCTGAAACCGCTTTTAGTAAGACCTTTAAAAAGTTTAAAAGTCTGCCACCAGGCGAATATCGAAATCAATACCGGAAAATTGTATTAGAAGGAAATTAAGTATCACGGTTTGAATAATCGCCTGTTTTTCCCGATGGGATTCTTAAGGTAAATGGCGTTTATTTTTTGTTAGCAATAGTTTTGCAATTGAGTGTAGTTATATTATTGTAATGTTTTTTTCATCACTTTCATTATAAATATTTTTCTTTTATAATGTTTATATGATGTAATTCGTGACCGGCTATGTGATATGCCGCTGCACGGACACTCATTTTATTACCATCCGCAATCCCTGTTCTTTTTAACACCTTATCATCAAGACCATTAAAAAATGCAATAGTAGAATCACGAACTGATCTAAATTCATCTAGTATACTTTTCATATCTCTTTCGTTTGCAAATGAATTAAGAGTATAATCATCCTGTTCAAAACCTGGCAGATTAATTTTATCATTTCTTGCATAACGTAGTGCGCGATAAACATATATTCTCTCATCATCAATAATATGAACAAGAATCTCCTTTATGGTCCACTTATTTTCAGCATAACGGTATGTCAGTTTTTCTGCTGGCAGAGATTGAATAAATTCCACAAGTTTATTTGCATTATAACTTAAATGCTTTAACACAAATCCATCGTTTGGTAATAAACCAATGTACATAATAGTGTAAGAAGCATATTCACCCTCATCAGGTTTAGTAATTATTTTCATTTTCTAACCGGTTTTTTAAAGTAATTTTTCTTTTGTTCCATATGTTAATAATTTCTTGTTTTGGTCATATGGAACTCGTCCCGATGAATCGGGACTCGTTTCATCTCTATAAGCATGTGTTAATTAATGTTTTGATTCAATTGCGTTCCAACAGAAATGCACCTGCCATGGCGCCGGCGGCGCAGATACTCACAAGTCCGTACCGAACATCCCGTCGTGCCATCTCATATGCCAAAGTCGTTACAATGCGTCCACCGGTAGCGCACCAGGGATGCCCGATAGCAATGGAGCTGCCGGATACATTCACCTGCTGCCAATCCACGGCGCCGATGGGCTGCGCCTTCCATCCTTGTTCCCAGGCCTTAGCGTTGGCTAACACCTGGGCAGCAAAAGCCTCATGCATTTCAATCAAGTCAATTTGTTCGAGTTCAAGTGAATTTCGTTCCAGGATGCGAGGCACCGTTATGGCGGGAGCCATCAGCAATCCCTCGGCTGGATCAATGGCAGCGTATACCATATCAAGTATAAAAGCCAGCGGCTCTCTTCCTTCAGCGCGAGCTCGTTCCTCACTCATAAGCAGAACTGCAGAAGCTCCATCCGAGACCGGGGAAGAATTTCCTGCTGTGAGAGTGCCGTTCTCATCGAAAACCGGTCGAAGCGTCGCCAAAGCTTCCGGGGAGGTGTCACTGCGCGGACCGGTGTCATGCTCAACACCTAAGAGCGGAAAAATTTCTTCAGCCAAATGTTCCCGCGCTGCGATGGCATTACGATGACTGGCGAAAGCAATTTCGTCCTGGCGTTGACGGGGAATCTCCCATTGCTTGCGGGTAAGTTCAGTGTGCTCGCCCATCGAGAGACCTGTGCTGGGCTCTTGAAACGTATTGGGATTGGCGTGTGACAGAGAATCCGTTCCCCCGGCGATGCCGATTTCAATGCGCCCAAGCGCAATGGCATCGGCGATGACCGTTAGTGTACGCAGCCCGGTAATACAATACGAGGAAATGGTTTGGGCTTCAATACTCTTGGGCAGTCCAGCCTCGAATACAAGCTCTCTTGCCAGGTTGGGTTTACCCGGTTCAGGCAGAGTGACTCCATAAGCAAGTGCCTCAATAGCAGCAGGATCGATATCATACTTCTCAATTAAGTTGCTCACAGCATGACTGCCAAGCTTTAGCGGACTCAGATCTTTGAAAGCTTTACCAGCTTTCGCAAAGGGGGTTCTACCACCGGCAACGATGGCAATTCGCTTCCCTTTTCTTTGACTCATCGTGTTTCACTCCTCATTATTTATTAATTACTGTTAACACTTTGGTTAATATTTTATTTAATGCTATTTAGGTCTCAAGTTATTCTGTGGTTTTCAAATCCAGACTCCAATTTCCACCACCTTTAATTAAAACAATTACAGCCATTATTATAACGGCAATCGGAATAAATGGCTCTTGTGGTTGGGCGGGAAAAGCTGCCGGATTACGCTTTGTATAAACTACGATTTGATACAGTTTGTTTTGTGTTGTATGCTGTTTATAAAATTTCAGAGTCATAACAAACTAATTCAACAATATTCATTTCAGGATCTTTCAGGAAAATCGACTTCCATTTTACCCATTCAAATTTTTGTGTTTTCAATTCAATTCCTGCTGTTTTTAATTTTTTCAGAATTATATCATAATCATTTTTATCGATTTCTAATGCAAGGTGGTGAAGGCTTGAATTATTAACTTTAATATTATCACGAACTTGTCCAAAAGCAGTTGGAATTGAGGATTCAAATAGAGCCAAAATTTGAAAATGTCCTCTGTATCCTTCGGCGATTTTAAAGAAGGTGTACCCGTTTCCATCCCTAAGTAATTCCAATCCAATAGTGTTTTGATAAAAGTCTTTTACCGCCCCCATATTTTTAACTCTTAATACAACCTCTCCAAGTCCTTTTATTTTATTTCCAATCATAACGAAATCTCCAATTTACTTTTCACTCCTCATTATTTATTAATTGTTTTTAACACTTTGGTTAATATGTTTTTTAATGCTATTTGGTCTTATTTTATTCTGTGGTTTTCAAATCCAGACTCCAATTCCCCCCACCTTTAATTAAAACAATTACAGCCATTATTATAACGGCAATCGGAATAAATGGCTCTTGTGGTTGAGCGGGAAAAGCTGCCGGATTACTAACAGTTATATGAACATATATTGCAACTAACATTATCGGTATTATCATTACGGCGCCAATTCTGGAATAAAAGCCCGTAATTAAAATTGTACCTAATATAATTTCGAAGACGGGAACAAGCCAATAATTAATTGTATAGAAAGGAATTTCAGCCTCAATTAATTGTATAGACCATGCTGAACCAAATTCGGCAAATGTAAGTTTCATTATTCCGGTCATTAAAAACATTATTCCCAGCATTGTTCTTATTGCGCCCACCCATTTATTAGGGGAGGTTTGTCTTAATTTTTTCATTTTTTAAACTCCTTTTTATTTGGTTCGATTCTATTATGTTATTATCATACAATTTGATTTTCGTATCATCGGATGTTAATTGTAATAGTCTAATTTAATGCTAAATGTTAGATAAAAAATTGATTAATGAGATCATAATTTTTCCTCTTAGTATAATTTTGAGTGATAAACTTGGTCATGATGATACACTGTTGTATGCGCTCCTTATATTTCAACCACAATTTTTCCTATCGCCTGATTGCTTTCCATGTACTTATGAGCCTCAACTATCTCATCCAACTTGAAGATCCTATCGATGGTAATCCTGATATCTCCGCTCTCAACAGCATCAATAAATTCTTGAAGTGATTCTATTTGAAGATTCCCGGCTTCACCCATGTAAACTGTCAATCTTCCGAGAGAAGGGATATCCCCCAGTGGTGTGAATTCTTTCATCGTCCACTCACCTCCTAAAATTCCTGTGATACATACCATCCCTCCGGGCTTTATACACTTTAATGAATCTTTTAGGGTTCGTGTACCAATAAGTTCCAGTACCTTATCTACGCCATCTGGAAATAGATTTTTCACCTTCTCTTTGATATTTCCATTATCAATAATAACAAGGTCTGCACCATTCGCCTTTAGGTATTCCTCTTTCTCAGGTTTTCTGGTCGTTGAGATAACTTTTAAGCCAAGTTGTTTTGCCAGTTGACAAGCTAACATTCCAATGGATGAAGTACCGCCGCGAATCAATAAGACCTCATTTCTCCTTACTTTCAAAGCCTGATTCAAAGAACCCGAAACTGTTTGAAACATTTCAGGGATGGCTCCTAAAGTTGCCCACGGGAGCCCGCTGTGAAAAGGGAAGACTATCTTTTCAGGTACAAGCGTATATTCTGCATAGCCTCCGTCAAAGTCTCTACCCATGCCACCCATTATAGCAGCCACCTGTTGTCCCTTTTTGTATTTTCCTAAGGCATCTTCTTCCACCGTGCCAACACATTCAATTCCCTGTACTCTTGGGAACTTCACATTTGGAGAATCTCCCTG